>JACPUD010000091.1 GCA_016192435.1 Rhodocyclales bacterium | reverse complement strand
TCCGATTGCGTTGAACGGCGTGGTCGAAACCGGACTTGGTTTCGCCATCGCTTCGCGCTCCTCGGTGAGCAAGGAGCAGCGGCTCGGCGACATCGTGGCGATACCGCTCAAGCCGCGCCTGATCCGCACGCTGTCGATGGTCTATCCGAAGGAAAAGTTCCGCTCGCGGCTGGTGGCCACCTTTGTCGAATTCGCTTCGACGCGGCTGCATGCCCTCCTGATCGCGAAGAAGCCCGCCTAGCGGAAATGTCGCGACCGATACGCGCGCGCCTGGACTGGGCGGCGCTGCGCCACAATCACCGCGTCGTGAAGCAGCATGTGGGCGCGGCGCAAGTCTGGAGCGTGGTCAAGGCCGACGCCTATGGCCACGGCCTGCTGTCCGCGGCGCGCGCCCTGAGCGACGCCACCGACGGCTTTGCCCTGGTGGAACTCGAAGGCGCCATGGCGCTGCGCGATGCCGGGTTGGCCCATCCCATCCTGATGATGGAAGGTCCCTACCAGGCCGACGATTTGCCGCTGTTCGCCGAACTCGAATTGACTTCGGTACTGCATTCGATGTGGCAGGTCGACGCGCTGATCGATGCCTGCCTGCCGCGGCGCCAGCCGGTTTACCTGAAGCTGAATACCGGCATGAACCGGCTCGGTTTCGATGCCGACGACTTCAGTGTGGCGCTGGACCGGCTGGTGGCCGCCGACTGCTTGGAATCCGTGACCCTGATGACGCACTTCGCCGATGCCGACGAAGCTCGCGGCATCCAGCACCAGCTCGAGCGCTTCCGTTCGATTGCGGGCCAGCGCATGCTGCCCGCCTGCCTGGCCAATTCGGCGGCCTTGTTGCGTTTTCCCGAGGCGATCGGGGATTGGGTGCGGCCCGGCATCATGCTCTATGGTGCCTCGCCCTTCCCGGCCATGCAAAGCGCCGTCGCGCTCGATCTGCAGCCGGTGATGACCCTGGAGAGCGAACTGATCGCGGTACGCAAGCTTGAACCCGGCGCCGCGGTCGGCTACGGCAGCAGCTTTGTCGCCGAACGCCCGATGCGCATCGGTATCGTCGCCTGCGGTTACGGCGACGGCTATCCGCGCCATGCGCCGACCGGCACGCCGGTGCAGGTTGGCGGACAGCGCACAGGGACCCTGGGCCGGGTCTCGATGGACAAGATCTGCGTTGATCTCAGCGAGCTGCCGTCGACAGTTGGCGTTGGCGACACGGTGACGCTGTGGGGCGGTGCGGGAAACATGTATTTGTCCGCCGATGACGTCGCCACGGCAGCCGGCACCGTCGCCTACGAAATGTTTTGTGCCCTGGCCGCGCGCGTGCCGCTCATCGACGTCAATTGACAATCAACTGATGGCCAAGGCCAAGACCCAGTATTCCTGTACCGAGTGCGGCGCCAGTTCCCCGAAGTGGCAGGGCCAGTGTCCCGGTTGCGGCCAGTGGAACACCCTGGTTGAAGCGGTGATCGAATCCGCCCAGCCGGCAGGGCGCAATTTCGCCGCGCTGGGCGGTGCCAGCGGCCTGCAACTGCTGGCCGAGATCCGGCCGCGCGAGGAGCCGCGCCAGCCCACCGGCGTCGAGGAGTTCGATCGCGTGCTGGGCGGTGGCCTGGTCGCCGGCGGCGTGGTGCTGATCGGCGGCGATCCCGGCATCGGCAAGTCGACCCTGCTGCTGCAGGCTCTGGCACGCCTGGCGCAGGCCAGCGAAAACGTGCTCTACGTCTCGGGCGAGGAATCCGGCGAGCAGGTTGCGCTGCGCGCGCGGCGCCTGCAGCTCGATGTCGGGCGCATGCAGTTGCTGGCCGAGATCAACCTGGAAAAAATCCTCGCCACGCTGGTCAAGCTGCGCCCGGCGGTGGCCGTGATCGATTCGATCCAGACCGTCTGGTCCGATGCCATGCAATCGGCGCCGGGTTCGGTGGCGCAGGTGCGCGAATGCGCGGCGCAATTGACGCGCTTCGCCAAGCAGTCCGGCACCTGCGTGATCCTGGTCGGCCACGTCACCAAGGAAGGCAGCCTGGCAGGGCCGCGCGTGCTGGAGCATATGGTGGACACCGTGCTGTATTTCGAGGGCGATACCCATTCCAGCTTTCGCCTGGTGCGCGCGGTGAAGAACCGCTTTGGCGCCGTCAATGAACTCGGCGTCTTCGCCATGACCGAGAAGGGCTTGCGCGGCGTCGCCAACCCATCGGCGCTGTTCCTCTCGCAGCACTCGCTCGACGTCGCCGGCTCCTGCGTGCTGTGCACCCAGGAGGGCACGCGGCCACTGCTGGTGGAAATCCAGGCGCTGGTCGATGGTTCGCAGATGCCGAGCCCGCGCCGGCTGGCGGTAGGCCTCGAACAGAACCGCCTGGCGATGCTGCTGGCGATATTGCATCGTCATGCAGGCATCGTCTGCGGCGACCAGGACGTGTTCGTCAATGCCGTCGGCGGCGTCAAGATCGCCGAGCCGGCGGCCGACCTCGCGGTGCTGCTGGCGATCGTCTCCTCGCTGCGCAACAAGCCGCTGCCGGGCAAGCTGGTGGTGTTCGGCGAAGTCGGCCTGGCCGGCGAGATCCGTCCTGCGCCGCGCGGCCAGGAGCGCCTCAAGGAAGCCGCCAAGCTGGGTTTCACCCAGGCCATCGTGCCCAAGGCCAATGCCCCGCGTGCGGCGATCAAGGGCATCGAGGTCATCGCGCTCGACCGCGTCGAGCAGGCCATCGAGCAGATGCGGGCATGGTGATGAGCGCCGTGCGCAGGGCCGCCCCAAGCCGGCGCCAACCAGCAACACGGAAACCGGGCACTGCCCGGTTGAACCTTGGTCACCCCCTTCCACTGGAAGGGGGAAGGGGGGAAGGTCCGTGATCTCGATCAGGCTCGCGCTGCGCATGCTTGCGCGCGACTGGCGCGCCGGCGAACTGACGGTGCTCGGGCTGGCGCTGATGCTGGCCGTGGCGGCGCTGACCAGCGTCGGTTTTCTGACCGACCGCGTCGAGCAGGCGCTCAAGCTGCAATCCCACCAGTTGCTCGGCGGCGACCTGTTGCTGACCGCCGATCATCCCTGGCCCGAGCGTTTTCGCCAGGAGGCGGCGGCGCGTGGCCTGCGCCTGGCGCAGAGCGCCACCTTCCCGAGCATGGTTCGCCTGGGCGAGGCGGCTGTGCTGGCCGAGATCAAGGCCGTGTCGGCGGACTATCCGCTGCGCGGGTCCTTGCGTACCGCGGCGGTGCTCAATGCCGCCGACGCCGATACGGCGCGCGTGCCGCAAGCCGGCGAGGCCTGGCCCGACGAGCGCCTGGCGACCACCTTGAGTCTGACGCCCGGCACCGCGCTGGCGCTGGGCAACATCAGGGTGCATAGCGGCCCGATCCTGACCCTGGAACCCGATCGCGGCATGAACGTCTTTGCGCTGGCGCCGCGGCTGATGATCAACCTCGCCGATCTGCCGGCCACCGGCCTGATCCAGAACGGCAGCCGCGTCGGCTATCGCCTGCATCTGGCCGGCGAGGCGGCCGCCGTGGCGGCGTATGAAAGCTGGGCCACGGCCCAGCTCGGGCGCGGCGAAAAGATCGAAAGCCTGGACAACGCGCGGCCCGAAGTGCGCAATGTCACCGAACGCGCGCAACGCTTCCTGCGCCTCGCCGCGCTGCTGGCGGTGATCCTTGCCGCGGTGGCGGTGGCGCTGGCCGCCGAACGCTACATGCGCCGTCACCTCGACGGCTGCGCGGTGATGCGCTGCATGGGCGCATCGGGCGCGCAACTGCTGCTGATCCATGGCGGCGAATTCCTGATTTTCGGCCTCGCCGCCACGCTGGCCGGTTGCGGCGTCGGCTATGCCGTGCAGTCGGCCCTGCAGCAACTGCTGGCGGGCCTGATGGTGACCCATCTACCGGCGCCTTCGCTGCTGCCCTGGCTGCACGGCCTGCTGGTGGGCCTCACGCTGATCGTCGGTTTTGCCCTGCCACCGCTCTTGCGGCTGAAGCGGGTGCCGACGATACGCGTGCTGCGCCGCGAGTGGAGTGGATCGGAGCCGGCGTCGATCGGCGCCTACCTGCTCGGCGCCCTGGTGCTGGCGGGGCTGATGCTTTGGATGGCGGGCGACCTGCGCCTGGGCCTGATCGTGCTGGCCGGCTTCCTTGCCGCACTGGGTTTCTTTGCCCTGATGGCGCGCCTGCTGCTCGCCGCGCTGGGCCGCCTGCGTCCTGCGGGGCGCGGCTATGGCTGGCGCCACGGCCTGGCCAATCTGCGCCGGCGCCTGGCGGCGACCCTGGTGCAGGCGGTGGCGCTGGCGCTTGGGCTGACGGCCTTGCTGCTGCTCACCGTGGCGCGCGGCGACCTGCTCGACAGTTGGCAGGAACGCGTACCGGCCGACGCGCCGAATCGTTTTGCGATCAACATCCAGCCCGATCAGCGGGTCGCCATCGCCAACTTCTTCAAGGCGCGCGGGCTGCCGCCGCCGGTTCTGGAGCCCATGGTGCGCGGCCGCCTGGTGCAGGTCAATGCCCAGCCGGTGGGGCCGGAGAGCTATTCCGACGACCGCGCCCAGCGCCTGGTCGACCGTGAATTCAACCTGTCGTGGTCGGTAAATATTCCGGCAGGCAACACTGTCAGCGGCGGGCGTTGGCATGGCGAATCGGCGGCCGCCGAATTCTCGGTGGAGCAGGGTCTGGCCGAAACGCTGAAGCTCAAGCTCGGCGATCGCCTGAGCTACGACATCGCCGGCAACCGGGTCGAAGCGGTGATCACCAGCCTGCGCAAACTCGACTGGGATTCGATGCGCGTCAATTTCTTCGTCATGTCGCCGCCGGCAGTGCTTGAGGATTATCCGGCCAGCTACATCACCAGTTTCCACCTGCCGGCCGGCCAGGCCGGCGCGATCCCGGAACTGGTGCGCGCCTTCCCCAACATCACCGTGATCGATGTCGCGGCGCTGGTCAGGCAGTTGCACGCGACGATCGACCAGGTCGCGCGCGCCGTGCAACTGGTGTTCGGCTTTGCCGTGCTGGCCGGGCTGGCGGTGCTCTACGCGGCGCTGCAGGCCAGCAGCGATGAGCGCCGCCACGAGCTGGCCGTATTGCGCGCGCTGGGTGCCCGCAGCCGGCAACTGTCGAGCGCCTTGCTCGCCGAGTTCGCCGCGCTCGGTGCGCTTGCCGGCCTGCTCGCCGGCATCGCCGCCAGCCTGATCGGCTGGGGCCTGGCGCGCTTTGCGTTTCGTCTCGACTACCTGCCGCAGCCGGAATTGTGGCTGATCGGTCTGCTGGCCGGGATGGCGCTGGTGGTGGTCGCCGGCTGGCTGGGGGCTTCCTCCATGCTGCGCCAGTCGGCGCTGCCGGCCTTGCGCGCGGCGCAGTAGGCCGCGTTCGTCCTCGGGCAGAGTAGGGCGTCGGCGCGAATAGATGCCGCGTATGGCGGAATAGGGATTGCGTATAATTCTGCCGCCGCCACGGGGACTGTAAGCGGCTGTTCAGCCACCCGTGGCATCCTTCATGTTCAGGCTTTCTGGTCCGGCGATCGTTGGCTGATCGCTGCCAGACGCCGTTCCATTGCATGCAGCCCCCGGAGATCCCTATGAGCACCACCCAGACCCTTATTCCTGCCACCCTTATCCCGGGCGACGGCATCGGCACCGAGATCACCGCCGCGACCATCGAAGTGCTCGACGCCCTCGGCGCGCCCTTCCAATGGGAAACCTGTGTCGCCGGACTGGCCGGCGTCACGGCGTTCGGCGATCCGCTGCCGCAGGCCACGATCGATTCGATCGAGCGCACCCGGCTGGCGCTCAAGGGCCCGCTGGAAACCCCGTCGGGCGGCGGCTACCGCTCATCCAACGTGCGCCTGCGCGAGAAGTTCAAGCTTTTCGCCAACCTGCGGCCGGGCAAGTCGCTGATCCCCGGCGGGCGCTTCGAGAACATCGACCTGGTGCTGTGCCGCGAGAACATCGAAGGCCTTTACATGGGTTACGAGCATTACGTGCCGATCGATGGCGACCCCCACGCGGTGGGCATGGCCACCGGCATCAACACGCGCCAGGGCTGCCGCAACATTCTCAAGTTCGCCTTCGACTACGCGATCGCCAACGGCCGCAAGAAGGTCACCGTGGTGCACAAGGCCAACATCATGAAGGCGCTGACCGGGATCTTCCTCGAAACCGCGCAGCAGATGTACAAAGAGCAGTATCAGGGCAAGTTCGAGTTCGAGGAAGTGATCATCGACGCCTGCGCCATGAAGCTGGTGATGAACCCCTGGCAGTTCGACGTGCTGGTCACCACCAACCTGTTCGGCGACATCCTCTCCGACGAGATCGCCGGCCTGGTCGGCGGCCTGGGCATGACGCCGGGCGCCAACATCGGCGAGCAGGCGGCGATTTTCGAGGCGGTGCATGGTTCGGCGCCGGACATCGCGGGCAAGGGCATCGCCAATCCCACCGCGCTGCTGATGGCGGCCGCCATGATGCTCGACCACGTCAAGCGCAAGGACCTGGGCGATCGCCTGCGCCAGGCCATCGACGACGTCCTCAACAAGGACATGGTGCGCACCGGCGACCTGGGCGGCAAGGCCACCACCGACCAGTACGCCAAGGCCCTGGTCGCGCGCGTCAAGGGCTGAGCGCCGGCCGGCACCCAGCGGGCGCGGCGCGCCGGCCTGCTGCATAATGGCGCATGCACGCGCCATTGAGTCGCCCCTGCATGCGGGGCAGTCTGTCGGAGTTGTGGACCCGCCCGCCGATCCTTTTCGCAGTGGTGATGATCGGCGTGCTGGCGTCCTTCGTCATGGACTGGCGGCAGGCCGACGCCAACATGGCCTCGGTGGCACGCGAACGCGGGGCCGCCCTGTTCCGCCTGGTGGAGCTGGCGCGCGACTGGAATGCGCGCCATGGCGGCGTCTATGTGCCGGTGACCGCAGCCACCCCGCCCAACCCCTGGCTCGAACACCCGCGGCGCGACCTGGTCACGCGCGACGGCCTTGCCCTGACCATGATCAACCCGGCCTACATGACCCGGCAAATCGCCGAGATCGCGCAGCAGGCCGATGGCATCCAGTTGCATATCACCAGCCTCAAGCCGCTGCGGCCGGCCAACGCACCGGATGCCTGGGAAGCCGAGGCGTTGCGCCGCTTCGAATCGGGGCTGGCCGAGTTCATCGAACTGGTTCCCGGTGCCCCGCCCACGCATCGTTACATGGCGCCGCTGCGGGTTACCGATGCCTGCCTGCAGTGCCACAACAGGCAGGGCTATGTGCTGGGGCAAATCCGCGGCGGCATTTCCGTGACCATGCCGGCGACGGAACTGCTGCAGATTCGCGACGCCGGCCGCATCCGCACGGGAGCGGTGCACCTGCTGATGTTCGGCGTGGCGGCGGCCTTGCTGCAACTGCTTGTGGCGCGCACGCGCAGCCATGTCCTGGCGCTGGAGAAGCAGGCCGCGCAGCAGGAGCGGGTGATCGTCGAGCGCACCCAGGCCCTGTCGCAGGCCAATTTGGCCCTGGCGCAGCAACTGACGGATCGCGAACTGGCCGCGGCGGTGTTCGAGAATGCCGCGGAGGCCATCATCGTGACCGACGAGGATGGCAAGTTCATTCAGGTCAATCCGGCTTTTTCGCAGATGAGCGGCTATGCACCGAGCGAGGTGCTGGGCCAGTCGGAGTCGATGCTGCGCTCGGGACGCCATGCGCCGGAGTTCTATGCAGAATTCTGGCAAGGCGTCAATCGGGACGGGCGCTGGCAGGGCGAAGTCTGGAACCGGCGCAAGAACGGCGAGGAATTCGTGGTCTGGCTCTCGATCAGCCGCGTCGAGCATGCAGGGCAGTCGGTGCGCTACGTGGCGACGCTGACCGACATCACGCGCAGCAAGCAGTTGGAGGAAGAACTGCGCCACCGCGCCTACCACGATCCCCTGACCGACCTGCCCAACCGGGCATTGTTCGCCGACCGCCTGCGGGTGGCCATGGCGCTGGGGCAGCGCCATGGCCGCGGACTGGCGCTGTGCTTCATCGACCTCGACCACTTCAAGGCGGTCAATGACCGGCTCGGCCATGCCGCCGGCGACGACTTGCTGGTCGAGACCGCCCAACGCCTGAGCCTCAGCGTGCGCGCCGCGGACACCGTGGCGCGGCTGGGCGGCGACGAATTTGCTGCAATCCTGACCGAGGTCGGATCGAGAACCGAAGTCGAGGAGATCGCGGCGCGCATCGTCGCCGACCTCGCGCGTCCCTTCGAACTGCAGGCCGGGACTGCGCATATTTCGTGCAGCATCGGCATTGCACTGTTTCCCGAACACGGCACGGATGCCGAGAGCTTGCAGCGCAATGCCGATGCCGCACTGTACGGCGTCAAGGACAGCACGCGCAATGCCTTTCGCATTTATCCCGATGGCGTGCCGAGTGTTTGAGAACAGGCCCTAGCGTCTGAGCTTGGCGAAGGCCGTGGCCATGGCGCCGGCGGCTTCCGGCTCGCGCTTCCCGGCGACGTTGCCGCGATTCGCCGTGGCACCAGCACCAACTCTTGGTCCAGGCTGCGTTCCCGGCGCCGGGACATCATCGGTCAGGCGCATGGTCAGCGCGATGCGCTTGCGCGCCGCATCGACTTCGAGCACCTTGACCTTGACCACGTCGCCGGCCTTGACCACTTCGTGCGGATCCTTGACGAAACGATTGGCCAGCGCCGAAACATGCACCAGGCCATCCTGATGCACGCCGATATCGACGAAGGCACCGAAATTGGTGACGTTGGTCACCACGCCTTCGAGCAGCATGCCCGGCTGCAGGTCGCGCAGTTCCTCGACGCCATCGCGGAATGAGGCGGTCTTGAACTCGGGACGCGGATCGCGCCCGGGCTTTTCGAGTTCCTTGAGAATGTCCTGCACGGTCGGCAGGCCGAAGCGCTCGTCGGTGTATTTCTTCGCATCGAGCGCGCGCAGGCGGCGCGTGTCGCCCACCAGTTCGCGTACGCCGGCCTGGATGTCGGCCAGGATGCGCTCCACCACCGGATAGGCCTCGGGGTGCACCGCCGAGGCATCCAGCGGGTTCTCGCTGCCGCTGATGCGCAGGAAGCCGGCGGCCTGTTCGAAGGCTTTCTCGCCCAGGCGCGGCACGGCCTTCAATTCGGCCCGCGACTTGAAGGCGCCATGGCTGTCGCGATAACTGACGATGTTGCCGGCCAGCGTCGCGTTGAGCCCCGAGATGCGCTTCAGCAGCGCGGCGCTCGCGGTATTCACATCGACGCCGACCGAATTCACGCAATCCTCGACCACGGCGTCGAGCGAGCGCGCCAGGCGCGACTGGTTGAGGTCGTGCTGGTACTGGCCGACGCCGATCGCCTTCGGCTCGATCTTGACCAGTTCGGCCAGCGGGTCCTGCAGGCGGCGGGCGATCGACACCGCGCCGCGCAAGGACACGTCTAGGTCAGGGAATTCCTGCGCGGCGAGTTCGGAGGCCGAGTACACCGAGGCGCCGGCTTCGGAGACGACGATTTTCGTGAGTTTGAGTTCCGGGAGGCGGCGCATCAGTTCGCCGGCCAGCTTGTCGGTTTCGCGACTCGCGGTGCCGTTGCCGATGCTGATCAGGCCGGCGCCATGCTTCTGCGCCAGTTGGCGCAGCACGGCGAGCGAGCCTTCCCAGTCGCGGCGCGGTTCGTGCGGATAGATCGTCGCGGTATCCACCACCTTGCCGGTGGCATCGACCACCGCGACCTTGACCCCGGTGCGGATGCCGGGGTCCAGCCCGATCACCGTGTGCTGGCCGGCCGGCGCCGCCAGCAGCAGGTCGTGCAGGTTGCGCGCGAAGACGCGGATGGCTTCCTCCTCGGCGCGCTCGCGCAACTGGTTCATCAGTTCGCCTTCGAGGTGCAGCGAGAGCTTCACCAGCCAGGCCCAGCGCGCGGTTTCCAGCAGCCACTTGTCCGCGGCGCGGCCCTGGTCGCGGATCGCGAAATGGCTGGCGACCATGCCGATGCAGGGCGAGGCCTCGGGCGGATCGCGCAGTTCCTGTTCGGTCTTCAGGGCCAGGCGCAGGATGTCTTCCTTGCGCCCGCGCAGCAGCGCCAGCGCGCGGTGCGAGGGCACGGTCCTGATCGCTTCGCGGAAGTCGAACCAGTCGCGGAATTTGGCGCCCTCCGTTTCCTTGCCGGCGACCACGGTGGACGCCAGCAGCGCGTAGTCGTTGAGGTAGGCGCGCAGTTTCGCCAGCAGCGCGGCGTCCTCGCTGAAGCGTTCCATCAGGATCTGACGCGCGCCGTCGAGCGCGGCCTTGACATCGGGTACGAACAGCTCGGCGGGCTCCGCTTGCGGATTCACGTACTTCGCCGCCTCGACTTCAGGCGTCAGCGTCGGGTCGGCGAACAGCGCATCGGCCAGCGCTTCGAGGCCGGCCTCGCGCGCGATCTGCGCCTTGGTGCGGCGCTTCTGTTTGTAGGGCAGGTAGAGGTCTTCGAGGCCCTGCTTGGTTTCGGCGGCGGCAATCGAGCCGGCCAGTTCGGGCGTCAGCTTGCCCTGTTCCTCGATCGAGGCGAGGATCACGGCGCGGCGGTCTTCGAGTTCGCGCAGATAGTTCAGCCGCTCTTCGAGATTGCGCAACTGCGTGTCATCGAGGTTGTCGGTGACTTCCTTGCGGTAACGCGAAATGAAGGGCACGGTGGCGCCCTCGTCGAGCAGTTGCACGGCGGCGGCAACCTGCTGCGGACGAACGCCGAGTTCCTCGGCGATGCGTTGCGCGATGCGCGAGTCTAGGGATGACGGCATGGGATTCCTGAAAGCGGCGGACAAGGGCGCGCACCTTAACGGTACGGGCCGCCGCTGACAAGTCTTGACAACCGCCTAGTTCAGGGTGCGCGCCAGCTGGACGCGGAATTCGCGCACCAGATCATCGTATTGCGCATTGCCGCCGAGCAGGGTGAACAAGTCGAGCATGGTCTTGCGCGCGGCCTGGTCCTGCCACTGGCGATCGCGACGCACGATTTCGAGCAATTGCTCCAGCGCCGGGCGGTAGTCATGGGCCAGGGCCAGCGCATGCGCCAGTTGCAGGCGCGCATCGAGATCGCCGGCATCGGCGGCGATGCGTGCCGCGAGTGTCGCCGGGTCGGCACCGGCGCCCCCGGCGGTAAGCAGCTTGAGCCGGGCCTGCAGCGCACCGAGCCGGACCATGTCCTTGGCCCGATGTTCGAGTGCGGCGAGGATCGTCGTGGCGGCATCGATTTGCTGCGTGTCGATGTGGATTTCGGCGAGATCGAGCCGCACGGTCTCGTTGGCCGGGTCGAGCTGCAGCGCGTCCGCCAGCAGCGAGCCGGCGACTTCCACATCGCCGCGCGCCCGCGCCTCGCGCGCCGCGATCCGCAGCGGTTCGGCCGGGGCGGGCAGCAGGCCGTCGATGAAGGCGCGAATCTGCGCTTCGGGCAGGGCGCCGGTGAATTCATCGACCATTTCGCCATTGACGAAGGCCTTGACGTTGGGAATGCCGCGCACGCCATAGCGCGCGGCGATTTCCTGATTCCGGTCGGAGTCGAGCTTGGCCAGGATGAAGCGTCCGCCGTATTCGGCGGCCAGCTTTTCCAGGATCGGCTTGAGGATGCGGCAGGGCGCGCACCATTCGGCCCAGAAGTCGACCAGTACCGGTGCATGGTGCGAGGCGGCGAGGACTTTGTCCTGAAAGTCGGCGTTGCCGACGTCGAGCGAGAAGGCGTTCATGGGTAAGGGCTGTTCCGTAGAAATTATGTCGTCCCGGAGTTTCTCAGGCCTGGTCCCACAAGGCAATTCCGCATCGGCAAGCGGCCTGGCCGGGATACGCGGCGGGGTATAATTCCGCGCCTTGGATTTCCATCCCGCCCCTTACCCGCCCCGGTCCGTCCATCATGGCTGAATTCCTTGCCCTGCGGGGCTCTGCTGCGTTTTCGGCGCCCCGCCTGGCGCGTCTGCAAAAGTCCCTAGGCGACGCCGTGCCCGGCATCGGCCTGGCCGCCGAGCACTGGTATTTCATCGAGCTGGCCGCGTCGCTGAACGCGGAGGAGACGGCCCGGCTCAAGGACTTGCTGGGCATCCCGGCGACGCTGCCGGCGCCACTGGCCGGCGAACTGCTGCTGGTCACGCCGCGCCTGGGCACGATTTCGCCCTGGAGTTCGAAAGCCACCGACATCGCCAGGAACTGCGGCTTCGCGGCCGTGAAGCGCATCGAGCGCGGCACCGCCTACCATGTGTCGGGCAAG
>JACPUD010000101.1 GCA_016192435.1 Rhodocyclales bacterium | reverse complement strand
TGTGGATTACAGTCAAACTCGTCAGGGCCGCCGAATATAGTCGCGCCCAGAAACTAACTCAGCTCGCACTCATATGGCTTGTCCCGATAGCTGGTGCCGGGATTGTTCATTTCTTTTTGTCGAGTTCAGCTCAGCTATTGGTATCCGCCGACAAGATGCTAATTCGACAGGAAGAAAACCATCCCGACTATCCACCGTTAGCGGGGCATCATGACTAATACCGCTCGCCTTGCTCTCATGAATAGGTCGATCTGTTCAGTCCGTCGTGGCCCCAACCCGGCAGTCAACAAGGACGCTGCGCGATGAAGCCGCGCAGCGCCTGTTACTTTGAACGTTAGAGGTATCCCAAGTGCATCTCGCAAAGCCTCAGCGGCAGACAATTGCGTGGGTTCTATCCCCGGTAGTTGTAGTTTGGATGATCAACGGTTTCTACATGGCCGCACTCGCCCGTATCAGCGGGCCACTATTCTGGCTTGCCGACGTGCTCCAGTGGGTCGTTTTGCCCATCACGCTATTGGTGGTTCTTTCGAAGAGAGCATCGCTATTGCCGAAAAACTATGGTCTAGACATTCCCGCCCTTCGCTGGCAGTCCCCCATCGTCGGAACATTGGCCGTGTTTGTCACAACCGGGTTGGCCCTTTTTATGACCAGAAACCTCTCGTGGCATTTGCTCGGACAACCAACAGGCTTCTTCAGTTTGTCAAGCGTGTTTCCTCACGGAATATTGGGAACGATAGTTTGGTTGTACTCAGCGCTTACCGCTGGAATCGTTGAAAGCATCTTTTTCATCGGCCTGCCATGGCTCCTGTATCACAACGTCCGGCGTGAGCCTTCTCGCGTAGCTTTTATCTTGGCGAGCTCAGTAGTCTTCGCTGTAGCACATTGGGAGCAAGGGCCCCACGTTGTCATCGGCGCGTACTTCTCAAATGTTGTTGCCTGTTTCTGGTTCTTCCAGCTTGGTACCTTGTGGCCCGTTGCTGCTGGCCATGTCTTGGTTGACTTGGTTGCGTTTTGGTAGCGGCATAAAAGACCTCTAACATGGCGATCGACCTCGCTCCCTTCGGTCGCTGGACGCTGCGCGATAAAGCCGCGCAGCGCCGGTCATCTCTACGTTAGATTTCTCTGACTATGGCTGACCAATCGCCCTGGGTATCAAAGCTCGACCTATCAACGAAGGCCATTGGCCTAGTGGCGTCGTGCTGCCTAGCTGCATCATTGATTTATGACTGGGGCTTCTATCTCGCCCTAGACCTTTCATTTCTTGAAATTCCATCAGTGCTTTCCGACCATGTTCGTAGCGCACTATTGTGGTTTCCAAAGCTTGCTGTCTCGCTTGGCGCACTTCTAGTTCACGAGCTATTTATCCAACGCATGGAGAAGGGCATGACCGAGGAAGAAATCATTGCCTCCTCACAAAATCCAGAACGAACTAGGCGTTTTCGCGATGGGCCTCAGAAGGTCATTGCGTTGCTTGCAGTTTTGGGTGTCATTGGTTACATCATCGCTGGCGACATCTTCTTGGGAATCCTTCCTCTCGGCTTATGCATCGCGTGGGTTAGTTTTAGTGTTTGGGCTCAGAGCCCGGAAAGGCTACGCATTCGTCGTCCCATAGCCATCCGGCTTGCCATTCACCTGTTACCGCCAATTTCAATTTGGATGTTCTTTACCGGGTACAACGACGCCATCAGGCTTTACCAACCACGTGCAGGAGAGTCACACATAACTATCAAGAACAATCCGAAGCCTTTAGCGGTGGTACTGCTTCGCCAGTTAGATAAAGGGCTGCTGCTTAAGGAGGACAACGGTGCAATCGGCTTTAGGCCATGGAGCGAGATAGAAAGAATCGAAACGCCAGGGAAATACAAGCCGAATCGAGGCATCGTTTGCAGTTGGCTAAATGTTGGCTGCCTGCAAGATATCGGTCCTACAAAGTCAGTGTCTTCGAACGAGAAATCTAACCCTGCGGTCAACACGGACGCTGCGCGATAAAGCCGCGCAGCGCCGGTTACCTTCACGTTATGAGTACCACTCTTGAGCACAGACTTTTCTGCCCAGTGGGCCAACTTTAAAGTCCGTAGACTGATGTTCTTCGTGGTCTGGTTCGGGTGGTTGTTTATTGGCCCCGTTCTCACAGCTCTCGTTGAGCAAATGGCGCACACAAGGTACTCCGGCCTTATCGCTGTAGCTATCTACACGCCGTTCTTTTGGTACACAGGCTTTCGGTTAGCTACTTTTAAGTGCCCAAGATGTGGAGGCACGTTTTCTCGATTCAACTGGTTCCTTGGTAGCAGCAAGTGCACCGACTGCGGGTTACCAAAATGGTCAAATGGCTAAGTACTCATAACACTGCGGTCGAGAGGGACCGCCGGCAAGCTGCGCTTGCCGGTTCCCTTCGCGGCTTCGCCGCTTCGGCGGCCCCTCACCTTCGACGTTAGACATTTTGATCATCACTTTAGGTTTTCCAAAAATCATGGTCCCAAAAACAAAACTTGCCGCCTCAATTGCAATCGTGGTTCTTGCTGTCGGTGGATGTGCTACTGGGTATCAAAAAGCTAGTTCGTTCCATCCGTTGGGTTACACCGACGAAAAAGTCGGGGAGGGAATCTATCGCCTGACCTATAAGGTAAATGCAAATACACCTTCAGCAGACGCATCCAAATACTGGCACCAACGCGCAAACGAACTATGCGGATCGGGAGACTACGATCACAATGAAAAGCTAACGATGGTGAATCATCGAGACTACAACCCAGCAATCTTTAGCTATCAAGACCACTATTTTCCTTTCGTTGAAGGTACTGTGACATGCAAGAAGCATTGAGTGGGCATGTCAATGCGAATTCAATGTCTAACCTAGCGCTCGACCACGTTCCCTTCGGTCACTGGACGCTGCGCGATAAAGCCGCGCAGCGCCGGTGACTTCTACGTTGGGCGTCTTGAGTCGATGGGGGCAATAGGCACACATCCGCGTAAGATGACCTGATGAAACCACTTCGCTGGAACGCCGAGAAGAATGAAGCGCTTGCGTCTGAGCGTGGCGTTTTGTTTGAGAACATCGTGGTCGCCATCGAGTCCGGCGGATTGTTGGACATCCTGGCCCACCCGAGCCAGTCGAAATATCCAAAGCAGGTTGTTCTTGTCGTCTCGTGCGACAACTACGCCCACTTGGTGCCGTTCGTCGAGGAGGAAGATTACTACTTCCTCAAGACCGTGATCCCAAGCCGCAAGGCTACCCGGGACTTTCTGAGTCAAGGTGAGCCAGATGCCGAAAATTGATGAATATGAACTCGAAGTGCTGAGCGCCTTCGAAAAAGGCCAATTGAAGTCTGTCGCAACCAAAGCCGAACTTGCCAAGTTCAAGGCCGCCGCGCGCGCCACCGCGATCAAGGATCGCCGGGTCAATATCCGGCTGACCTCGGGCGACCTGAACGATATTCAGGTCAAAGCTTTGGAAGAAGGGGTGCCGTACCAAACACTTATCGCCAGCGTTTTGCACAAGTACGTTACGGGCCGATTGTTCGAAGCGGAGACCTCCAAGCATGCTCGGGGCACCACGGCCAAGCGACGCCCAACCCGTCGTTCGAGCGGACCTCGCGCATAAAGCCGCACGAGGCCGCTCAACTTCTACTACAAGGGCTTCCCCTAATTTTGCAAGCGGTTTTTGATTTTCAGTTCATCTCGATTTTCTGACCCGGTTTCATTGCCACTGCGCGGTTCGATGAACAAGATGGCGGACTGCGAAACTACAACCGGTCATGTTGGGCATCCTGCCCGGACCCTGATGAAAGACGCGCGCCGGGGCCTCAATCGTTAGTCGGGTATCAACTACTTTCCTGGAGGTGATCAGGAGCTCCCGGCGCGGGTCCAACCAAGAACCAACGGGGTCCGTGTAATTTCAAAAGTTGGTGCTGACAGGACGGCGATAGAAGAAGCAAATTTCCAAATCACTCGGGCCCCTTTCGTTTCCCTTTCGTTTCCGACCCCTTTCGTTTGCGCTCTTTCGTTTGCTCTTTTTGAGTCGCAATGGCGCGATTTCCCTCGCGCCATTTGTAGTTTCATCGTTGGATTTATCGAATCGCCGTATCGCCAGCGCCAACTTTTGCGTCACGCCCGGCGCGTCGTGACGGTTTAGCGTCTTCCTGCCCGTTTCCCCTGCCGCGCATATTTTCAGGAGTCTCCGCTTGCCATATAATTACAGTGTAACTACGCTAGCTCCAGGAGCGCACTGCACTTCGAGTGGGACGAACGGAAGGCCGCTGCCAACGTCAAGAAGCATGGCGTCAGCTTCGAGGAGGCAAATCCGCCTTCTACGATGAACACGTGAAGATCATTGACGACCCCGATCATTCCGAAGACGAAGAGCGTTTCGTTCTGCCCGGGCTAAGCTCTGCGCTAAGGCTCTTGGTCGTCTGCCACTGCTACCGAGGCGACGGCGGAGTGATTCGAATCGTCTCGGCTCGCAAGGCAATGGCCAAGGAAATGTAGTCCTACTCGTAAAGGTGTTTCATGCGTAAGGAATATGATTTCAGCGGCGCCAGAAAGAACCCCTACGCTTCGCAACTGAAGAAGCAGGTCACGATCCGCCTGGACGAAGAATCCATCGGCTACTTCAAGTCTCTTTCCGAGGAGGTTGGTATTCCGTACCAAAGCCTCATCAACCTCTATTTGCGAGACTGCGCCGCTTCCCACCGCAAGTTGAATCTCAACTGGAAGTAGGGTATTGCGCCAAGTGGAGGCATCAAGGAAAAATCCATGAATCGCAAGCTCGCTATCAGGTGCGAAGCAGATGCCGATATTGACGCGATCAGGGAGGTGACCGTCGCTGCCTTCAAGACCCTGGAGATCAGCGGTCATACCGAGCAGTTCGTCATCGCGGCACTGCGCGCGGCCAGGTCGCTGACGATTTCGCTGGTCGCAGAAGTCGATGGCCGGGTGGTGGGGCATATCGCCTTCTCGCCCGTCAGCATTTCGGACGGGACCGGGAGCTGGTACGGGCTGGGGCCAGTGTCGGTGCTGCCGGAGTACCAGCGGCAGGGCATCGGCAAGGCACTGATCGAGGAGGGTTTGTCGCGGCTGAAAGGCCTCAATGCCCAGGGCGTCTGCCTGGTCGGGCATCCGGCTTACTACGAAAAATTCGGCTTCCGTAACGTGTCGGAACTCGTGCATGAGGGAGTGCCGCAGCAGTTTTTCTTCGCGCTGTGTTTTGCCGGACACATGCCGCGTGGGAGCGTCAGCTTTCATGCAGCCTTCAAGGCGGATGGCGGCGGTCCGCTTGCGCCGATTCCGGAGTAGTTACATGCGCCCGTCCATTCCCGCCCGCTGGTACTTCGACCTCGTTTCGCCGTTTGCCTACCTGCACCTCAAGCGCTTCGGCGAGCTGCATCCGGCGCTGGAATTCGAACTGGTGCCGGTGCTGTTCGCCGGCCTGCTCAAGCACTGGGACAACAAGGGGCCGGCGGAGCTGGCGCCCAAGCGCCTGCATACCTATCGCAGTTGCGTATGGACCGCCGCGCAGCACGGCATTCCCTTCCGCATGCCGCCGCGCCATCCCTTCAATCCGCTGCATGCCATGCGCCTCCTGGTGGCGCTGGGCAGCCCGCGCGCGGCGGTCGACGCGGCCTTCGATTTTGTCTTCGGCGAGGGGCGCGACGTCGCCGCGGAATGGCCGCTGTTGTGCGCGCGGCTGGGCATCGCGGCGGACGAGGCGACGGCCTTGATCGCGGACCCCGCGGTCAAGCAGCAACTGATCGACAACACCGCGGCGGCGGCCGCGCAGGGTGTGTTCGGCGTGCCGACCCTGGCAGTGCGCGGCGAGAACTTCTGGGGCAGCGACACGATCGCCTGGTGCAATGCCTTCATCGAAAATCCGCAGATGTTCGCCTCGGGCGAGATGCAGCGCGTCGCTGCAATCGGTGTGGGTGCGGCGCGCAAGGAAGTGCGCTGAGCAGCCGGGCCGACGGGGGCCGCCGGCCTATGTCTAAAGTCAGCATTGTTCTCGCCGGGGGATCGGTGTAGTCTTTTTTCGTCCTCCATGTCACGGAAACACGGCAATGAGCACTTGGTATTACTGTCGCAACGGCCAGCAGAACGGCCCGGTCAGCCTCGACGAACTCAAGGCTCTGATCGTGCGCAGGGAGTTGGACGAAAGCACCTTCGTATGGCAAGTCGGCATGAGCGAGTGGGTCAAGGTTCGCCGCCATCCGCAACTGGCCGAGCTGGTTCCGAACGCGCCAGCGCGGCCCGCCGCGACCGAGTGGCGGCCGCCGCCCAAGCGCTCGATACGCAGGACGCTGCTCGAAGTCATCGGCAGCAAGCTCGGCAACTGAGCGCGCCCGGCGCCGGTCGCGGTCCGCACCAACCCGAACCAGGAATTGGCGCTGGCGCCCCGGCGGGCCTCAGCTCCTTTCGCGCGCCCGCTGCTTGGCCGCGACGTAGTCGGCGTGCGGGATGTAGAGCAGGTCGGCGATCTTGCGCATGAAATGCTGTTCGTGCGCGTCGAGATGGCCGTCGGCATAGGCCACCTGCCACATGTATTCAATGACCTTGGTCTTCTGCCCGGCATCGAAGTTCTTGTTGATCAGCGAGGTGAACTGGAAGTAGTCGGTGGCCTGTTTCGCCTCTGCGGCGGCCAGGGCGACGAGGGTGTCGACTTCCTGCGGCGCGAGGCCGAACTGGGTCTGCAGCGCCTTGGTCACCGCGGCGCTTTCCTCGGCGCTGATCGAGCTGTCCATGCGCATCATTTCCAGCAGCAGCGCCGCGGTGGCCAGATGCAGTGCGTGGTCGGCGGCGACGCCCGAGGCCGCGACGCCCGGCTCGATTATCTGGCTGAAGAAATTCCTGATGCTGGCAATCATGTGCTTCCTGCTCCTATAGATTCATGCTGTTGGCGTAGCCGGTCAGTTCCAGATAGCCGCGACCGCTCAGCGTACCCTCGATTATGACCAGTCCTTCCCAATAGCTGATCGGCAGCGGCCGGCGGGTGGCGATTTCCTGGTCGTCGTGCACCGGCGCGGTGCGGATCGTGTGCGGCCCGCAGCGGATTTCCATGCGCACCGGGTAGCTTGCGCCGTTGCGCGGCGATGTCCAGCGGCCGAGCGGCGTGAAGCTGACGTCGTGGGCGCCGAACTGGGTCAGGCGGCCGTCGGCGGCGCGCAAGGCGGCATGGGCATACACGCTGGCGCCGGTGCTGTCGCGGATGCGGAAGGCCATCAGCGCGCCGCCGTCGCTGAGGTTGATGCCGATCCAGTCCCAGCCGACGCTGCCGGGCCCGAGCACTTCGCTCGACCATTCGTGGTCGAACCAGGCGCGTCCCGTCGCCGCCTGGCGCCGGCCGTCCAGCGTGAGGCTGCCGGATACCTGCAGTTGCGGCCAGCTCACGTAATGGCTGGCCAGCGCGGGCCGCGGCCCCTTCTGCGACCAGCCGCCGTCGCCTTGCAGCAACAGGGCCTGGGTGGGCTGCAGCAGCAGTTCGAAGGCGAAGGCGGCGTCATGCACCGCGAGGTGCAGGCTCTGCTGCGGGCCCGCGCCGCTGCGCTGCATGCGCCAGGCGCCGATATGCACGTCGCAATCCGTGGCGGAAAACCCGGCGCCGAGATTGGCGCGGGCGGCGCGCTCGGCATGCAGCAGCCCGGCGCCGGGCCGCGTGACGGCGGCATGGGCGAACAGGATCTGGCTTGCCGCGATCGGCGAATCCAGGGTTTCCGCGCGCCCCGGCCGGCTGCGGAAGAAGGTCAGCTGAAAGCCCATGTCGCGCTCGGGCAGGTCCAGCGCGCCGGTGACGTACCACCATTCGGTGCGGAACTCGGGATGGGCGCCGTGATCGCGCGGGAAGGCCAGGCGCGTGGCGCGGCTCGCCGCCGCATAGCGCACGGCATCCCTGGCCATGGCGAGTGCCGGCAGCAGCAGCGGCGTGAGCAGGAAGTCGCGGCGTCGCATGGTGCCGCCTACTGCGCGCTGGCCAGCACCTGGGCCGCCGGCAGGCGGGTGGCGAGGCGTGCGGCGAAGCGGCTGGCAATGACGCCGGCGGCCAGGGTCAGCGCGGCGCCGAGCAGCACCTGCAGCCAGGGTATGGTCAGTTCCATGCGCCAGTGGAAGGCTTGCGGGTTGACCACATGGGTCAGGATCGCGCCGATCGCGATGCCGCAGGCCAGCCCTATGCCGAGGCCAATGCCGGCGATCAGGGCGCCTTCGAACATCACGGCGCGCGTCAGCATGGCGCGGTCGAAACCCAGCGCGGAGAGCGTCGCCAGTTCGCGCGCGCGCAGCCAGACGCTGGCGGCCAGCGTCACCGCCAGGCCGAACAGGCCGATCAGCATGGCGGCGGCCTCCAGCGCGTAGGTGACGGCAAAGCTCTTGTCGAAAATCGACAGGCTCAGGGCGCGTATCTCGCTGCTTTCGGCGATATCCAGGCCGTAGCCGGCCGCATGTGCGGCGAGCCAGGCCTTCGCCGCCGCTTCCTCGCCGCGGCGCGGCCACAGCGCCAGGTCGCTGACTTCGAAATGCCCGCCGAGCGCGAGGTAGTCGGCGGCGGCGATCACCACGGCGCCGAACTGGCGCGAGTAATCGCGCCAGACGCCGCCGATCACGGTATCGACCTCGCGCCCGAGCAGCGGCAGCCGCAGCGTCTGGCCCGGCGCCAGGCGGTAGAGTTCCTGCATCGCTTCGCTGATCCAGACCACCACGCGATCGGCCGCCACGGCGACCACCGGGCCGCTGAAGGGCAGGCGCGCGGCGGCGTCGGCGCGCCGCATTTCGCGCACCAGCAGCACCACGGCCGGCCGTTGCGGATCGAGGCTCAGCGCGCCGTGGGCAGTGCGCTCGATCCTGGCGAACGGCGCGGCGGGCTGGTCCAGCGCCGCGAGGAGTTCCTGCGGCAGCGGCATGCCCTTGCTGCGCACGTACAGCGGCGCCGGCAGCACCGTGTCCAGCCACTGATCGACGGCAAGGCGGAAGCTCGACACCATGGTCACCATGCTGACGGTCAGCGCGAAGCTGACGATCAGCCCGCTGGCGGCGACCTGCGCCATCAGCGGCGCCTGCACGATGTTCTGCACCGCGACGCGCTGCGGCGCCGACAGGGCGCGGCGGGCGAAGGCGCCGAAGACGATTTGCGTGACCAGCGGCGCGGCGGCAATGCCCAGCACCAGCACCAGCGCGATCGCGCCATAACCCGCCAGCGGCAGCTCGTAGAGCGCCGGCAGGCGCGTCAGCCCGAGCGCCGCCAGGGCCAGCAGCACGATGGCGATCAGCAGGGTGCGGCGCGGCCGTTGGCGCAGGCCATGCACCGCCGGCGGACGCTGCGCGAAGCCGGTCTTCAGCGCCTGCGCCAGCGGCTGCACGCGATTGAGCCAGGCCGGATACAGCGCGCCGGCCAGGCTCGCGGCGCAGCCCAGGGCGAAGAAGCCCAGACTCGGCAGCAGGCTGGCCGCGATCACCGGCGTGCTGCCGGAGAAGAAGCCGCCGCCGAGGTCGCCGCCCATCACGCGGGTGAAGGCCAGCGCCAGACCATAGCCCAGCGCCAGCCCCAGCGCGGCCCCCGGCACGCCGATCGCCAGGCCTTCGAACAGCACCTGCAGCAGGCGCATGCGCGGCGACAGGCCGAGCACGCCGAGCAGGGCGAACTGGGTCGAGCGTTGCGCCACGGCCGTCAACTGCGTGGCGAACACCAGGAAGGCGCCGGTCAGCAAGGCCACCAGCGCCAGCACATTCAGATTGACGCGATAGGCGCGCGAAATGTTCGATACCCGCTGCGTGTCGTCCGCCGCCGCGCGCAGCGTGAGTCCGGCCGGCAGGCGGCCGCTCCAGCTCTCCCGCCAGCTCGCCGGCCGGGTGCCGGGCATCAGGCGCAGGCGGCCTTCGCTGACCGCGTCGGGCGGGCCGAAACGCGCCTGCACCCAGGCGATGTCGGCCACCAGCAGCAGATCGCCGGGCCGCGCCGCCGGCAGCTCGCCGACGATCCGCGTGCGCCAGCGCGCCGCGCCGCGCGTCAGCGTGACGCCAGCGCCAACTTTCAACTGCAGGCGCGCCAGCAATGCCGGCGAGGCATGCACGCCGTCCTCGAAAATGCTGCCGCCATCCTGGCGCGGCAGCAGCCCCGGCATCACCGCGGCGGCGCTGAAAATGTCGAGGCCGATCAGCTTGACCGGCGCGCCGGGGTGGATCGCTGCCTGGTCGGCTGTGTGGCCGGCTGCGTGGTCGACCCGCACCCGGGTTTCGATCACCGGCGCGACGATCGCCACCGCCGGGTCGCGCGCGATTTCGTTGATCAGCGCCAGCGGCACCCGGGCGGCGTTGTCCTTTGCGGCGAGCACCGCGTCCGGCTCGCCCTGCACGCTTTTCATGGCCTGCGAAAAATCCGCCAGCGCCGCCGCGTTGATCAGGTGGATCGCATAGCCCAGCGCCACGCCGAGCGCGATGGCCAGCATAGCCAGCGCCGTAGCAGTGCGCCGCGTGAGGAATTGCGCGCGGATCAGCCACCAGGCCAGTTGCCAGCGCAATCTGCTCACGCCAGCCCCTCCGGCGTCAGCGTCAGGATGCGGTCGCAGCGCTGCGCGACGTGCTGCGAATGGGTCACGATCAGGGCGCTGGCGTGTTCTTCGCGCACGCGTTCGAGCAGCAGCGCCAGCACTTCGTCGGCGGTGCGCGGATCGAGGTTGCCGGTCGGCTCGTCGGCCAGGATCAGCGCCGGTCTATGCACCAGCGCGCGGGCGATGGCGACGCGCTGCAACTCGCCGCCCGACAGCGAGGGCGGCCAGCGCTGGGCGAAGCCGGCCAGGCCGACGCGTGCCAGCAGCGCCTCGATGCGCGCCTGATGCTCGCCGGGCGCGACGCCGGAGAGCAGCAGCGGCACCGCGATGTTCTGCGCCACGGTCAGCGTCGGCAGCACGTGGAAGGCCTGGAACACGAAGCCGATGCTGGCGGCGCGCAGCGCCGCGCGCGCCGACTCGTCGAGGCGCACGATGTCCTGCGCCTCGCGTCCGATCAGGATCGCGCCGCGGTCGGCCGGCTCCAGCCCGGCGATGCAGTTGAGCAAGGTGCTCTTGCCGACGCCGGATTCGCCGACCAGGGCGACGATTTCACCGGCGGCGACGGCAAAGGCCAGTTCGTCGAACACCGCGCGTGCGGCATTCGGGTGGCGTTTCGAGAGGTGGCTGATGGTCAGCATGCGGGGAATTCTAAGCGGCAGCGGCGGCCGCAGGCTTCCGCGCCTTCTGCGGCGGCTGCTGCTCGCGCAGGCATTGCCTGAGTTGCTTGCCGGTCTTGCCGCGGCAGATTTCCGCGGCTTTTTGCCCAGCTGCGCAGCCTCGCGGATCCGGCGCGCGGCGGCAATCCGGCGGCGGCATGGCGGCTTCGAGGCAGATCGATTTCTCCGCGCCGCGCTTTGCCGCGCAGGTGTTCAGCGCCGCCTCGCGCGCTTCGCAGCGCAGCGGATCGCGCGCCCTGGCGCAGGGCCCGGCGGCGGAATGGGCGAGAAACTGGGCGAGGGCCGGCAGCGCCAGCAGCGCGCCGGCGAGGCCGAGCAGTCCGTGCATGGGTGCCTCCTGTCGCTGTCGATGTCCGTGCCGGCATCATAGCCCGGCGTTGAGGCCGGGCCGGGTTGTCGGCTATAGTTCGCCGTGTCGTCAGCGCCAACTCTCCGCCATGAACCAAGCTCCGCCCAAGGAACACCGGCTGACCCTGCCGGAAACGGTCGATGCCCTCGTAGCCGACGGGCTGATCGCGGCCGATGATGCGGCCCGCTTCAAGCAGGAGCGGCGTTATTACAAGGGCGAAGCCCATCCCCTGATCGTGATCGCCGAGCAGCGCTGGAAATCGCTGCAGCCGCCGCACCGGGTGCTCGACCTCGACGGCCTGACGCAATGGCTGGCGCAATGGTGCGGGCTCGACTACCTGCATATCGATCCGCTGAAGATCAATTTCTCGGCCGTGACCGACGTCATGAGCAACTCGTACGCGA
This sequence comes from Rhodocyclales bacterium, assembly GCA_016192435.1. Lineage (GTDB taxonomy): Bacteria > Pseudomonadota > Gammaproteobacteria > Burkholderiales > Rhodocyclaceae > Sulfuritalea. Next base: position 12,441 of record JACPUD010000101.1, on the reverse strand, counting down.
CGCGCTTTCGCATCCTGCCGGTCGAGGTCAAGGCCCACGAGGTGGTGATCGCCACCGCCGAGCCCTTCCAGCGCGCGTGGGAAACCGAGATGCAGCCGATCCTGCGCAAGACCATCCGCCGCGTCATCAGCAATCCGGACGACATCACGCGCTACCAGGTCGAGTTCTACAACCTGGCCAAGTCGATCAAGGGCGCCATGGGCCGCGGCGACGTCGCCGGCGGCGCCTCGAATTTCGAGCAATTGGTCGAGCTGGGCAAGAGCAACAAGCAGTTCGACGCCAACGACCAGCACATCGTGACCATCGTCGATTGGCTCTGGCAGTACGCCTTCGAGCAGCGCGCCTCGGACATCCACGTCGAGCCGCGGCGCGACCTGGGTATCGTGCGCTTCCGCATCGACGGCGTGCTGCATCAGGTGTACCAGATCCCGATGGCGGTGCTCAACGCCATGACCAGCCGCATCAAGATCCTCGGTCGCATGGACGTGGTGGAAAAGCGCCGCCCGCAGGACGGCCGCATCAAGACCCGCACGCCGGATGGGCAGGAGGTCGAGCTGCGCCTGGCGACCCTGCCGACGGTATTCGGCGAAAAGCTGGTGATGCGGATTTTCGACCCGGAAGTGCTGGTCCGCGACTTCTCCGAACTCGGCTTCGCCGAGGAGGAGTCGAGGCTGTGGCGCGACATGTCGTCCCAGCCCAACGGCATCATCCTGGTGACGGGGCCGACCGGCAGCGGCAAGACCGTGACCCTGTATTCGACGCTGAAGACGCTGGCCACGCCCGAGGTGAATGTGTGCACCCTGGAAGACCCGATCGAGATGATCGAGCCATCGTTCAACCAGGTGCAGATCCTGCCGGACATCGGCATGGACTTCGCCGAGGGCATCCGCTCGCTGATGCGGCAGGACCCCGACATTATCATGGTCGGCGAGATCCGCGACCTGAAGACCGCCGACATGGCCATCCAGGCGGCTTTGACCGGCCACCTGGTGCTGTCCACGCTGCACACCAACGACGCGCCGTCGGCGATGACGCGCCTGATCGAACTCGGCGTGCCGCCCTACATGCTCTCGGCGACCGTGCTCGGGGTCATGGCGCAACGCCTGATCCGCACCCTGTGCCCGCACTGCAAGCAGCCCGGTGGCTTGCGCGCCGAGGACGAGGAGGCCTGGACCGCGCTGGTGGCGCCCTGGAAATCCACCATGCCGACCCAGATCTATCGTCCGGCGGGTTGCCTCGAATGCCGCATGACCGGCTACAAGGGCCGCGTCGGGATCTACGAGATCATGCCGATGTCGGCCGAGATCAAGAAGCTCGTGGGTAACGGCGCCGAACTCGCCAAACTGCGCGAGCAGGCCATGCGCGAAGGCATGAAGCCGCTGCGGATCGCGGGAGCCAAGAAAGTCGCCGCGGGGCTGACCACCATCGCGGAAATCATCAAGGTCGCACCGCCGATGTTCGAGCAGGCCTGAGCCGGGGACCGGCCGCCCCGCCTACCGATTTCCGGTAGCGACAATACCGGGACCGCGGTATTTGCATAGGCGCTACCGGGGGTATCTTGGAAGCGTCGCAGCGCTGCTTCCAGGCGCTTGCGCGGCGTCAATCGCCGGCGGCGCATCGATCGCCGGCGCAGCGTCAATCCACAGAAAAGGACCAGGCCATGGTGGCGATGATTCCCGAAACGACCTCCGATTTCGACCACACGCGGATTATCGAGCGCCCCGACGGCTTCTATTGGCAGGACGCGGCGACCAATGACGAGTATGGCCCGTTCCCGACGCTGGTCGATGCGGTGGCCGACATGGAATTCAGCGCGGCGTCCGACTACGAGCCGGGCGAGTCGCTGGAACAGGCCGAGAACGAAGTCGGACTGGCAGAGTGGGTCGATCCCGACACCGGGGAATTCGCCGAGAACGGAACTCCTCGGCTGGAGGAACACTGACCCGGCATTTGCCGCTGCGCCGCGCGGCGCCGGCGGTGTTCAGTAGCGCGGCCCGCCCTGGCCGTAGAACGGCGGCCAGCGGCCGACCAGGGCTTCGAGCAGCTTGAGTTCGTCGTCGCTGTGGTTGATGACCGCGGCCGGCACCATCATCTTCGGCATCTTCATGTCGTTATGCACGTACATCGGCTTGTCGTGGTGCGTGGTGCTGTACACCTCGCGTTCCTGCGGCGCGGCGGCGGGCGTTAGTTCGACCTCGCCGTAGCACAGGCAGAAGTAGGTGCGCGCCGTGGCGCCGCTTCCTTCGTCCTCGATGTAGCAGCCGGTGCCGCGAATGCCGATGGTGGCGGTCGAGACCTGGATCTTGCGCGCACCCTTGCCGAACACCGAAAGCAGCTTGCCGGTCACCACGCGCATCAGGTTCTGCACGGCATCGGCGCCGAAGCTGACGGTGGAGCTTTCACGCTGCAGGAAGGCGTCCTGGCCGATGACGTAGATGGCTTCGCTGCCGGGGCCGGTGATCACCGTGTCGCCAGCGCCAACTATCTGGCCTTCCTTCGCCGGCTTGCCATTCACGGTCACGCTGCCGCGCAGCTTGTGCAGTCCGGGCGCCACGGGGGCATTGCCCTTGGCCAGGGCCCGGCCGATCAGACCGGAGATTCCCGCAGGGCCGAACAGGCCGGCGGCGGCGAGGGCTTTCAAGATGCGGCGACGTAGCTGCATGGCGCTTCCTCCTGGAAAAGACCGCTACTTGTTCAGCTCCCTCATGGCGCGCTCGAGTCCGGCCAGCGTCAGCGGGAACATGCGGCTGTTGAAAATGGTGCGGATCAGTTCGATCGAATGGCGGTAGTCCCACAGGCGCTCGGGCTCGGGGTTGAGCCAGACCGCGCGCGGCCAGGTGTCGAGCATGCGCTGCAGCCAGACCGCGCCGGCTTCCTCGTTCGAGTATTCGACCGAGCCGCCGGGCTGCAGGATTTCGTAGGGGCTCATGGTGGCGTCGCCGACCACCACCACCTTGTAGTCCTCGCCGTACTTGTGCATCACGTCCCACAGCGGGAAGCGCTCGCCATGGCGGCGGCGGTTGTCCTTCCAGACGTAGTCGTAGATGCAGTTGTGGAAGTAGAAGTATTCCAGATGCTTGAACTCGCTCTTGGCCGCGGAGAACAATTCCTCGCAGACCTTGATGTGGTCGTCCATCGAGCCGCCGATGTCGAGGAACAGCAGCACCTTGACCTTGTTGTGGCGCTCGGGGCGCATCTTGATGTCGAGCCAGCCGGCGTTCCGCGCGGTGCCGGCGATGGTGCCGTCCATGTCCAGCTCGTCCTCGGCGCCTTCGCGGGCGAAGCGGCGCAGGCGCCTGAGCGCGATCTTGATGTTGCGCGTGCCGAGCTCGACGGTGTCGTCGAGGTTGCGGTATTCGCGGTTCTCCCAGACCTTGATCGCGGTGCGATTGCCGGTCGATTCGCCGCCGATGCGGATGCCCTCCGGGTGGTAACCGCCGTGGCCGAAGGGCGAGCTGCCGCCGGTGCCGATCCATTTGCTGCCGCCGGCATGACGTTCCTTCTGCTCGGCCAGGCGCTTCTTGAACTCTTCCATCAGCTTGTCCCAGCCGAGCTTTTCCAGCTTGGCCTTCTCCTCGGGCGTCAGATGCTTTTTCATCATCATCTTGAGCCACTCTTCGGGAATGTCGGCGTCGAGGCCGGGAATCTGCGTGACGCCCTTGAAGTATTCGCCGAAGGCCTGGTCGAACTTGTCGTAGTGCGTTTCGTCCTTGACCAGGCAGGTGCGGGCGAGGAAGTAGAAATCGTCGATCGAGTTCTCCGCGACGTGCTCCTTCAGCGCTTCCAGCAGCGTGAGGAACTCGCGCGTGGATACCGGCAGTTTCTTGGCCTTGAGGTGGAGGAAGAAGTCGATCAGCATGGCGGCGAGCGTCTATCGATTGTGCTTGGCCATGAACACCAGCCGCTCGAACAGATGCACGTCCTGCTCGTTCTTCAGCAGGGCGCCGGCCAGCGGCGGCACCACGGTCTTGCGGTCCTTGGAGCGCAGTGCTTCCGGTGGGATGTCCTCGGCCACCAGCAGTTTCAGCCAGTCGATGAGTTCCGAGGTCGAGGGCTTCTTCTTCATGCCCGGCACTTCGCGCAGTTCGAAGAAGACTTCCATCGCTTCGCGCAGCAGATCCTTTTTGAGGTTGGGGAAATGCACGTCGACGATGCGCCCCATGGTGTCCTTGTCGGGGAACTTGATGTAGTGGAAGAAGCAGCGGCGCAGGAAGGCATCGGGCAGCTCCTTCTCATTGTTGGAGGTGATGATGACGATCGGGCGCACGGCGGCGCGCACCGTCTGCCGCGTTTCATACACATGGAACTCCATGCGATCGAGTTCGCGCAGCAGGTCGTTGGGGAATTCGATGTCGGCCTTGTCCACTTCGTCGATCAGGATCACCGAGGGCTTGCCCTGTTCGAAGGCCTGCCACAGCACGCCCTTGACGATGTAGTTGGAAATGTCCTTGACCTTCTCGTCGCCGAGCTGCGAATCGCGCAGGCGCGACACCGCGTCGTATTCGTAGAGGCCCTGCTGCGCCTTGGTGGTGGACTTGATGTGCCACTGCAAGAGCGGCACGCCCAGTGCGCCGGCGACTTCCTCGGCCAGCATGGTTTTGCCGGTGCCGGGTTCGCCCTTGATCAAGAGTGGGCGCTGCAGGGTGATCGCGGCGTTGACCGCCAGCATCAGGTCGGGGGTGGCGACGTAGGTATCGGTTCCTTCAAAGCGCATGGTGATTTCTTTCAGGGTTGAAGCAAGAGATTATCCCAGAGCTGGGGCTTTGTCGTCGCGCATTTCGCCGCGCATTTCGCCGTATGGCCAGCGCCAACTCTTAGCCGGCCTTGCGCCGCACGCAATCGATGTAGGCCTCGCCATCGGGCGGCAGGCCGCTGGTCTGGGCGCGCCAGAGCATTTCGCCGAGGCATTCGAGCACGACGTGCAGCGCCTCGTGGCGGTCGCCGCGGCGGCTTTGCAGCAGCGTGAAGGCGGCGCGGATGCCGGGCGGCTGGTCGATCGACAGCTGCTCCTCGATCGCCAGGTGCAGCGAAAGGTGCAGGAAGGGATTGGTCTCGCCCTGTTCGGGCGTCCATTCGCGGGTCAGCGCATCCTCGGCTTCGAGCAGGGCGTGGTATTCCGGGTGCAGCGCGATCAGGTCGGCGGCGAGCGTGTCCATCGGCGTGCCGGGCAGCCGCTGGCGGCGCTTGGCCCAGGCGTCGATCAGGAACTGGCGCGCCTGGTCGCGGGACGGGTTAAACATTTTTCTCTTTGAATCCGCACAGATCGAAGACGGGGCAATGCACGCAATCCGGCGCGCGCGCCTTGCAGGTGTAGCGCCCCAGCAGGATCAGCCAGTGGTGGGCATGCAGGCGAAACTCCGCGGGCACCACTTTCATCAGCTTCTGTTCCACCGCCTCGACCGTCTTGCCCGCTGCCAGCCCGGTGCGGTTGCCGACGCGGAAGATGTGGGTGTCGACCGCGATGGTCGGTTCCTTGAAGGCGATGTTGAGCACCACGTTGGCCGTCTTGCGGCCGACTCCGGGCAGGGCTTCGAGCGCGGCGCGGTCGTGCGGCACTTCGCCGCCGTGGTGCTCCAGCAGCAGGCGCGACAGGGCGGCGACGTTCTTCGCCTTGGTCCGGTAGAGGCCGATGGTCTGGATGTAGTCGATCAGGCCTTCTTCGCCCAGCGCGGCGATCGCCTGCGGCGTCGGATGATCGCGGAACAGGGCGCGCGTGGCGCGATTGACACCCTTGTCGGTGGCCTGGGCGGAGAGCACCACGGCCACCAGCAACTGAAAGGGCGTGGCGTATTCGAGCTCGCCTTTCGGTTCCGGGTTCGCCGCCGCGAGGCGGGCGAAGAACTCGCGGACTTTTTTCGGACTCATGCCACGGCGGTGGTTGCCGCCGGCGGCTGGTCGTGCAGGCGTTGCTCGCGCAGGCGCTGGTTGGCGCGCGCATCGAGCCAGTTGCGTCCCGCGATCAGCAGCCCGAGGACAAAGAAGGCGCCGGGCGGCAGCATGGCGATCAGGAAGCCCGGATAGCTCTCCGGCAACACCTGGATCATGGACCAGGTCGGGACGATCATTTCGATGCCGGAAAACAGCGTGCCCTGGCCGACCAGTTCGCGCACTGCGCCCAGCAGCGCGATCACCCAGACGAAGCCGACGCCCATCATCAGGCCGTCGAGCGTCGATGCGCGCAGGCCGTTCTTGGCGGCGAAGGCTTCGACGCGGGCCAGCACGATGCAGTTGGTAACGATCAGCGGGATGAAAATGCCGAGCACCAGATACATGTCGTGCAGGAAGGCATTGAAGGCCAGGTCGACCACGGTGACCAGCGCCGCGATGATCAGGACGAACACCGGGATGCGAATCTCGTAGGGTATCAGCGCGCGCAGCGCCGAGATCGCGAAGTTGGACAGCATCATGACCAGGATGGTCGCCAGGCCGAGGCTTACCGCATTGACCAGGCTGGTGCTGACCGCCAGCAGCGGGCACAGACCCAGCACCTGGGCGAGGATGCTGTTCTGCTTCCACAGGCCGTTCCAGGCGATGTCCTTGTAGATGCTCATGGCGTACTCCTTGCTTCGAAGCGGCTGTTGGCTGGCAGGGCGAACAGCTTGTCGCGGTTTTCCAGGGTCCAGGCCAGGGCGCGGCCGCTGGCATTGGTCACGGCGCGGGCGGAAATGGTGGCGCCGCTCATCTGGTCGAAGCGGCCGCCATCCTTCTTCACCCGCCATTTCTCGCGCGGCACGGTATCGAAGCCCAGATTGCTGAACTGGGTAATCCAGGGCCGCGCCTTGTTGCGATCCTTCTTCGGATTGATGTAGTCGCCCAGGCCCGGGGTTTCCTTGTGGGCCGTCACGCGCACGGCGATCAGCTTGCCATCGGCGCCGATGGCGACGATCAGCCCGATGCGCCCGGAATAGCCGTCGGGCGCGGCGGCTTCGAGCACCAGCGCCACCGGAGCGCCGGCCTTGCGCGCGCGCCAGAGCCGGGTTTCTTCGTCGAGCCCCAGGCTTGCTTGCGGCGGCAGGGTGATCGCGTCGGCCATCAGGTCGTTGTCGTAGGTGGCAGCGGGCAGCACTTCGCCGATCAGGCGCAGCTTTTCCGCCAGGGTGCTGGCGGCGACCATCGGCGCGGTGGCCTTGTAGGTGCCGGCCATCAGCGCGGTGAATACCAGCGTGAAGGCCAGCATGATGGTGGCCGTGCGCAGCGAAATGCGAAATACCCCGGACTCCCTCTGGGTGACTTCGATCGGTTCGCTCATCGCGGCTCCCCCTCTTTCTGCTTGTGACCGAATACCGGGGGTTGGGTATACATGTCGATCAATGGCGCCGCGATGTTCATCAGCAGCACGGCGAAGGCGATGCCGTCCGGATAGGCGCCGAAACTGCGGATGATCCAGGTCAGCAGCGCCACGCCGGCGGCGAAGATCAGCTTGCCGCGCGGCGTGGTGCAGCCGGAGACCGGATCGGTGACGATGAAGAAGGCGCCGAGCATGGCGCCGCCGGTCAGCAGATGAAACAGCGGCGGGGCGAACTGCGTGGAGTCGATCAGGGTGAACACGCCGGCGACGGCGAACAGCGTGGCGAGAAACGCAGCCGGCATGTGCCAGGTGATGATGCGCTGCTGTATCAGCCACAGGCCGCCGGCCAGATAGCCCGCGGCGACCCATTCCCAGCCCTTGCCGCCGATGTTGCCGAAGGTCGCGTTGCTGCCCAGCAGGCCGCCGATCGCCGCGCGCTGTTCCGGGTCGCGGAGGACGGTGCGCAAGGCATCGAGCGGCGTCGCCATGGTCATCGCATCGAGCTGGCGTGTGCCGAAGATGGCGTTGATCTGCATTGCGAAGTCGGTGGCGCCGACCGCCGGCCATTGCGACATGAGCTGCGGGTAGGCGACGATCATCAGGGCGAAGGCCACCATTGCCGGATTGAAGGGGTTCTGCCCCAACCCGCCGTAGAGATGCTTGGCGACCATGATGGCGAGCAGCGTGCCGAGCACCGTCAGCCACCAGGGGGCGATCGAGGGAAAGGTCAGGGCGATCAGCCAGGCGGTGACCAGTGCCGATCCGTCGCTGAGGAACATCAGCAGCGGCTTGCCGCGCAGCCTGAGCATCACGGCTTCGGCGGCCAGGGCCGTCACCGAGGCCAGGGCGATCTGCACCAGAATTGCGGCGCCGAAAAACCAGACGTAGGCGGCGATGCCGGGCAACAGGGCGCACAGCACCCGTAGCATGACGGATTGCACGCTGGCGGGCTTGAGCGAGTAGGGCGAGTTATTCACTGGGTTCACTGATCCGTCTAGTCGTCCTGCCGCAGGTGAGGCTTGGCCATTTCGCGTATCTCGGCGCGGCGTTCTTCGATGGCGGCGACCTCGGCTTGCTGTTCCGGCGTCAGGTTGCTGACGTTTTCGGGGTGCGCCTGTTCCTTCTGCAGCCGCGCCCGCTCGAGCGCGGCGGCGATGAGTGCTTTTTTGGCATCCTCTTCGGGTGTTGCGGCGGGTTTCGCAACTTCGGCCAGCGCCGCTGCGGCCTTCTGCCGGCCGGCCTCGGTCTAGGCGGCGAGCTTGGCTGCCTTTTCAGCCTTTTCGCGCTCTTCGCGGGCCAGGCGCAATTCGTAGCGCTCGCGCGCGATGTCGGCTGCGGCTTTTTCCTTTTCCCGCGCCCAGATCTCGCCCTTGGCGAAGCGGAAATAATCCACCAGCGGAATGCGCGACGGGCAGACGTAGGAGCAGCAGCCGCATTCGATGCAGTCGAACAGCGAGTATTCCTGTGCCTTGCCGAAAATCCTGGCGCGGCTGAACCAGTAGAGTTCGAAGGGTTGCAGTTCGGCCGGGCAGACCTTGGCGCATTCGCCGCAGCGGATGCAGGGCATCTCCGGCGGCGGCGGCGGGAACAGGGCCGGCGAGCCGGCCAGGATGCAGTTGGTGCCCTTGATCACCGGGGTATCCAGGCTCAGCAGGGCGACGCCCATCATCGGCCCGCCCATCAGGTAGCGATCGGTATCGGTGCGGGGTTCGGCCAGCGGCAGCAACTCGCGGATCGGCGTGCCGATCAGGGCTTCGAAGTTGCCGGGATGCGCCATGTTGCCGCTCAATGTGAGCACGCGCGAGATCAGCGGTTCGCCATGCGCGATGGCGCGGAAAACGGCGTGGGCCGAGCCGACGTTGAAGCACTGGACGCCGAAGTGGGTGCCGAGCTTGCCGAAGGGAATCTCGATGCCGGTGAGGACGCGGATCAGCTGCTTTTCGCCGCCGGCGGGATAACGGGTGGGGACCGCGACAACCTCGATATCCGCTTCGCCAAGCCGTTGCACGGCGGCCCGCATCGATGCGATGGCCTGCGGCTTGTTGTCCTCGATGCCCACCAGGATGCGTCGCGCGCCGGCGATGTGGCGCATGATCGACGCGCCGGCAAGAATTCCGTCCGCACGCTCGCGCATCAGGCGATCGTCGCAGGTGATCCAGGGTTCGCATTCGGCGCCGTTGAGGATCAGCGTCTCGATGCCTTTTTCGCCGGGACCGAGCTTGACGTGGCTGGGAAAGCCCGCGCCGCCGAGGCCGACCACGCCGCAGTCGCGCAGGTAATTCCGGGTTTCCTGCGCCGGGACGCAGCGGTAGTCGAAGGGCCGTCGTTCGATCCAGCGCTCCAGGCCGTCCGGATCGATGATGATGCTGGGAGCCGGCAATCCCGATGGATGGGGCACGGGCTGCGGCGCGATGGCGCGCACCGTGCCGGAGGTCGGCGCATGGACGGCGGTGCATAGCGGCCCTTCGGCGGCCGCGATCATCTCCCCCTTGAGCACGGTCTGGCCGGGCTGCACCAGGCAGCGCGCCATGGCGCGGGCGCTCTGGCGCAGCGGAATGATCAGGTGCGAAGGCAGCGGCGCGACACGGATCGGTGCGGCGGCCGAGACGTCCTTGTGGGAGTCGGGCTTGACCCCTCCCTTGAACTTGAACAGCTTGGCGATCATGCGGCCTGGCGCAGCTTGATCACAGGATACTTCCACTTCCATGTGTCGACTGTTTCCTGAATGGCTTCCATCCGAATGCAATCGACGGGGCAGGGCGCGACGCACAGTTCGCATCCTGTGCACTGGGCAGCGACCACGGTATGCATTTGCTTTGCTGCACCGACAATGGCATCCACGGGGCAGGCCTGGATGCACAGCGTGCAGCCGATGCAGGCCTGCTCGTCGATGATGGCGACGGATTTCGGCTTCTCGATGCCGTGTTCGGCGGAAAGCGGCTTGAACTCGCGGCCCAGCAGATCGGCGAGCTTGTGAATGCCTTCCTCGCCCCCCGGCGGGCATTGATTGATTTCCGCCTCGCCCTTGGCAATGGCGGTGGCATAGGGTTTGCAGCCCGGGAAGCCGCACTGGCCGCACTGGGTTTGCGGCAGGATGGCATCGATCTTCTCGACCAGCGGATCGCCTTCGACGCGAAAGCGCACGGCCGCGTAGCCGAGCGCGGCACCGAGCAGCACGGCGCCCAGTGCCATGACCAGGAGCGCTTCGATCATTTGTATTTGTCCAGGCCGGCAAAGCCCATGAAGGCCAGGCTCATCAGGCCAGCGGTAATCATGGCGATGGCGGTACCGCGGAAATGTATCGGCACGTCGGCCGCTTCGAGGCGTTCGCGGATGCCGGCGAACAGGATCAGCGCCAGCGTGAAACCGACCGCACTGCCGAAGCCGAACAGCAGCGACTCAAGAAAGTTGTGGCGCAGGCTGACGTTGAGCAAGGGGATGCCTAGTACGGCGCAATTGGTCGTGATCAGCGGCAGGTAGATGCCCAGCACCTGATGCAGCAGCGGGCTGGTCTTCTGGATCACCAGTTCCGTGAGCTGCACGATGGCGGCAATCGTGACGATGAAGGACAGCGTGCGCAGATACTCGAGATGATTAGGTATCAGCAGCCAGCGATCGATGACGAAGCTGGCGCCGCAGGCCATGGTCAGCACGAAGGTCGTGGCAGCCCCCATGCCCAGCGCAGTTTCCAGCTTCTTGGATACGCCCATGAAAGGACACAGGCCGAGAATGCGCACAAAGACGACGTTGTTTACGAGGACGGCGCCGAGAACGATGAAGAGATAGCTGGTCATGATGCGCAGCGCGCAGCGCGTAGTCCGCAACAATTGGTGGAGATCAAATTATCTCGCCTTTAATGGTATTTGCGCAAGAGAGAAATGGATTTTACTGCCGCGCCGTCTTGCCGGTGGCTTCGACGCATTCGGCAACGAGTTGCGGGCCCTGATATATCAGTCCGCTATAGAGTTGCACCAGGGCGGCGCCCGCTTCCAGTTTGGCCCGGGCGCGAACACCGCTGGTGATGCCGCCGGCGGCGATGATGGGCAATTCCCCCGCCAAAGCCTGTGCCAGATCGCGAATCACCGCCGTGGACTTGTCGAACAGCGGACTGCCGGACAGGCCGCCTGCTTCGGTGGCGAGCGGCGATGATTCGACGCCTTCGCGGCCAAGAGTGGTGTTGGTGGCGATGACGGCGTCAATGCGGTGGCGTTTGAGCGCGTCGGCAATGTTGGCGATCTGGCCCGGGTCGAGATCCGGTGCAATCTTGAGCGCCAGCGGTACGTATCTGCCGTGCCGATCGGCCAGCGCCGTTTGCCGGGATTTGAGCTCACCCAGCAGGGCGTCCAGTTCCGATGCGCCCTGCAACTGGCGCAGGTTCCTGGTATTGGGCGAGGAAATATTGACGGTGATGTAGCTTGCCAGCGGATAGGCCTTGTCGAGGCAGATCAGGTAGTCGTCTACCGCCTTCTCTATGGGTGTGTCGAAGTTCTTGCCGATGTTGATGCCGAGAATGCCGCGGTAAGCGACATGCGCCAACCGCTCGCGCAACGCGTCGATACCTTCATTGTTGAAACCCATCCGGTTGATGATGGCCTGGTGCTCCGGCAGCCGGAACAGGCGCGGCTTCGGGTTGCCGGGTTGGGGGCGCGGAGTGACCGTGCCCACTTCCAGGAAGCCGAAGCCGAGGCGCGCGAGTCCATCAACGGCTGTCCCGTTCTTGTCGAGGCCGGCCGCCAGACCGACACGATTGGGGAAACGCAGGCCCATGACGTCGACCGCGTTGGCGCCTGCCGTGGCGGCCTGCCCTAAACGCAGAGCCCCGCCGATGGCGACCAGGCCAAGTGTCAATTCATGTGCACGCTCGGGGTCGAGCATAAAGAGTAAGGGCCGAATCAAGGCATATGGAATCATGGCGGAGGATTCTACGATGCCGGCTCGGCGAAGAATTTCATCAACATTCGAAAGAAAAAAACGAGAAGGGGTTTACACATTGAAAATGGCTCCCTATAATTGCCCCTCTCTGCTGCATGCGGAGCCGCTGAAGGAAGTGAGTGAGGCGGAGTTCTTTAAAAACCAAACAACCGATAGGTGTAGGTGCTTGCTGTGCTGGAGGTGGTGGCGGGTGGTCATTCTGAAATCGAAGGGATGGCTGC
>JACPUD010000094.1 GCA_016192435.1 Rhodocyclales bacterium | reverse complement strand
TCCGCTGGTGCTGATGTCGCCGCTGGATTTCCTGGCGCGCCCCGAACGCTGGCTGTGGGCCATCCATGAGCATCGCGGCACGGTGACCGCGGCGCCCAATTTCGCCTTCGAGCTTTGCCTGCGGCATTTCGATGCGGCGCGCCTGCAGGGCCTCGACCTGAGTTCCTGGCGCTACGCCGCGAACGGCGCCGAACCGGTCGCCGCCGAGACTCTGACGCGCTTCGCCGCGGCGCTGGCGCCTTACGGCCTGCGCGCCGAGGCGCTGGCCCCGGTGTATGGCCTGGCCGAATGCACGGTCGGCCTCGCCGTCTCGCCGCCGGGGCGCGGCCCGCTGATCGACCGGGTGCAGCGCGAGGCGCTGGCGGCAGGCTCGGCGCTGCCGGCGCCGGCCGACGACGCCCATGCCCTGAACATGGTGGCCTGCGGCCTGCCGCTGCCGGGCCACGAGGTGCGCATCGTCGATGCCGCCGGGCATGAACTGCCGCCGCGCCGCGTCGGCCGCCTGGAGTTCCGCGGACCGTCGGCGACGCGCGGCTATTACCGCAATGCCGAGGCCAGCGCCGGGCTGATCCGCGACGGCTGGCTCGATTCGGGCGACCTGGCCTATCTGGTCGAGGGCGACATCGTCATCACCGGCCGCATCAAGGACACCATCATCCGCGGCGGGCGCAATCTCTATCCCTATGAACTGGAGGAGGCTGTCGGCGCCATCCCCGGCGCGCGCCGCGGTTGCGTTGCGGTGTTCGGCGTGGCGGCGGCCGGGCAGGGCACCGAGAAACTGGTGGTGGTGGCCGAAAGCCGCGAGACCGACGCAGCGGCGCGGCAGGAACTGGTCCGCCGCATCAATGCGCTGACGGTCGACCTGCTCGGCACGCCGCCCGACGACGTGGTGCTGGCGCCGCCCCATGCCGTGCTGAAAACTTCCAGCGGCAAGATCCGCCGCGCCGCGACGCGCGACGTCTATTGCGGCAGCGGCTTTGCCGGCGACGGCCGCGCGCTCTGGCTGCAGGTGGCGCGTCTGGGTCTGGCGGGATTCCGGCAGAGCCTGCGCCTCGCCTTGCGGCGCGGCGGCGAATTGTTCTACGGCGGTTATGCCTGGTGCGTCTATGCCCTGCTGACCCTGCCCGCGGTCGCCGGCATTTTGCTGCTGCCCGGCGTCGAGCGGCGCTGGCGTTTCGTCGGCGCGATCGCACGGGCCTGCGTGCGCCTGTGCGGCATCCGCCTGCGCGTGGCGGGCCTGGAGCACCTGCCGGCCGGGCCGGCGATCTTCGTCGCCAACCATGCCAGCTACGTCGATGGCATCGTGCTGGCGGCAGCCCTGCCGCTGCCGCTGGGCTTCGTCGCCAAGCAGGAGCTGGCCACCCATCCTCTGGCCGGACCGCTGCTGCGTCGTTTGGGCGCCGCCTTCGTCGAACGCTTCGACGCCAGGCAGGGCGTCGATGACGTGCGGCGCCTGGCCGCGGTGGTCGGCGTTCGTCCGCTGCTGTTCTTCGCCGAAGGCACGTTCACCCGCCAGTCGGGGCTGCGGCCCTTCCGCCTCGGCGCCTTCCAGATCGCCGTGCAGAACCGGCTTCCGGTGACGCCGGTGACGCTGGCGGGAAGCCGCGAAATCCTGCGCGACGAATCCTGGCTGCCGCGCCGCGCTGCGCTGCGCGTCAGCATCGGGGCGCCGCTGGCGCCGGCGGGCGAGGGCTGGGCGGCGGCACTGCAACTGCGCGATGCGGCGCGGGTGGTGATCCTGCAGGACTGCGGAGAACCTGATCTGCAAGGCAGGACGCCATGAGCCGGAAAGTACTGGCCGACGGCGTCAAGCCGCGCGAGGTCTGGGCCTGGGCCATGTACGACTTCGCCAATTCGGCCTACACGACGACCGTGGTGACGGCGATCTTCAACGCCTATTTCGTCGCCGTGGTGGCCGGCGGCGCGGCCTGGGCGACGCTGGCCTGGACCAGCACGCAGGCCGTCGCCAGCATCGCCATCATGCTCACCGCGGCCAGCGTCGGTGCCTGGGCCGACCGCCACGGCAGCAAGAAGAAACTGCTGGCCATTACCACCGTCGGCTGCGTCGCGGCGACGGCGTCCCTGTACTGGGTCGGTGCCGGCGATGTGGTGCTGGCCATGTGCCTGGTGGCGATCGCCAGCTTCTTTTTCGGCAGCGGCGAAAACATCATCGCCGCCTTCCTGCCGGAGCTGGCCGGCGACGAGGATCTGGGCAAGGTTTCAGGCTGGGGCTGGAGCTGGGGTTATCTGGGGGGCATGAGCTGTCTCGGCCTTTGTCTGGCCTGGATCGTCGCCGCCAAGGGGCGCGGCGAGGGTGCCGAAAGCTTCGTGCCGGCGGCGATGCTGATCACCGCCGCCTTCTTCGCCGTGGCGTCAGCGCCAACTTTCCTGCTGCTGCGCGAACGCGTCGCGGCGCGGCCGCTGGCGGCGGCCGGCGCCGAACTCGCAGCGCTGGCAGAGCGGCTGCGGCTCACGCTGCACGAGGCGCGGCGCTTTCCCGACATGGCGCGTTTCCTGGTCTGCCTGCTGTGCTATCAGTCGGGCGTCTTCGCCGCCATCGCGCTGGCCGCGATCTACGCGCAGGAGGCGATCGGCTTCACCGCGGAAGACAACATCAAGCTGTTCTTCGTGGTGAATGGCACGGCGGCGGTCGGCGCCTTCGCCTTTGGTTATGTGCAGGACCGCCTCGGCCATGTGCGCACCATCACCCTGACCCTGGTCGGCTGGCTGCTGATGACGGTGATTGCCCTGGCTTCGGACAGCCGCGGTCAGTTCTGGGTGGCGGCCAACATCGCCGGTCTCTGTCTCGGTTCCAGCCAGTCCGCCTCGCGTGCACTGGTGGGCTTCTTCGCGCCGCGGCAACGCCGCGCCGAATTCTTCGGGCTCTGGGGCCTGGCCATGAAGCTCGCTGCCATCGTCGGGCCGATGACCTACGGCCTGACGACCTGGCTCAGCGGCGGCAACCACCGCCTGGCGCTGGCGATTACCGGGCTGTATTTCGTCGGCGGACTGCTGCTGCTGATCGGCGTCGATGCCAGACGCGGCCGCGCCGCCGCGCTGGCGGACTGAAGGCGCGGCGTCAGCGGCAGGCGGCGGCCACCCGGCGCATCTTTTCCAGCACCTGCAAGGCCGCCTCCATGCCGGCGACGGCAATCCTGGCCTCGTGGCCGCTGCCGAAACTGCCGGCGCCGTAGAAAATCTTCACCTCGGTCTGGGTCGCCTCGACATACTGCACGATGCCGAGGTTGATCCAGCGGCGCTTGCCGCTCTCATCGAGCGGAACTTCATACAGGCAGAACGCGGTCGATCCCGGTATCACGGGCTGGGCACCGGCCGCGGAAATATCCGCCCAGGCGGCGACCAGGCAAGCCAGGGCCGCCAGGCAGTTGCGCTTCATGCAATGAGCCGCCGGGCGGGACCGCTGCGCGCATTTTCGCGGAGGTGTTCCACGCTGCGAATCGACGACGCTTCGATAGCAGTTTTGCATCAGACCCTCCACCCATCAGTTTGCGTCCCTGCCACGGATCAGACCGCGCAGTCCGTCAATCAGTTCATCGCGCTGGCGATGCAACTCCACGATCCGCGCCTGCGCTTCGGCTGTCCGTCC
Organism: Rhodocyclales bacterium; assembly: GCA_016192435.1. Lineage (GTDB taxonomy): Bacteria > Pseudomonadota > Gammaproteobacteria > Burkholderiales > Rhodocyclaceae > Sulfuritalea. The sequence goes on along the minus strand of JACPUD010000094.1, from coordinate 3,579 downwards.
CTGACTGTACAAGTTGACCAGTTCGTGTCCCAGCACATGCACGCGTTCATGCGCGGCGATCACCGGCGGAAAACCCGGGCGATCGCCGAAACGCGCCTGGCTGTCGGTGTCCAGCCAGCGCCCAAAGCGGCATTGATGCGGGTCCAGCGACGAAGGCGCATCCCGTTCGCCGGAAAGAAACAGTTCCATGTTGCGCACCCAATGCCGATGCTCGACCTCGGCAAATATCACGGCCAGATCGTCGCGATGCACGCTGCCGTTCGACCAGGCCTTCCAGGCGACATCGGGTTGCCAGCCGGCCATCCAGCCGGGCAATTCGGCCGCCGGCATGGGGCGGGCAATGCCGTAGCCCTGCGCCAGTTCGCAACCCAGCGTCAGCAGCAGTTCGCCGTGCGCGACGGTTTCCACGCCTTCGGCGATGATCTGACGGCGAAACGCCGTGGCCAGTCCGATGATGCCTTCGACGATGGCCAAGTCATCCGGGTCGTCGCGCATGGTGCGCACGAAGCTCTGGTCTATCTTGAGCACATCCGCCGGCAGGCGCTTGAGATAGGTGAGCGACGAATAGCCGGTGCCGAAGTCGTCCAGCGCGAAGCGGACGCCCATTGCGCGGCAGGCGTGCATGATCGCGGAAACCTTGACCACATCTTCCAGCGCATTGGTTTCCAGCACTTCCAGTTCCAGGCTGGCGGGCGGCACGTCGGGGTGCATCGCAAGCAGTTCGGCAAGACGCGAGACGAAGTCGCTATGCTGCAACTGGCGTGCACCGACATTGACGCTGAGCGGAATGTCCAGCCCGGCGGCGCGCCACTGCGACATCTGCGCCAGCGCCGTGTCGATGACCCATTCGCCCAACTCCTCGCTGACGGGATGGTTCTCCGTGATCGGCAGGAAGGCGGCCGGCGGCAACAAGCCGCGTTCGGGGTGCTGCCAACGGATCAGCGCTTCCGCACCGATCACCACACCGCTCTTCATGTTCACCTTGGGCTGGTAATGGAGCACGAACTGGCGCTGGGCGAGGGCGCGGCGGATGTGTTCGATGCTCTCGCGCTGGCTCCTTACCGCTGCATCCTGCACCAGGTCGAACAGGTGATAACGATTTTTACCGGCCTGCTTGGCCTGGTACATTGCCTGGTCGGCATGGCGCAGCAACTGGTCGGCATCCGAGTCATCCTGCGGATAGAGCGTCACGCCGATGCTGGCGGAAACGCGCAAGGCCAGATTGCCGACGGTCGCCGGCGCGGCGGCGGCCAGCAGCAGGCGGGCCAGCACCGGTTCGCAGTCGCCGGCCTGCTCCAGGTCGACCAGCACGGCGACGAACTCGTCGCCGCCCAGACGCCCCAGGGTATCGCCCTCGCGCAGGGCGCCTTTCATGCGCTGCGAAACGGCGATCAGCAGCTCGTCGCCGACTTCGTGGCCATACTGGTCGTTCACCGGCTTGAAGCCATCGAGATCGAGATAGACCACGGCCAGCGACTGGTCGCGCCGCTGGCTCTGGGCCATCGCCAGTTGCAGGCGGTCGGCCAGCAGCACGCGATTGGGCAGCCCGGTCAGCGCATCGTAATGAGCGATATGTTCGAGTTGCCGCTGGTGTTCCTTGAGCGCCGTAATGTCGGTGAACAAGGCGACGTAGTTCTGGGTATTCCCGGCGGCGTCGCGCACGGCGCTGATGGTCAGCATCTCGGCATAGATCTGGCCATTCTTGCGGCGATTCCAGATTTCGCCGTACCAGTGTCCGTTGGCGATCAGTTCGCGCCACATCGCGGCATAGAACTCCGGATCGTGTCGTCCGGATTTGAGGATGCGCGGGTTGCGTCCCAGCACTTCCTCACGGCTGTAGCCGGTGATGTCCGTGAAGGTGGCATTGATTTCGAGGATCGCGCCGGTGGCATCGGTGATGGTGATGCCCTCGCGGGCGTGCGTGAACACGCTGGCGGCCAGCTGCAGCTTCTCCGCGGCCTGTTTGCGTTCGGTGATGTCCATGACGAAGGCCAGGATGCATTGCTCGCCGTTCATGTCGACGCTTTCGGCCGAGATGCTGATCCAGCGGGTATTGCCGTTCCTGTGGCGCCAGGTGGTTTCCCAGTTGACCACCCGGCCGTCGCGCATGAGTGCCGCGGCCCACGGCCGGCGCGTTTCCGCGTCGGCCCAGAGGCCCGCTTCGAGCGAGGTGCGGCCGATCAGTTCCTCGCGCTTCCAGCCGAAGTCGCGTTCGAAGTTGCGGTTGACGTCGATGAAACGCCCATCGCCGGCGCGGGCGATGGATGCCATCAGCGGACTGGAGTGAAATGCCTTGGAGAATCGCTCCTCCGATTGAAGCAGCGTCGCTTCCGCCTGTTTGCGCTCGGTGATGTCCTGGATCACGCCGAAGACGACCCTCTCTTCCGCGTCGAAGCGGGCCAGGGAATGGATATCCCGGAGCACGCCCGCATCCACGGTTCGGATCTTGAACTCGACGTCATACGGTTTGTGGTTCTCGATCAGATCCTTCATCGCCTCGTCGAGCAGTGGGCGGTATTCGGGCAGAGCGACATGCTTGACATCGGCATAGTCGAGCTGGGTGTCATGGATGCCGTACAGCTTGGCGGCGCCGTCCGAAATGATCATTTCATCGGAATCGAGATGGTATTCCCAGTTGCCTGATTTGGATGCCAGTTCGGCCCGCTTCAGGCGTGTTTCGCTGATGCGGATCGCCTGCTCGGCCTGCTCCTGCTCGGTGATGTCGGTGTAGGTGGTGACGAAGCCGCCGTCAGGCAGCGGATTGCCGACGACCTCGACGATGCGTCCGTTGGGCCGCGTGCGCTTGAAGCGGTGCGGCTGTACGCACCTGGCACGCTCCATCATCTCGCTCGCCTTGGCGTCGACGTCGCAGGGTCCGTACTCGCCGCGTTCGGCGTTATAGCGTATGAAACTTTCGAAGCTCGCACCTTCGTGTCCCATTTCCGGCGGGAAATCCAGGATCTCGCAGAACTTCCGGTTGAGCGCGATCATTCGCAGCTCGCCGTCGACCACGCTGATGCCCTGCGACATGTTGTCGAGGGTGGCCTGCAGCACCCTGGTCTTGCGCGCCATCTCGATTTCGGCCTGCTTGGGTACCGTGATGTCGCGCGCGGTGCCGTGGTAGCCGACGAACTCGCCGCCGTCGTCGTAGCGGGGTTCCCCGCATACCTTGAGCCAGCGATCCTCGCCAGCCGGGACGGCGATCAGGTATTCCAGTTCGAAGGCTTCGCGTGCCGCGAGTTGCCGCCGATGCGCTTCCCATTGCGTGGGCGACAGCGCCGACGGAGAAAGCTCCCAGCGCGTCTTGCCCTTGATCGCTTCCAGCGCCAGCGGCATTTTTCTGTCGCTGGCGAATCCGGCGCCGGTGATGCTGACAAAGCGTCCTTCGCCATCCTGTTCCCAGAACCAGTCCGTCGACATCTCGGCCATCGCGCGAAAGCGCCGTTCGCTCTGGCGCAGATCGCGCGTCATGCGCGCCGCAAGCTGTGCAGCCTTGCTGCGCGAGCGCGCCAGCGCGAGGTAGAGCGCGGCCAGCAGCAGGCTGATGACGATGCCTGCGGCGAGGATCAGCAGCGACGC
>JACPUD010000090.1 GCA_016192435.1 Rhodocyclales bacterium | reverse complement strand
GGCGCAGATGCCATTGGCGCACGAGGGCGCATGAGGGCTGACGTTTGTCATGGCGCCATCCGTAGCGGCGAGGATCCGCAGGGGCTTCATCATCCGCAGCGGCGCGGAGAGCGTCTTTTACTCGACCGCCTTGCTGCACGGGAGCTTCATCACCGCCAACTTTCCGGCAGGCTCAGCGCCCCGGTAGTTCGTTCGGCCGCAGATCGAAGACCAGCACTTCGGCATCCGCGCCGCCGTCGAAAACCAGTAGGCCCGCTTCGCGCACGCGGGCGCCGTCGCCGGCCGCCATGGCGATGCCATTGACGCGCAGCGCGCCGCGCGCGACATGGACATAGGCGTAGCGCCCGGCTGCCAAGTCGAATTCGGCGCGCTCGGCGCCGCTTAACAGGCCGGCATAAACGCGAGCATCCTGATACACGCCAAGCGCGCCGTTTTTCGCGTCTGGGGAAATGATCAGGCGCAGGCGGCCGCGCTTTTCGGCGTCGGCGAAATGCGTCTGCTGGTAACGCGGCGCGACGCGCAGCCGGTCCGGCACGATCCATATCTGCAGGAAGTGCACGCCTTCCTCGCGCGAGTGATTGAACTCGCTGTGGCTGACGCCGGTCCCCGCGCTCATCATCTGCACGTCGCCGGGGCGGATCACCGAGCCGGTGCCCATCGAGTCCTTGTGCTCCAGCGCGCCTTCGAGGACGTAGGAAAAGATTTCCATGTCGCGGTGCGGATGGGTGCCGAAGCCCATGCCGGGTTCCACGCGGTCGTCATTGATCACCAGCAGGTCGGAAAAGCCGACCTGCTTGGGATCGTGATAGTGACCGAAGGAAAACGTGTGGCGCGAAGCCAGCCAGCCGAAGTTGGCGACGCCGCGCTCCGCGGCCTTGCGCAGTTCGAGCATGTTTGTCTCCCTCGGTGGCCGGCGGCTTGGCGGCGGTTAGTCGCTGCTTCAGCGGTTCCAGCGCGCCGCGGTTTCGGCGACGCGGACGCCGAACAGGCGCGCGGTTTCCAGGTCGCCGGACAGGGGGCCTTCCTCGGGGCTGGAATCCACCGGCGATTGCGCCATGGCGCCGGCGAAGGAGCCGAGCCAGTTCACGTCGTTGCGCGTGGCCGCCTTGGTGTTGGCCGGCACCATGCCGGTGCCGACCCAGACCATGCCGTGCTGCATGGCCAGCGTGAATTGGTAGTGCAGGGTCGACAGCTTGTCGCCATTCATCGAACCCGAGTTGGTGAAGCCGGCGGCGACCTTATTCTTCCACTTTGCGCCGAACCAGGGCTTCGAGCTGGCGTCAGCAAAGCGCTTGAACTGCCACGAGGCGCCGCCCATGTAGGTCGGCGCGCCGAACACGATGGCATCGGCGGCTTCGAGCTTTTGCCAGCCGCCGGCCGGCAGTTCGCCTTCGGCGCTGATTTCGAGCAGTTCCGCGGTGGCGCCGGCGACGCTGGCGGCGCCCTGGTGCACGGCCTCGGCCTGCTTGCGGGTGTGGCCGTAGCCGCTGTGATAAACGATGACGGTGTGGGACATGGTGTTTCCTCCGGTTTAAATGTTCGATGTTGCCGATGGTCGCTGCTAGAATTCTGCTCGGAAATTGCTGGGTCAAGCTTGCATTGCATAGTCAGGTAAGATGGAGTATCAACGATTACAAGGCTTTCGGCGACGAAACATTTCGCGAGCTATAGTCGAATTTTTCGAATGTTAAACCCTTGCCCATGCTCAAGCTGACGCTCGACGCGATCGAAATCATCGATGCCATCGATCGCGGCGGCTCTTTTGCCGCGGCGGCGGAAGCCCTGCACAAGGTGCCCTCGACGATTTCCTACACCGTGGCCAAGCTCGAAGAGCAGCTCGGTTTCCAGCTCTTCGTGCGGCGCGGGCCGCGCGTCACGCTGACCCCGGTCGGCCGCGAACTGCTGCGCGAAGGCCGCTGGCTGCTGCGTTCCGCCGCCGATCTCGAATCGCGCCTGCGCCGCATCGCGACCGGCTACGAGTCCGAATTGCGCCTGGTGCATGACTCGCTGCTGCCCGCCGTGGCCCTGGTCGAGGATATCCGCGCCTTCGAGGCGCTCGACTGCGGCACGCGCCTGCGCATCAGCACCGAAGTCATGACCGGCAGCTGGGAGGCCCTGCGCGAAGGCCGTGCCGACGTGATCCTGGCCGTCGGCGATCCGCCCTCGGGCTTCGCCCAGCAGGCCAAGCGCCTGCAGGACATCGAGTTCATTTTCTGCGTCGCGCCGCAACACCCGCTGGCGCGCATCGACCGCCCGCTGACGGCCGACGACCTGCGCGCGTACACGGCGATCGTCGTCGCCGACAGCGCGCGCCTGCTGCCGACGCGCAGCATCGGCCTGCACGCCGGACAGTCGCGCATCACCGTGTCGAACATCGAAGCCAAGATCGCGCTGCAGATCGCCGGTCTGGGTTACGGTTTCCTGCCGCGCTGCCGCATCGACGCCGCGCTGACCCAGCGCCAACTGGTCGCCCGCGAAGTCGCCGAAGTGCGCGCCAACGAGCCGCTGTGGCTGGCCTGGAGCCTCGAAGGCGAAGGCGAAGCGCAGAAATGGTGGCGGGCGCGGCTGCAGGCGCCGGGCGCGCTGGGGCGGCCCTAGCGGCGCCGTGGCGCCAGCGCCAACTCTTCAATTCCTTAGCCCACGATGAATCCGTCCGTCACGCCCGCCGCCCTCGATCCCGCCCGCGAACGCGTGCTGCTGCTGACCCTGGCCGGCGTGCAGTTCGCCCACATCCTCGACTTCATGATCATGATGCCGCTGGGGCCGATCCTGATGAAGGAACTCGGCGTCGGCACCCACGAGTTCGGCCTGCTGGTTTCCTCCTACACCTTTTCCGCGGCCTTCACCGGCCTCCTGGCGGCGATGTTCGTCGACCGCTTCGAGCGCAAGCGCCTGCTGCTGACCATGTTCGCCCTGTTCGCCGTGGCCACGCTGGCCTGCGGCCTGGCGCCGGGCTACTGGACCCTGCTGGCGGCGCGCGGCACGGCCGGCGCCTTCGGCGGCGTGCTCGGCTCGATGGTGCAGACCATGGTCGGCGACCTGATCCCCTTCGAGCGCCGCGGCCGCGCCAGCGGCACCGTCATGTCGGCCTTCTCGCTGTCCACCGTGGCCGGGGTGCCGCTGTCCCTGTATCTGGCCAACCATTTCGGCTGGCGCTTTCCCTTCATTTTCATCGCCGCGCTGTCCTGCGGCTTCCTGCTGCTGGGCTGGAAGATGCTTCCGGCATTGCGCGGCCACTTGCCCGGCGCCACCGTCTCCGAAACCGAGCGCGCTCATCCGCTGGCGGCCATGGCCGCCGTGCTGCGCGACGCGAACCATCTGCGCGCGCTGCTGTTCATGGCGCTGATCATGTTCTCCGGCTTCAGCGTGATTCCCTACATCACGATCTACGTCACGGCCAATGTCGGCATCCGCCAGGAAGACATTCCGCTGATCTACCTGTTCGGCGGCACCGCCACCTTCTTCACGTCGCGCCTGATCGGCCGCCTGGCCGATGCCCACGGCAAGATCCGTGTCTACCGCTGGATGGCGCTGTGCTCGATGCTGCCGCTCTTGGTGCAGACCCACCTCGGGCCGGTGCCGCTGTGGCTCATGATCGTCTGGTCGACGGTGTTCTTCATTTTCGTTCCGGGGCGCATGGTGCCGGCCATGGCCATCGTCACTTCGGCCGTGCAGCCGCGCCTGCGCGGCACCTTTCTGTCGATGAACGGCGCCGTGCAGCAACTGGCATCGGGTGGCGCCTCCTATCTGGGCGGGGCGATGATCGCCGCCGACGCCTCGGGGCGCATCGTCGGCTACGGCAATGTCGGCTGGCTGGCGATCGGCGCCACCGTCATCGCCATGCTCTTCGTCGGCCAGATCCACCTGCATACCGGCGCGCCGGCGGCGGCCGGGCGCATGCCGTCTTCGCCGCCACAAGACGGCCCGGGCTCGCGCTGAACGCTCAGCGCGTGAACCACGCCGCGGCGACGAACAGCACCGCGGCAATGAAGGCATAGGTCTTCCACGGCTGTTCCTTCTCGGCATAGGGGTCGCTCAGCGCGCGCTCGGCGCCCGGCGGCAGTTGCGCGAGTTGCGTCAGCGAGGTGCCGAAGGGGATGTTGATGCGCGCCCGCGCATTCACCGCCCAGCCGTTGGCGTCGAGGATGGGGCCGAGATTGCGGCTCCTGAGCTTGAACCAGGCCAGCACCATGGCCGGGGCCGAGATCAGCAGCATCAGGCCGCCGACGGCCAGCGGCATCTGCCACCACTTGAGGCCGAGCAACCCGCTCATGACGCCGGCGAGGACGGTGCCGATCGCGCCGATCGCCAGTCCGATGGCGGCGAAGATGCCGGCGAACTTGCCGACGTCGAAGGCTGGCGGCGCGGCCGGCGCCTCGACCTTCTTGCCGACGCCGACGCCGACGGCGACAGCGCCGAGCTTGCCTTCGACCGCGGCAGCCTTGCTCGCGGCGAGCTTCTGCAACTGCTCGCCGACCATGCGCATCAGGCGCTTGTAGGGCGACCAGAAGGCCTGGCGCAGGCTGATCGGATGCTCGACCAGCTTGCTTATGGTGGCGTTCCAGTCGCGGCCCTGACGGTCGTAGAACACGCCGTTGCGCCCCACCACCAACTGATCCGAATCGCCGGCGGTGAAGGCCGCGGCGATACTGAGTTTTTCGTCGTTGCGGGTGCAGTCGCAATACACCAGGCAGATACGCGAGAGCCCGGCCAGCGCGGCATGCTTGGCGGCGTCATTGACCGCGACGCAGAGTTCGGCGGAACGGCCGTCGAGATACAGGGTGCCGATCTGGAACGTGGCCTTGCCTTGGTGCGTATAGAAATCGCGGAAGGCGACGAAGTTGTTGGCCAGCGGCAGCAGGTCGCGCACATAGCGCGCCAGACGCTCCAGGTCGCGCACGGCCTCCGCTTCGGGCGGCAGGCCGGCGGGCCGCGCGGCCTGCCAGGCGACATAGCCGGCGAGCTGGTCCTGCAGCGCCAGCCAGTCGGATTCCGAGATCGCCTCGCGGGCGCCCAGCAGCGGCACCACGGCGGCCTCGCGCAGGGCGGCGATGCGCTGGCCCCAGGCCGGATTGATGCCGGAATCGCTGCCGGCGCCGAGCGGCACCGTGGCGCCAGCGCCAACTCTTGCCAGGGGCAGCGCGGCGATCTCGGCATGGGCCGCGGACAGCGCCGCGGCGCCGAGCGACTTCAGCGCATCGTCGGAGGCGTTCATGGCTTCGCCGGCGCGCGTATCGAAGGCCGCGAGGCGGCAGCGGACAAAGAAATCGTCGAGCTTTTCCTTCAGTGCGGCGACCGCGGCGCAGGCCGCTTCGGTGGCTTCGCCCAGCACTTTCACCGCATTGCCTCCGGCTTCCCAGGCAGCCAGCGCGCGCGCCGAGTATTCGGCTTCCGCCGCGCTGGCGGCCTCGACCGAAACCAGATCGCCGCCCGCGGGCAGCAGCCCCTGCGCGGCGGCGAGCACGGCCGGGTCCTTGATCGCGGCCAGCGGCACGCCGGCCAGGCCTTGCGCCAATACGTCGGCAGCGTTGAGCCGGGCCGCGGCCCAGTCGATCGCCGCCAGCAGTTCCGGGGCGCGCACATGGCCGTCGTTGTCGGTATCGATCAGCGCCAGGCTGCGCGCGTCGAATTCGATGCCCTTGACCGGACAGGACAGGGCGACCCAGAGTTTCTGGTCGAGTTCCTTGAGATTGAGCAGATCGGCTGCGGTATCGATGCGCACCTGGTCGAAGCCGCCGGCGCGGAAGAATTTCCAGTTATGGCTCATGGGACTCCCTTGGTATTGGCGAAACTCAGAGCTTGTGAAGAAATCGTAGAGAGCGGGCCGCAGCGGGGTGAGGCCGGAGCGCAGCTACCGGAATGTACGTCTTTGTACATGAGGATAGCCGGGGTTGCCAAATAAGCCGCCCAAGCCCCGATCCGGCACGCGCAGTAGATTTATTCACAAGTTCTCAGGCGTGGTCGCCGACAAAGGGATTGCTCAGGCGCTCCTCGCCGAAGGTGGACATCGGGCCGTGGCCGGATATGAATTCGACATCGTTGCCGAGCGGCCACAGCTTGTGCTTGATCGAATCCATCAGCGCCTGGTAATCGCCGCGCGGGAAATCGGTGCGGCCGATGCTGCCGGCGAACAACACGTCGCCGACCAGGGCGAGTTTCGAGCGGGCGTGGTAGTAGGCCACGTGGCCCGGCGTGTGGCCCGGGGTGTGGATCACCTGCAGGGTCTCGTCGCCGACCGTGACGGTGTCGCCGTCCTCAAGCCAGCGGTCCGGCGTGAAGGCTTGCGCCGGTGGGAAGCCGAAGCTGCGGCTTTGCGCCACCAGCTGGTCGATCCAGTAGCTCTCTTCCTTCTGCGGACCCTCGATCGGCACGCCCAGGCGCTGCGCCAGTTCGCCGGCGCCGCCGGCATGGTCGATGTGGCCGTGGGTGAGCAGGATCTTCTCGACGGTGACTCCCAGCCGGGCGGCCGTATCGACCAGCAGCTCGATGTCGCCGCCGGGATCGACCAAGGCGCCGCGCATGGTTTTGGTGCACCAGAGCAGGGTGCAGTTCTGCTCGAAGGGCGTGACGGGAATGATGCGATATTTCATCGGGGATGCTCCAGGGTGCCTTGTCGGCGCTTGATTCTAGGGTTGCTTCGCGGCGATCGCCGCAAGCCGCGTGCGTGCCGCCTCGAATTCGAGCCGGAGCTGTTCGAGGGTCTGGCTGGCGCCGGCGATCGTGCCGGCGCGGCCCAGCCGTTCTATCTCCATGCAGTGCAGACGCATGCGCTGGGCGCCGAGATTTTCGATGCTGGAGAGGTAGCGGTGGGCGGCGTTGGCGAGCGCTTCGCCGTCCCCGATGCGTATCGCCGCGGCGAGGATGTCCAGGTGCTGCGGGGAATCGCTGCAGAACAGTTCGATCAGCTCGGCGACCAGGGCCGGCTGCTGCGCGTCCTGCAATTCCAGCAGGCCCGAGATGCGGCGCGGGTCGATCACGGGCAGCGTCTCGTCCTGGTCCGCCATACTCGGCGGCGTCTGCCGCGGCGCCTGGCTCACGGCCAGCAGCACGGCACGTATGTCGTCGAGTTCGACCGGCTTCGAGACATAGGCATCCATGCCGGCGGCGAGGCAGATCTCGCGGTCGCCGGGCATGGCGCTGGCGGTCATGGCGACGATGCGCGGCGCGGCAGCGCCCAAATAGCGCGCCTTGAGCCGGCGCGTTGCTTCGAGGCCGTCCATTTCCGGCATCTGCACGTCCATCAGGATCACGTCGTAGTTCTGCCGCTCCAGCGCGTCGAGGACCTCGACGCCGCTGGCGACCACGTCGGCGCGATAGCCGAGATGGGCCAGCAACTGCTGCACCACCTTTTGATTGACCGTGTTGTCTTCGGCCACCAGGATCTTCAGCGGCAGGCTGTCGGCCAGGTTCGGGTCGCTCTTCACCGGCTGCCGGTCGATGGAATCGATCGGCGTGATGCGCATCGCGTGCAGCAGCACGTCGAGCAGGGCCGCGGGCTTGATCGGCTTGTTCAGGTAGGCGGCGAAATCGGCCTTGTCCATCGTGCCGTCGCGGGTCCGCTGGTTGGCCACCGAGGTCAGCATGATCAGGGGCAAGGACAGTGCGTCGCGGTGCTTGCGGATTTCCAGGGCCAGCGCCAGGCCGTCCATTTCCGGCATGCTCATGTCGAGGATGCCGACGTCGAAGGCCTGGCCGTGGCGGATGAAATCCAGGGCCTCGATGCCCGATGCCGCCGCCGAGGGCAGCATGCCCCAGGTCAGGGCCTGCTTGACCAGGATGCGGCGGTTGGTGCTGTTGTCGTCCACGATCAGCGCGCGCCGGCCGGACAGCGCCGAGGAGTATTCCTGCAGGAAATTGTTGGCCAGCTGCGGACCGGCCGCTTCGGCCACGATGGTGAAGCAGAAGGTCGAGCCGACGCCGATCTGGCTTTCCGCCCACATGCGGCCGTCCATCATTTCGGCCAGGCGCCGGCTGATCGCCAGGCCCAGGCCGGTGCCGCCGTACTTGCGGGTGGTCGAGGCATCGAGCTGGCTGAAGGACTGGAACAGCATGGCCAGTTTGTCTTCGGCGATGCCGATGCCGGTGTCCCTGACCGCGAACCTGATCTCGAAGCGGAACTCGTCCAGCGGCGTGCCGGCGACGTTGATCACGACCTCGCCGCCATGGGTGAATTTGATCGCGTTGGACAGCAGGTTCACCAGGATCTGGCGCAAGCGCGTGGCGTCGCTGATCAGCGATGCCGGCACGCTGTCGTCGATGAAATAGGCCAGGTTGATGTTCTTCTCGCCGGCTTCGGCGCTGATCAGGTCCATGGCCTCTTCAAGGCAGCGCCGCAGGTCGAAGGGATAGCGCTCGATTTCCAGCTTGCCGACTTCGATCTTCGAGTAGTCGAGGATGTCGTTGATGATGGTCAGCAGGGCTTCGCTGCTGGCGCGCACGGTTTCGGCGTAGTCGCGCTGCTCGTCGTCGATGCGGGTGTTGAGCAGCAGGCTGGTCATGCCGATCACGGCGTTGAGCGGAGTGCGGATTTCGTGGCTCATGTTGGCCAGGAACATGCTCTTGGCCTGCATCGCCGCCTCGGCCTTTTCCTTGGCCACCTCGAGTTCGCGTTCATGCGCCACGCGCGCGGTGCTGTCGCGCAGGATCACCGTATAGACCAGGGCTCCCTTCATCTCCAGTTTGGAGATCGACGCCTCGGCGGGAAACTCGCTGCCGTCCTTGCGTATGGCATGAATCGCGCGGCGTTCGCCCATCCTGCGGGCGATGTCGCCAGAGTGGCGGAAGCTCTCGACCAGCTGGCTGTGCCCCGGTCGGAAACGATGCGGCAGCAGCAGATCGATCGCCTGCCCCAGCGCTTCCGTCGCCGACCAGCCGAAGATCCGCTCGGCACCGCTGTTGAACAGGATGATGCGCTGGTCCTTGTCGAAGCATATGATGGCGTCGTCGGCGATGCCGAGGATACCCTGCAGTTGCGCGGCGGAGAGATCGGTAGCGGGCAGTTGCTGGGCCATCGTGCTTTCCTCAGTGAGCCAGGCCGCGTCGGTAGTGCACGGCTTCGGCGATATGGGGGGCTGACAGCGGCGCACCGTCGGGCAGTTCGGCCAGATCGGCGATCGTGCGCGCCACTTTGAGGATGCGATGATAAGCCCGCGCCGTGAGCGACAGGTGGCTCATCGCCTGTTTCAGCAACTGCGCGCCGCCGGCATCGGGGCGGGCATGGCGGTCGATTTCATCCGGCCCGAGCTGCGTATTGGGCTTGCCCTGGCGTTCGATCTGGCGCACCCGGGCGGCGGCTACGCGGCCGCGCACCGTGGCCGAGGCTTCGCCGTCGCCGCGCGCGGACAGGTCGGCGGCATCGACCGCCGGCACGTCGAGCATCAGGTCGATGCGGTCGAGCAGTGGCCCCGACAGCTTGCCGCGGTAGCGCGCAACCTGGTCCGGCGTGCAGCGGCACTTGCCGGCGGGGTGGCCCTGCCAGCCGCAGGGGCAGGGATTCATTGCCGCCACCAACTGGAAGCGGGCGGGGAACTCGGCGCGGCGCAGCGCGCGTGCGATGTGGATCTGCCCGGTTTCCAGCGGCTCGCGCAGGGCTTCGAGCACGCTGCGCTGAAATTCCGGCAGTTCGTCGAGAAACAGGGTGCCGTTATGCGCCAACGAAATCTCGCCCGGCCGCGGCGTGCCGCCGCCGCCGACCAGCGCCGCCTGGGACGCCGAATGATGCGGCGCGCGAAACGGGCGCTGGTGCCACTGCGCCAAGCCGAAACTTCCGGCCAGCGAATGCACCGCGGCGCTCTCCAGCGCCTCGGCATCCGTCATCGGCGGCAACAGGCCGGGCAGGCGTTGCGCCAGCATCGATTTGCCGGCGCCCGGCGGCCCGCTCATGAGCAGCGAATGGCCGCCGGCGGCCGCGACTTCGAGCGCGCGTTTGGCCTGCGCCTGGCCCTTGACCTCGGCCAGGTCGGGATAGTGGGTGAAAGTTGGCGCTGGTGGCACGGCGAAGGGCGCGAGCAGCTCGCGCCCGGCGAGGTGGCCGCAGACCTGCAACAGGTTCTGCGCCGGCAGGATGCTCATGCCGCGGATCAGCGCGGCTTCCGGCGCGCTTTCCAGGGGCAGCACGAAGGCACGTGCCGCCTGGTGCTGTGGCCCGGCTTCGCGCCGGATCGCCGCGCACATCGCCAGCGTGCCACGCACCGCGCGCAAGTCGCCGGACAGCGCCAGTTCGCCGACGAACTCGTGGGCATCGAGGCTGGCTGCCTTGATCTGGGCGGAGGCGATCAGGATGCCCAGTGCGATCGGCAGGTCGAAACGTCCCGATTCCTTGGGCAGGTCCGCCGGCGCGAGGTTGACGGTGATGCGCCGCTGCGGGAATTCGAAGCCGCAATTCTGGATCGCGGCGCGCACCCGGTCGCGCGCTTCCTTGACTTCGGTGTCGGGCAGGCCGACCAGGGTGAATGAGGGCAGGCCTGCGGCGAGATGGACTTCGACCGTCACCTCCGGGGCCGCGAGGCCCGCCAGCGCTCGCGAGCGGAGTACGGCGAGCGACATCGACGGCCTTAGTGGGCGGCCGGGTCCGGCGGAGCCGTCTGGCTGCGTGCTTCGAATGCCGCGATACGCGCTTCGAGCGCTTCGAGTTTGGCGCGCGTGCGGGTCAATACCTCGCGCTGCACGTCGAACTCCTCGCGGGTGACCAGGTCGAGTTTGCCGAACAGGCCGGCAAGTGCCGCACGCAGGTTTTTTTCGACATCCCCGGCCGGTGTCGCCGCCAGCAGGGATGAGACGCGGGCGGACATTTCGTCGAGCAGTTTGGGATTCAGCATGTTGTAGGAGTGCTTTGGTTTGACGAGGGAAATGTCTTCTTGTTCGATTGCGCGCCGCGCTGGTTTCAGCGGCGTCAAACGCTGCGGCCGGAGCCAAAGTCTAGCACAGCGACGCCGTCGGCCGGGCTCGCAGCGGGTGCTGCACCACGACGGTGCGCCGTGTCGCCGTTGGGCGCTCAGTTTGGTGCGGCGGCATCGCTGCGACACCGCGATCGTGTATCAAATCATTGATTGTAAATGCAATAACTGTCTGGCACGGTCTCTGCATTAAGCAAGCTGTAGTTTTTCAATTCTTCCAAGGAGCATAACCATGCGCAAATCCCTGATCGCTGCCGCCGTCGCTGGCCTCTTTTCCCTTCCGTCGCTCGTCATGGCCCAGGCGGCCGCGCCGGCCAGTCCGCACACTTTCACCGGCAACGTCGGACTTGTCACCGATTACCTGTATCGCGGCATCTCCCAGACCTCCGGCAACCCCGCGCTGCAGGGCGGCTTCGATTACGCCCACTCCAGCGGTTTCTACGCCGGCACCTGGGCCTCCAACGTCAGCTGGATCCAGGACGGCCTGAATGTTCCGGGTGCGACGCAGACCACCAGCGCCGGGCTCGAAATCGACGTGTATGGCGGCTACAAGGGTTCGCTCACGGGCGACCTGGGCTATGACGTCGGGCTGCTGACCTACAACTATCCGGGCAAGAACAAGACGCCCGGCGGCATCCTCAAGCAGGACACCCAGGAAATCTACGGCGCGCTGAGCTGGAAGTGGCTGACGGTCAAGTACTCGCATTCGCTGGGCGCGCTGTTCGGCTGGGCCAAGACGCCGTCCGCCACGGCCAACGAAAAGACCTCCGGCAGCGGCTATCTCGAACTCAATGCCGCCTACGATCTGGGCAGCGGCTGGGGTATCGCGGGCCACGTCGGGCATCAGAAGGTCAAAGGCTACGCCGATGCTTCCTATACTGACTACAAGGTTGGTGTGACCAAGGACCTCGGCTTCGGCGTCGTGGGTCTCGCCGCTTCGACGACCAACGCCAAGGATGACTGCGGTGCCGTGATCGGCGGCTCCCGCACGGCTGCGCAAGAGCCCTACTGCTGGGGCGGCGGCGTCGCCGGTGCGGTGAATTACAACGCCGGCAAGAGCACCGCCGTGCTGAGTTTCAGCAAGACGTTCTGATATTGATTGAAATCCCGCCGGCGACCCGGCCGGCACCGGCGGGATGAAATGCAAACCTACCCAAGTTCCTCAATTCTTAAAGGAAACAGCCATGAAACTCGTCACCGCCATCATCAAGCCGTTCAAGCTTGACGAGGTACGCGAGGCCCTCGCCGCCGTCGGCGTGCAGGGGATCACCGTTACCGAGGTCAAAGGGTTCGGCCGGCAGAAGGGTCATACTGAGCTCTATCGCGGCGCGGAATACGTCGTCGATTTTCTGCCCAAGGTCAAGGTCGAAGCGGCGATCCGCGACGACCTGCTGGACCAGGTCATAGAAACCATCGAAAAATCGGCCAGCACCGGCAAGATCGGCGACGGCAAGATTTTCGTCTTCGACGTCGAACAAGTCATCCGCATCCGCACCGGCGAAACCGGTGAGGAAGCCCTCTAAGGGAGAACTCAAAATGAGAAAGATGCTAGCTATCCTGCTGACGGCGCTGACCGTCGGCATCACCGGCGGCGCCTCCAGCGCCTGGGCCGACGACAAGCCGACGGCCGAGGCTGCGGCACCCGCGGCCGCCGCCGTGGCGCCTGCCGCCACAGCCGAAGCTGCGGCGGCCCCAGCGGCTCCGGCGGCGGCGCCGGCGCCCAACCGCGGCGACAACGCCTGGCTGATGGTGGCCACGGCCTTCGTCATCCTGATGAGCATTCCCGGCCTCGCGCTGTTCTACGGCGGCCTGGTGCGCAGCAAGAACATGCTGGCGGTGCTGATGCAGGTGTTCGTCATCTTTTCGGTGATCAGCGTGCTGTGGGCCGTGTATGGCTACAGCGTGGCCTTCACGGAAGGCAACGCCTTCTTCGGCAGTCTCGACAAGCTGTTCCTCAAGGGCATCACGCCGGATTCGGTCGCGGCCACTTTCAGCAAGGGTGTGGTCGTCTCGGAATTCATCTTCGTCGCCTTCCAGGGCGCTTTCGCCGCCATCACCTGCGGCCTGATCGTCGGCGCCTTCGCCGAACGCATCAAATTCTCCGCGGTGCTGCTGTTCATGGTGCTGTGGTTCAGCTTCAGCTACCTGCCGATGACGCACATGGTCTGGTACTGGACCGGTCCGGATGCCTACACCACGGCGGAAGCCGCGGAAAAGGCCACCGCCACCGCCGGCTACCTGTTCCAGAAGGGCGCGCTCGACTTCGCCGGCGGCACCGTGGTGCATATCAACGCCGCGATCGCCGGTCTGGTCGGCGCCTACATGGTCGGCAAGCGCGTCGGCTACGGCAAGGACTCGATGGCGCCGCATTCGCTGACCATGACCATGATCGGCGCCTCGCTGCTGTGGTTCGGCTGGTTCGGCTTCAACGCCGGTTCGGCGCTCGAAGCCAACGGCACGGCGGCGCTGGCCTTCGTCAATACCTGGCTGGCCACCGCGATGGCGGCGACCACCTGGATGGTGGCGGAGTGGATGGTCAAGGGCAAGCCCTCGATGCTGGGTGCGGCGTCGGGTGCCGTGTCCGGCCTGGTGGCGATTACTCCGGCAGCAGGTTTCGTCGGCGTGGTCGGCGCCCTGGTGATCGGCGGCCTGGCCGGCGTGATCTGCCTGTGGGGCGTCAATGGCCTGAAGAAGCTGCTCGGCGCGGACGATTCGCTCGACGTGTTCGGCGTGCATGGCGTCGGTGGCATCCTCGGCGCGCTGCTGACCGGCGTCTTCGCCGCGCCCAGCCTGGGCGGCAGCGGCATCTACGACTACGTGGCGAACAAGGTCGCGGACAACTACGACATCATGGGCCAGGTCATGATCCAGGCCACCGGCGTCGGCGTCACGCTGCTCTGGTCCGGCACCGTGGCCTTCGTCTGCTACAAGATCGTCGATATCTTCATCGGCCTGCGCGTGCCGGAAGACGAAGAGCGTGAAGGACTCGACATCACCTCGCACGGCGAGTCGGCCTACCACAACTGATCTGTCTCCTTCGCCCCCTTCGCCAGAAGGGGCCCACCGCGGATTCTCCTCACTCCTCCCGCGGTTCTTGATCGGGCGCCTGCACGGCGCCCGTTTTCTTTTCCGTGTGCCGCTATCGCTGTGGTGCGCTCACTTGCCGAAGGCGAGGCAGGGGTCCGGGCGCTCGGCGCGCGGCGTGAACCAGATGATGTCGTAGGGCGCGATGCCGCCGACGCGTTCGTTCTCATACTGTGTCGGCGCCGTGCTGTCAGCGCCAACTTCCACGAATCCGATCGACAGCACGCGGCTGCCGGGACGGCGCGCTTCAAGATAACGCGGCACGCCGACGTCGCGCCGGGCATGGCCGCGGCCGAGAATGAAGACCACGCCCCGATCGAGCTGGTCCAGCGCCGAGTCCGCCAGGGTCGCATCGCGCAGGCGCTGCGCGCGCACCAGGCCGTCGCGCAGTTGCGGCGAGACCTGGCCGCAATGCGAGGCCTCGATCAGGCCGGCCATGTAGGCTTGTCGCGCGTCATCCCAGACGGCTTCGAGGGCGAGGCGCGGGACTTCGCCTGCGGCCAGGGACGCATAACCGTCGCGCACCACCGGGCGGGTCGCGCCGCGCGGCAGGTTGGCCGCCCGTAGCGGGATCCGGGTCGAGTCGGCGAGCGCCACCAGCGGCCGGTACAGTGCCCAGTCCCAGCCGCGCATCAGCGGCGCCAGGTCCTGGCCGGCCTTGCGCGCCGCGTCGATCGCGGCCTGCTGGTCGTTGTCGAACTGCTCCATCAGCAGGGCCGGTCGGGCCCCGGCGTCGAGGCGCGTCTGCAGTATCACGAGCTGCAGCCGATGGTGTTCCGGATTGTCATGGGTCTCGCCCAGCAGCAGCGCTTCCGCCTGGGCGGCGCGGCGCAGCAGTTCGGCCTGGTCGATGAAGCTGGCGGCGGCTACATCCCAGAGCCGACCGGCAAGCGGATGGTCCGTGTCGCGCAGGGTTCCGGGCGGGACCTGGGCGCAACTTGTCAGCAGCAGGAGGGAGAAGAAGGCGGCAAGCAGGCGCGGCCGCGCGCGAGGATGTGGGGAATTATGCATCGACCCATCATAGCAAGCTGCGGCGCCGGGCGGCCGCCGGCTACTTCTCGGTCTGCTTATCCAGCATGTCCAGAATCTCGCGGGCCGGGGTGATTCCGGCCTTCTCCGCCGCGCCCAGCCAGCGCCGGGCTTCGTCCAGGTTCTGCGCCGTGCCGCGGCCGGCGGCATAGAGGCGGCCGGCATTGAACTGCGCCGGCGGGAAGCCGCTTTGGGCCGCGGCCAGGTAGTACTCGAAGGCTGCTTTTTCGTCCTTGGCGACGCTGCGGCCCTTCTCGTACAGCTCGCCGAGATTGTTGCGCGCCGAAGCTTCGCCCTGTTTCGCCGCCTCGCGGTAATACCGCGCGGCGCGCGCCGCATCGACCTTGCCGCCGATGCCTTCGGCATGCATCCAGCCGAGCAGGGACTTGGCGCTGGCCCGGCCGTCGTTTGCGGCACGCTCCAGGCGGGAAAAGGCACAGGGCGCATCCGGGGGTTGCGCTTCGAGGCAGATGCGCCCGAGTCGCTCGTTCGCCCCGACATGGCCGCCATCCGCGGCCTCCTTCAACAGCGCAAAGGCGCGCGCCGGGTCGTTCTCCTCGATGCATTGGGCGTGGCGGAACTTGGCGCCGCCGAAACCCTTGTCGAGCGCCGCGGCGAAGTGTGCGCAGGCGCGCTCGACACTGGGTTGTTCCAGCATGCCGTGCAAGGAGAGTGCGCCTAGCGCGTATTCGGCCGCACCGATGCCGCGCGCCGACAGCATTTCGAGGCCGGGGCGGGTGTCGGCGAAGCGGGTCTGAATCTGCTCGCGGTAAGCGTTGAAGAGGTCGTCGTCGCCGCGCGACAGCGCGCGTTCCGCGGCACGCGCCGAACGCAGCGCGAGCAGGGCAAGCTTCTGTCGCGACGAGCTGTCATCGGGGTCGGCCTCCAGTGCGTTACGTAGGGCAATGGTCTCGCCGCTGATGATCTCAAGTTCGTTGACCGGATCGATCTGCGTCGGCGCCGCAGCCTTGGCTTTTCGCTCAGCGATGCGCGACTTGTTCGCTTTGGCTTTTTGCTTGACCGCCCTCGCGTCGGTCTGACGCGGTTTGGCTTTCGCCCAGATATCCTCAGCAGGCGCCGTTGCCAGTCCCAACGCCACAGACAGGCAGGCGGCAATACGGTAATATTGCTTTAAATCAAAAATTAACATCATATTGATGAAGTCATTCCTATACTTGGGCGGGTTCGTGTGCAAGGCTGTTCTGGCTTCCGCGCTGGTTCTCGTCGTGCATCCTGCCACAGCGCAGAACGTAAATGAGGATGCCGCGGAAACGCTGGCCAAGGCGGGCGGTTGCTTCAAGTGTCACTCGGTCGAGAAGGCCAAGAAGGCGCCGTCCTATAAAAGAATTGCGCTGAAATACAAAGGCAAACCCGATGCCGAAGCTGCCTTGATCAAGCATCTTTCGGGCAGCAAGTCGGTAACGGTCGAGGGCGGCGGCGACGAACAGCACGAGCCGCCACCGGCCAAGGACGCCGCCGACTTGAAGAACCTCGTGCAATGGATTTTGTCGCGCGGATAATGCCGGCGTAATAGCGTCATCCAAAATGAAACAGGCCGCGCATGGCGGCCTGTTTGCTTGGTGCGTGACTTCGATTACCAGCTCTTGACCACCGCCGAAACCCCGAACACGTGGTTGCTGTAACGCGGCGCCTGCTGGCCGGTAAACAACACGTTGACGTTGGAGGTTGCGCCGACATCGCTAAGCGCCCAGTCATAGGAATTCAGGTTCTCGTAGAGATAGTTGAAGCGCCAGCTCAACTGCTTGCTGTAGTCCCACTTGGCGAAAAGTTGCAGCGTGTGCAGCCGGCTCCATGTGTCGGGTACGGGTTGCGCGGTTCCGGCGTTGTTTGTCACCCCGCTCATCCCGGTGCCCTGGTTCAGCACATAGGTGCCGCCGAAGTCCCATTTTTCCTCGGGCTGCCACTTGAGGCCGAACCCGACCGTGTGGTCGCGGTAGATCATGTCGCCGTTCCAGTTGTTGGTCTCCAGCGCACCCGACGCGTTGCCCCGCGACCAGACTCTGCCGGTTTCCCTGACGCCGGTTTGTGAAAAGTTGGCGAAGGCGAAAGTCGTCAGGTTTTCCTCGGGCTGGTATTGCAGATCCAGGCTCGCGCTGCC
>JACPUD010000089.1 GCA_016192435.1 Rhodocyclales bacterium | reverse complement strand
TGTGGATTACAGTCAAACTCGTCAGGGCCGCCGAATATAGTCGCGCCCAGAAACTAACTCAGCTCGCAC
Organism: Rhodocyclales bacterium; assembly: GCA_016192435.1. GTDB lineage: Bacteria > Pseudomonadota > Gammaproteobacteria > Burkholderiales > Rhodocyclaceae > Sulfuritalea. The sequence goes on along the minus strand of JACPUD010000089.1, from coordinate 10,034 downwards.
TCATATGGCTTGTCCCGATAGCTGGTGCCGGGATTGTTCATTTCTTTTTGTCGAGTTCAGCTCAGCTATTGGCATCCGCCGACAAGATGCTAATTCGACAGGAAGAAAACCATCCCGACTATCCACCGTTTGCGGGGCATCATGACTAATACCGCTCGCCTTGCTCTCATGAATAGGTCGATCTGTTCAGTCCGTCGTGGCCCCAAATCGGCAGTCAACAGGGACGCTGCGCGATGAAGCAGCGTAGCGCCGGTTACCTAGGACGCTGACCGTCGCCCCGGCCACCGACACGTCGGCCCTGCCGCCGTGTCGCCAGCGCCAACTATTGACCCGTGCGCGTCAGCGCAGCAACAGCAGATAGCCCTGGGGCAGGTTGGCGTCGTCTATCAGCAGGGAAATCTGCAGCTCGGCGTGGTAGCTGTCGCTGCCCACGGTCCAGTCCAGCGCCTGGTTGTGCACGCGGCCGTCGCGCAGCGCGCCGGGCAGCAGGATCTCGCTGCAGCCCGGCCAGCCGAGGCGCGCCAGCACTTCGCGCAGGTCGCGGCCCGGGGTGGCGAAGTCCTGCAGCTTGGGCATCGCGGCGACCGTCGGGTTGCAGTAGGCGATGCGGCAGGCCCGGTCGGTGGCCACCACCGCGGTGCCGGTGGCCGAACGCAGGATGTTCTCCAGCATCTGTTTTTGGTCCACCACGGTCTGCCGGCTTTCGAGCACTTCCTCCTGGCGCTGCAGCATGTCCTTCAGATAGCTGACGTACTGGCCTTCGAGGCCGCTGACGACTTCATGGTGGGTCAGCACGCCGCACACGCTGCCGTTGGCGTCGACCACCGCCAGGCGCCGGATGTGGGCCTGGTCCATGGTCTTCACGGCGTCGTGCAGCAGGTCCGACTGCTGCACGGTCCTGACCGGCTTGCTCATGGTCGCGCCGAGCGACAGGCGCTCGGGGTTCTCATGCAGATGGCACAGGCGCACGATGTCGCGCTCGGTCAGCACGCCCAGCGGCTTGTGCGTGGCGTCGACCGCGAAGACGCAGCTATGGCGGCCCTGGTCCATCAGCGCGACCACTTCGGCGACGCTGGCGGATTCCGGCAGCAGGCCGACATCGGCGGACATCGCGCCGCCGACGTCGTGGAAGCGCATGTAGTACTCGACGCCGAAATCGCGCAGGATGTCGCCTTCGCTGACCACGCCGACCAGCAGGCCCTCGGCGTCGGTCACGGCGATATGGCGGATGCGGCGCCCGCTCATCAGGTGATAGACATCCATGCAGTTCTCGGTCTGCTCCACGGTCACCACCGGCGCCTGCATCAGGTCGGCGCAGCTGAGGCCCTGCAGCCCACCGACGCGATGCAGGTTGCGCACCACGTCGCGTTCGGTGACGATGCCCAGGGTCAGCCGCTCCTCGACCACCAGCACCGAGCTGACCGATTTACGATGCATCAGCTCCAGCACCTGGGCCGCGGAAAAGTCGGTGCTGACCTCGCAGACGGTGCGGATCATCAATTCGGAAATCGGTTTCTGGTTCGTGTCCATCGGTGGCTTGGTCCTTTCAGGGCGGGCACGGAAATCCGCGGCCCGACCGGCGAAGCGGCAGTATCCCCGGCGCCCGAATTCAAGTCAATCGGCGGCGCGGCGGTCGCGCGGCGCCGTGTCGCCAGCGCCAACTTTCATTAGACTACGGCGTCCGCGCTCCGAATTCCTGCCGATGTCCCTGCCTCCCGCGATACTTTTGACCGGCCCCACCGCCAGCGGCAAGACCGCGCTGGCCTTCGAACTGGCGACGCGCTTTCCCTGCGAGATCGTCAGCGTCGATTCGGCGCAGGTGTTTCGCGACATGAACGTCGGCACCGCCAAGCCCGACGCGGCGACCCTGGCGCGCTTTCCGCATCGGCTGATCGACCTGATCACGCCCGAGCAGCGCTATTCGGCGGCGGCCTTCCGCAGCGACGCGCTGCGCGAAATCGCGGCGATCACCGCGGCCGGGCGCATTCCGCTGCTGGTCGGCGGCACCATGCTCTACGTCAAGGCGCTGCGCGAGGGTCTCGCCGACCTGCCGCAGGCCGACGCCGCGCTGCGCGCCGCGATCGATGCCGAAGCCGCCCGGCACGGCTGGCCGGCGCTGCATGCCGAGCTGGCGCGGCTCGACCCGGAGACCGCGGCGCGGCTGAAGCCGACCGATGCCCAGCGCATCCAGCGCGCCGTCGAAGTGCTGCGCCTGACCGGACGCACCCTGGGCAGCTTCTTCGCCGCGCAGCAGGCGCAGGCCCTGCCCTGCCGGCTGCTGGCGCTGGCGCTGGTGCCCGGCGAGCGCAGCGTGCTGCACCGGCGCATCGAACAGCGCTTCGACGCCATGCTGAATGCCGGCCTGGTCGAGGAAGTGCTGCTGTTGCGCGAAAAGTACCGGCTCGACGGCGGCCTGCCCTCGATGCGCTGCGTCGGTTACCGCCAGGTCTGGGACATGCTGGAAGGCAACCTGCCGCGCGCCGAGCTGCGCGATCGCGGCGTCTTCGCCACGCGCCAGTTCGCCAAGCGGCAACTGACCTGGCTCAAGAGCATGGATGATCTGCGGATCGTCGATCCGCTGGCGGCGGACCCGATGGCGGCGGTGCGGGCAGCCGTTGCGGCGCACCTGGAATAGTTGGCGCTGGCGATACGGCGGGCTGAGTTATGTCGTGGGTGGGTGGGTGGCGGACTGAAGTCCGCCCTACAGTCCGCCCAGTCCGCCCCGATCCGCCCGGTCCGGCTTGCGGCTAGATGACGATGGTCTGGGGCTGGCCGGCGCCGCGCGCGGCGATGTGGCCGAGCAGATAGACCTGCTCGCCGGCAGCCGCCAGCAACTGCATTGCCGCGCCGGCATCGGCTTCGGCGACGATCACCACCATGCCGATGCCGCAGTTGAAGACCCGGTGCATTTCGGCGTCGGCCACCTGGCCTTCGCGCTGCAGCCACTGGAACAGCGGCGGCAGCGGCCACTGGCTGCGCTCGATGATGGCCGTCAGATGTTCGCCGAGCACGCGCGGAATGTTCTCGGTGAGGCCGCCACCGGTGATGTGCGCCATGCCCTTCACCGGCATCGCCTGGATCAGCGCCAGCAGCGGCTTGACGTAGATGCGCGTGGGCGCCATCACCGCGTCCTGCAGCGGCACGCCGCCGATTTTCAGCGCGGCGTCGGGCTGCGCCCGCTCGATGATGCGGCGGATCAGCGAATAGCCGTTGGAATGGGCGCCGGAAGACGCCAGGCCGAGCACCACGTCGCCAGGCCGGATCGATTTGCCGTCGATGATGGCGGACTTTTCCACGGCGCCCACGGCGAAGCCGGCCAGGTCGTATTCGCCTTCCGGGTACATGCTCGGCATCTCGGCCGTCTCGCCGCCGATCAGCGCGCAGCCGGCCAGCTCGCAGCCGCGGGCAATGCCTTCGATCACGGTCGCCGCGGTATTCACGTCGAGCTTGCCGCAGGCGAAGTAGTCGAGGAAGAACAGCGGCTCGGCGCCCTGCACCAGGATGTCATTGACGCTCATCGCCACCAGGTCCTGGCCGACGGTGTCGTGGCGCTGCCACTGGAAGGCCAGCTTGAGCTTGGTGCCGACGCCGTCGGTGCCGGAGACCAGCACCGGATCGCGATACTTCTTCGAAATCTCGAACAATGCGCCGAAGCCGCCGATGCCGGCCAGCACTTCCGGCCGCATGGTGCGCCTGGCCGCCGGCTTGATGCGTTCGACCAGGGCATCGCCGGCATCGATATCCACACCGGCATCGCGATAGGTGAGCGGGGATGATGAAGAGGTGGAGGCAGTCAAGATGCAATCCTTGAAGTGGCGGACGGAATGAGCGGGTGGGACGCGGTTTGGCGCCGGATCGGCGATAATTCGCGCTGCCAAATACAGCGAAGCCGCGGATTTTACCGGAAATGACTGCGCCACTCGACGCCATACACAGCGACCGCCTGCAAACCACCTTGTGGATCGCGGCCGGCCTGGCGGTCCTCGCGCTGCTGTATGCGCTGTCGCCGATCCTGACACCCTTTCTGCTGGCGGGCATCCTCGCCTATATCTGCAATCCGGTGACCGATCGCCTCGCGCGCGTCGGCGTGCCGCGTCTGCTGGCCGTGGTGCTGGTGATCCTGGCGCTGGCGGCGCTCGGCGCCGGCCTGATCCTGATCATCCTGCCGCTGCTCTATGAGGAAGCCGCGCTACTCGCCGCGCGCGCACCGGAGGCGCTGGTGCTGGCCAACGAGAAGCTGGCGCCCTGGCTGCGGCAGAACTTCGGCATCCGGCTGCGCTTCGATACCGCCTCGCTGCAAAAGCTCGCCGCCGGCAACTGGGACACCGTGCAGGTGATCCTCGAACGCATCTACGGCTCGCTCAAGATCGGCGGCGTGGCCCTGGTCGGCCTCGCCGTGAACCTGCTGCTGGCGCCGGTGGTGCTGTTCTACCTGCTGCTCGACGGCGACGGCATGACGCAGCGCCTGGCCGGCATCATCCCGCGGCCCTGGCACGACAAGCTGGTCGCGGTGGCCACCGACATCGACGCCGTGCTCGCGCAATACCTGCGCGGCCAGATCCTGGTCATGGCCATCCTCGCTGCCTACTACTGCATCGCGCTGTGGCTGGCCGACATTCCCTCGGCGCTGTCGATCGGCGTCGTCACCGGCCTGCTGATTTTCATTCCCTACCTCGGCTATGCCACCGGCCTGATCCTGGCGCTGCTGGTCGCCGCGTTGCAGTTCGCCGGGTGGGGGCCGATCGTCGCCGTGCTGATCGTGTACGGCATCGGCCAGTTGCTGGAAAGCTTCGTGCTCACGCCCTTCCTGGTCGGCGAGCGCATCGGCCTGCATCCGCTGGCGGCGATCTTCGCCCTGATGGCCTTCGGCCAGTTGTTCGGCTTCTTCGGCGTGCTGGCCGCGCTGCCCGCCTCGGCCGCGCTGCTGGTCGGCCTGCGCGAAGTGCGCACGCTGTATCTGGCCAGCGGCTTCTACCTGGGGCGCTGAATGGAGGCCTCGCAACGCCAGTTGCTGCTCGACCTCAAGCCCGAGCAGCCGCCGACGCTGAACAACTTCGTCGCCGGCGCCAACGGCGAACTGCTGCGGCGCCTGCGCAACCTGACCGAAGCGCACAGCTTCGACGCGCTCTACATCTGGGGGACGCCGGGCGGCGGCAAGAGCCATCTGCTGGCCGCCACCGCCGCCGCGGCCGGACAGCGCCCGGTGAGCTACCTGCAGGGCGCGCAGGTCGGGGACGAATTGTCGCTTGCCCCGGGCAGCCTGCTGGTGATCGACGACGTGCAGCAGCTCGGGCCGGAAGCCCAGATCGCACTGTTCCGCACCTTCAATGCCGCCCGCTTCCTCGGCCTCGCCCTGCTGCTGGCCGGCGACGAACCGCCGCTGCGCCTGGCGCTGCGCGAAGACCTGCGCACCCGCATCGGCCAGACCCTGATCTACGAAATCCAGCCGCTCTCCGACGATGAAAAGGCCGCCGCGCTGCAGCGCCATGCCATCGAGCGCGGCATGCTGATGGATCCCGGCGTGGTGCATTATCTGCTGCGCCACGGCCGCCGCGACCTGCCCTCGCTGATGGCCATGCTCAACCACCTCGACCGCGCCTCGCTGGAGCAGAAACGCCCGCCCACGCTGCCCCTGCTGCGCGAGCTGATGCAAACCTCACTGGACCTGGAAAAAGAATGAAGCTAGCTTTGTTTGATCTCGACAACACCCTGCTCGCCGGCGATTCGGATTTCGAATGGGCGCAATTCCTGATCGGCAAGGGTGTGCTCGACCGCGAGGTGCATGAAGCGCGCAACCTCGAATTCTTCGAGCAGTACAAGGCCGGCACGCTGGACATCCATGCCTTCCTCGATTTCCAGTTGGCGCCGTTGTCGCGCCACGCGCGCAGCGAACTCGACGCCTGGCATCAGGAGTTCCTCGCCACGCGCATCCGGCCGCAGATCGGCGCCGCGGCGCGCGCGCTGGTGGCGAAGCACGCCGCGGCCGGCGACCTGCTGGCCATCGTCACCGCCACCAACAGCTTCGTCACCGGGCCGATCGCCCGCGAATTCGGCATCCCGCACCTGATCGCGACCATACCGGCGCAGGAAAACGGCCGCTTCACCGGCCAGCCGCGCGGCACGCCTTCGTTTCGCGAAGGCAAGATAGTCCGCGTCGAGGCCTGGCTGGAATCGCTCGGCCTCTGGCTCGGCAGCTTCGAGCAAAGCTGGTTCTACAGCGATTCGCACAACGACCTGCCGCTACTGGAAAAGGTCACGCATCCCGTGGCGGTCGACGCCGACGCCACGCTGACCGCAGCAGCCGCCGCGCGCGGCTGGCCGCAGATCAGCCTGCGCGTCTAACGCCGCGCGCCGGGCCGCAAAGTCGCACTCCGGGTTTGCCAACAGCGGCGCCCGATTCGGGTATACTCCGCCCCCTGCAAACGGCGGTGAACCCATGTTCATCGCCGTTTTCGGAGACGTGGCCGAGTGGTCGAAGGCACGCCCCTGCTAAGGGCGCATCTGGGCAAAACCTGGATCCAGGGTTCGAATCCCTGCGTCTCCGCCAGTGAATCAGGCAAAACGCCCCTCGCGGGGCGTTTTGCTTTTGTACCCACACTGTTACCCACGCGGTACGTAGCATTGTCGTCAACGTCCATGCTGGTGTTCAGCGCAAGATGCTTGTCATATGACACCGGTCACCCGGCGCTGCTGCGGATGTGGGACAAACGGCAGCGGGGCTATCGTGCGATGGGGAACAAAATCGGCAGTGCGACAGAAGCTCAAACAACTATACGTCTTTGACGTATAATCCAGCATGCGACGCGATTGTAGAGACTCCCACTTTTTCCCGTCTTTGGCGCCATTACTGGACTGAGGAGGAACGAGGCGAGTTTGCAGCGTGGCTGGCAGAGAATCCCGAGTCTGGTGGCGTTCGTGTTGTTTACTTTAACCGCATGGCAAAAGGTGAGATCTGGCTGCTGTTCATGGATGCGAAAGCGGAACTCGATTCCATGGCGGGCGAGGTTCTGCGGGAGATGAAAGATGAAATCGAAAAAACCATTGACTGACGAAGCGCTGGATTCCTTTGAGTCCTCTCTTGATATCGCTGCGGAATTGCGCAGGTCGGTCAAGGAGATGATTGCCAAGAAGGCAACCAAGGTCGAGGTTTCCCCGGTTGTCTCAGCACGGATCAAGTCCGGACTCAGCCAATCGCAATTTGCAGGCTTGCTCGGGGTCTCTGTACGCACTCTGCAGGAATGGGAGCAGGGACGTCGCTCTCCCTCTCGGGCCGCTAAGACACTGATTTCAATAGCTGAGATACGCCCTGATGTGCTCAGGGAAGTTGCCGCTGCAACGTAGACGGTTTGTGTTCGCGTACCTTCTGGCCAGTGAATCAGGCAAAACGTTCCTCGCGGGGCGTTTTGTTTTTCTCGCCGTTGTCATAGCCATCGCTCGACCGCATGCGCAGTGACATGCTTGCTTGCCTTGTTCCGGCTTTTGGCTTACAAAACCGGGACAGTCGGAATTGCGCGTTCGGAACGCGCATCCCATTGCGATCGCTGCCGACTCATTTTCTTGACCGCACACTGTTGCGGAACCGATCGGATTCATGAGCACCTTCGCCGTCATATCGGATGTACACGGGAACCTCGAGGCGCTGCAGGCGGTCCTCGCCGAAATCGATCGACTGAAGATCGGGATCGTTTATTCATTGGGCGACGTCGTCGGTTACGGTCCCGATCCCGAGGCCTGCGTGCTGCTTACCGAGAGCCGCTGCTGCCTGCGCCTGATGGGCAATCACGAGCATGCCCTGCTCCATCCCGCTGCCGGGCTCACTTTCACTGCCCACGCCAGGCAGGCCATCGACTGGACGCGCCAGCGCATCCTGCAGGCGGGCCTGCTCGACCGCCTCGGCGAGTCGGCGCCCAGCCATCAGAATCGGGACATGCTTTTCGCCCACGGCGCGGTGCGCAACACCCTCCACGAATATCTCAGGGAATCCGACCGCCATGGCCACTCGACCTTCGACCAGCTCGTGGCGTCCCTCGAAAATGACTTCGTGCACTTTCGCATCTGCTTCGTCGGCCACAACCACAAGCCCTTTCTGGCCACCGCCGAAGGCTTTCTTCATCCGCACCGGGGAATGCACGAATTTCATTTGGCGAAGGAAGAGCGGCTCTACGTCAGCGTCGGTTCGGTGGGCCAGCCGCGCGACGGCGATCCGCGGGCGTGTTTTGCCAGCTTCGACGGTTCGCGCGTGAGCTTCCATCGCGTCGCCTATCCCCACGCCACCACTGCCGGGAAGATCCGCGCCCGCGGCCTGCCGGAAAAGCTCGCCGACCGGCTCGCCGTCGGCAAATAGCATGTACGACGAAGCCCGCCTGGAGCAATTCATCCGCAGCGCGTCGAGGCTTCCGGTGCTGCCCAAGGTCACCATCCGACTGCTGAAAGCCCTGGATACGCCGCAGGTGTCCGCGCAGGAAATCGCCGGCATCGTCGAGGCGGAGCCGTCGATGAGCGCGCGGCTGCTGAAACTCGCCAATTCGTCTTTTTACAGCCAGCGCGGCCGGATCTCGCAAATCAGCCGGGCGGCGACCGTTCTCGGCTCGAAAACCATACGCAGCTTCGCCCTCGCGGTGTGGACGCACACGCTGCAAGCGCAGGCCAGGAACAGCGACGAACTGCGGCTGATGGCGCCGCTGCTGGCCCACGGGCTCGCCACCGCGGTCGCCGCCAGGACGCTGGCCGAACGGGTCGATCCGGGCCAGGGCGAAGACTGCTTCATGGCGGGACTGCTGCACGACATCGGTCGCGTCGCGCTGGTCGCCCAGCTGGGCGGGGAATACCAGACCGGGATTGTCGATCCGGCGCAACGCGGACGCGTGCTGCTGCACGAACGGGAGGCGGAGATCTTCGGCTTCGACCACCGCGTGCTCGGCGCGGCGCTCCTGGCCTCGTGGGCGTTGCCGCCCTTTCTCGCCCATGCCATTGAAAAACATCATGACCTCGGCATCGATCCGGAACAGGATTTTCTCGTTGCAGCCGTGACCCTGGCCGACAGCCTGGCGACGCGCCTGGGCTTCAACATCGCGCTCGACACGCCGCGCCCCGCGCAGCCCGAACTCGCAGCCTTCTTCGGACTCACGGACGACAATACCCTCGCCGAGTTTCTTGAGCTTTGCCGGGCAAGATTCAAAGTGTTCAGCGCGGTCCTCGCCACGGGCCACTGAAATGCCGCGGGCCAAGGCGCTCTGACGGAGAAGCGGCGCACCGCGTTGCCGCCGTGCCGCCAGCATCAACTCCTGACCGATTCCACGTCGAGACCTCCAGCGCCGGAAGCTCTTGTCAGTTCCCCCGCACCGGCCCGCCGTTCCGGAGAATGCTGTCGTAGATATGCAGATCGTTGAGCGAGAAGCAGCAGAAGATGACTTCCTGGAGCGCGGTGAATTCTCCGAGTGCACGCCGCACCGTCGACACGGCAAGCCTGGCAGCCGGCTCGACCGGGTAGCCGTAGATGCCGGTGCTGATGCCCGGGAAGGCGATCGAGCGCAGGCCGTGCGCCGCGGCGAGCGCCATCGAGCGCCGATAGCAGGAGGCCAGGAGTTCGGCTTCGCCGCTGTTGCCGCCGCGCCAGACCGGCCCCACGGTATGGATGACGTGCCTCGCCGGCAGCCGATAGCCCTTGGTCAGCCTGGCGTCGCCGGTGTCGCAGCCGCCCAGCAGACGGCATTCCTGCAGCAGTTCGGGCCCGGCGGCGCGGTGGATCGCGCCGTCGACGCCGCCGCCGCCGAGCAGCGAGGCGTTCGCCGCATTGACGATGGCATCTACCGCCAGCGTGGTGATGTCGGCCCGCAGTGCGCGAAGTATGGCTGGCATGAGCGATAAGGGATCGGTAACCGGGTTCGACTAGGCGGCGCGGGGAGCATAGCAATTTCTGCGCTGATCGAAAATGCCATGCCGCCGCCGAGTTCATGCTGCTGCCCGCCGCAACCTTGCCCGATTTGAATTCGACCTGCAATTGCTTTACCATTAAAGCAATCCGCAAGGCAGGT
>JACPUD010000088.1 GCA_016192435.1 Rhodocyclales bacterium | reverse complement strand
CGAATACGTCACGGTCGGCAAGTTCGGCCCGATGATCGGCCTCTCCGAACCCGAACAGGTGCTGCGCCTCAACAACATCCTAAACGACCTCGGCCTCGATTCCGCCTCGACCGGCAGCGCGATATCCTGGGCCATGGAACTCTGGCAGCGCGGCATCATCGACGCCAGCCATACCGGCGGCCTCGATCTTTCCTGGGGCAATTACGAAACCATCGAAAAGCTGCTGTTCATGACCGCGAAGCGCGAAGGTTTCGGCGACACCATCGCCGATTCGGCGCGCGCCGTCGAACGCGGCAAGTACCCGGCGGAGGCGCTCGACTACCGCATGGCGGTCAAGGGCCTGTTCCAGTCCGACCCGCACGACGCGCGCATCCTCAAGGCCTTCGCCCTCGGCCTCTCGGTCGCCACGCGCGGCATGGACCATCCGAGGAACCGCGTCACGCTGGAAATCAACGCCCGCGTCAATGACGACGCCCCGTTCAAGACCAAGCTCTACGGCGGCATCGTGGCGCCCGAACCGAACAGCTACGCAGGCAAGGAAATCGCGGTGCGCCGCTGCGAGAACACCTTCGCCGTCGGCGACTCGGTCGGCATGTGCCGCTTCAACACCAAGCTGTTCAACTCGCCGACCCTGCCCGACTGCGGCGACTTCGCCGCCCAGCTTTCCACCATGACCGGCCTGCCCGTGACGGCCGAGGAACTCGACGAGGTCGGGCGCAACATCACCGGCCTCGAACACCTGCTGAATTTCCGCCTCGGCCTGCGCGCGAAGGACGACACCCTGCCCCGCCGCTGGTTCGACGAATCCATCGATACCGGCCCGTTCAAAGGCGAGAAGATCGAGCGCAAGGAATTTGACGAAATGAAGGCGCGCTTCTACGAGCTGACCGGGCTCAATGCCGAAGGCGTGCCGCGCGCCGACTGGCACCAGCAACTGGCGCTGGCCGCCACCGGCTTCGCCCTGCGCGTCGAACTGCCGCGGCCGTTGCCCGGCGCGCCCGAGAAATCCATCGTCATCGACCAACCCGTGACCAACGTCGCCGAACTGCGCGACGCCCTGCACCGCCACCTGCCCGAAGCCCGCCAGCAACTCGACGATCCCACCTGGAACATCACGGTCAACGGCGAGATGCTGCTCTTCGGCGAATCCGCCAGGGCCCTGCACAGCGGCGACCGCGTGCAACTGGTGCCGATCATCGCCGGCGGCTAGTGTAGTGCTTGCGAAATGGTGATTCCGTTGGGCGGACCGTAGGGCGGACCGTTGGGCGGACCGTAGGGCGGACCGTAGGGCGGACTTCAGTCCGCCACCCACGCCTGGCCGGCGGAAGCAGGCCCTACTGGTCGCCGCATAGACGAAGCACACCGCATCACCGGGCAGCTGCGGCAAGAGTTGGCGCTGGCGGCACGGCGAGCGCCAACTCCCGCCGGCGCTGCTGCAGGCTTCAATCGATTGGACTATCATGGATTTGCTGATACGCAACTCAGCCAAACCCATATTCATCGGAGGCGACCATGGCAAAGAAATCGAAGAACGAGAATCCCGTCTACAAGATCGTGGAAGTTGTAGGTTCCAGCCCGACATCCTGGGAAGACGCGGCGCGCGCGGCGGTGGAGTCGGCGGCCAAGACCCTGCGCGATTTGCGCGTGGCGGAAATCACCAAGCTCGACATGAAAATCGACGGCGGCAAGGTGGTGGCTTATCGCGCGCGCGTTTCGATGTCCTTCAAGTACGAAGACTGAGCGCTACCTGTCCGCATGAAAAACGGGGACCGCGGTCCCCGTTTTGTTTTCCGGCGCGGCGGTTCTCAGAGCTTGCGCAGAACGTGCACGGTCTGCCAGTCGTCGGGATCGTGCTCCAGGCTGAAGCCGAGTTGGCGCGCGAACTTCAGCATCTTGTGGTTGGAGGACAGCACGAAGCCTTCCATTTCGGCCAGGCCCTTTTTCCGCGCGTCCTCGATCAGCGCGGCCATCAGGCTGCCGGCCAGGCCCGAGCCCTGCCAGGCATCGTCCACCGCGATCGCGAATTCGCAACGCGTGGTACCGGGCCCCACCACGTAGCGGCCGACGCCGACTTCGATTTCGCTGCCGCTATGGGCTTCCGTCGCCACCAGCGCCATGTGGTGCTGGTAATCGACATTGGTCAGGTACTTGAGCTTGGCCGGCGACAGTTCGTTCATGCTGACCATGAAGCGCTCGTAGCGCGATTCGGTGGACAAGTGGCGCACGAAGTCGGCCTCGATCCTGGCATCGTCGGGGCGGATCGGGCGGATGCGCACCTGCCGGCCGTCGAACAGCGTGCAGGGATGATCGAGATCGCAGGGATAGCCTGTGCCGCCCGCTGCCGGCGCGGCAGCGGGCACCGCCAGATGCTCGCCGACGCAGCCGACCAGGCCGTCCAGCGTGGCGATGCTGCCGTAATCGCTGGGCGCGATATCGACGTCGAGCTTTTCGTGCAGGCCGGCAATCACGTTCTGCCAGTCCATCGAATCGAGATCCACCTGGCGCCGCAGCGGCTGATCGGGCTTGAGCTGGCCGACATCCAGTTCCGGCGCGATCGACTTCAGGGTCTCCAGCACCGCCTGCCTGATTTGCCGCTCATCCATGTCTGCTGTCCTTTGCGCTTGGGGCCGGCCTGCCGGCTTCAGGCGGCATGCCTGAACGCCAGATGCATTTTGCCACCGGCGGCATCCATTTCCTCGACCACGCAATCCAGATGCATTTCCGCTGCCAGAAGTATCAGTCCGGCCGCGGCGGCCCCGAGTTGGAATGCCTCTCCGCCCGAGCGCAGCGTACAAACCACGCCGAGCCTGCCGTCCTCCTCGCCGCAAGCCCCATGCTGCAACTGCAGCGACAGGCTGCCGGCCCAGTCGAAAGGCAGGCGCCGTTCGAGTTCGGCGCGCAGCCGATCGAAACTGGCGGCCAGCGCAGGCGGTGCGGGCGCCGCCGGGCCGGCTGCCGAGGGCGGCACGTTGCGGGCGCGGCTCAGCACGGCCTCGGCCAGCGCGGCGATGCCCTCGCCGGAAAGCGCGCTGACCGGGTGGATCGGCGGTGCATTGCGCCACAGCGGCGCGACGGTCTGCAGGGCCTGGCAGGCGCGCCTGGCGCCGTCGGTATCGCACTTGGTGACCACCAGCAGGTCGGCCAGTTCGAGGATGCCGGCCTTGATCGCCTGCATCTCGTCGCCGAGCCCGGGCGGGAACACCACCAGCAACGAATCGGCCAGCCGCGCGACGTCGATCTCGGACTGGCCGGTGCCGACGGTTTCCACCAGCACCAGGTCGTAGCCGGCCGCATCCATCAATTGCACCATCTGGCGCGCGGCGCCGGTCAGGCCGCCGAGGCTGCCGCGCGTGGCGGTGGAACGGATGAAGGAACGATTGTCGTCGTCGGCCTCGCCGATGCGGAAGCGGTCGCCGAGCAAGGCGCCGCCGCTGACCGGGCTCGACGGATCGACCGCCAGCACGGCCACGCGCTGCCCCAGTTGCAGGAAATGCCGCACCAGAACGCCGACCAGCGTGGACTTGCCGGCACCCGGCGGCCCGGTGATGCCGATTACATGAGCCCGGCCCAGCCGCTGCGCCAGCCGCGCCAGCAGCGCGGCGGCGGCGGTGGAATCGCGCTCGGCCAGTGACAACGCCCGCGCCAGGGCCGGCCGCTCTGCCGCCGCGATGCCGCGCGCCAAATCATCAATCGAAACACTCATCTTTTGCCACCTGTCCTATTGACACTCCCGATGTACTGCGTATACAGTATCCAGTATTCCATGACGCGAGCGCAACAGCGCGAATGATTCTGCCATGAACACGTCGATCAAACCCCTGGAAAGACCCGCTGGCCTGGCCGATCGCGTATATCACCAGTTGCGCGACAACATCGGCAGCCACCAGATTCGCCCCGGCGAACGCCTGCAGGAAGTCAGCCTCGCCGCGCAGCTCGGCGTCTCGCGCACCCCCGTGCGCGAAGCCCTGGCGCGGCTCGAAAGCGAAGGCATGATCGCGGTGGAGGGACGCGGCTTCGTGGTGCCGGAACTGACCGACGCCGACATTGAGGAAATCTACCAGTTGCGTTTCCTGCTGGAACCCGCCGCCGCCCGCACCGCCGTCGCCGAGATCGGCAGCCCGACCGATCTGGCCAGCATGGCCGCGGCGATCGACGAAGCCACGGCCGCCGACAAGAACGGCGATTTCCGCGCCTTCCTCGAAGCCAACAGCCGCTTCCACAACGCCTGGCGCGCGCTGATTCCGAACCGGCGCATGTCCAAGCTGCTCGACCAGTATGTGGGCCATGTGCGCTTCCTGCGGGTGCTCACGCTGGGCGATGCGAGCGCCCGCAAGACGGCGCTGACCGGCATGAAGAACATTCATGCCGCATTCAAGAAACGGGATCCGGATGCCGCCGCCGCGGCGATGCACAAGCATCTCGAAGCGGCCAAGCACTTTCTCATCACGGCCATTGAAGAAATCGACCAGGAGAAGGAGGCGGAACAAACCGCCTCGGTGCGCTAAGACCGCCCTTCCCCACCGATCACCGGCGCGGCGGCAGGACCCCGCCCGGAACCCCCGATATCAGCATAAACGGACAGCGACATGACCTACAAAGCAGAAATTCCCTACGGCGCCTACTGGAGCACGCCTTTCGCGCGCTGGCAGGGCAGCTTCGCCAACCTGCACAGCATCGAATTCGCCGCCCACGTGGCGAAGCTGGAACTGGCCAAGCGCAAGATCGACCCGAAGTGCTTCGACTATGGCGCGCTCGGCTTCTCCGTGCCGCAAAAGTATTCTTTCTACGGCCTGCCCTGGCTCACCGGCATGATCGGCGCCAGCCAGGCCGGCGGCCCGACGCTGATGCAGGCCTGTGCCACGGGCGTGCGCACGCTGCTCGCGGCAACGCAGGAAATCGAGACCGGCATGGCCACCACGGCGCTCGCCATCAATTGCGACCGCACCTCGAACGGCCCCCACCTCTACTATCCGAATCCGCGCGGCCCCGGCGGCACCGGCATGGCGGAAGACTGGGTCATGGACAATTTCGGCTGCGATCCGTTGGGCGGCCACGCCATGCTGCAGACCGCGGAAAACGTCGCCAAGAAACATGGCATCGGTACCGCCGAACAGCACGAGCTGGTGCTGCGCCGCGAGGAGCAGTATCGCCAGGCGCTGGAGAACGACTCGGCTTTCCTGCGTCGCTACATGACGTTGCCCTTCGAAGTGCCGGCGCCGAACTTCAAGAAGACCGCCAGCACCATGACCGGCGACGAAGGCGTATCGCACTCGAGCGTCGAAGGCCTGGCCAAGCTGAAGCCGGTGATGGAGGGCGGCACCGTGACCTACGGCGGCCAGACCCATCCGGCCGACGGCAATGCGGCGATCGTCGTCACCACGCGTGAAAAGGCGCGCGAACTCTCCACCGATCCGAAGATCGCCGTGCGCCTGCATGGCTTCGGACTGGCCCGCGTGCCGCTGGCCTACATGCCGGAAGCCATGCTGCCGGCAGCGCAGCGCGCGCTGGACCAGGCAGGGAAGAAGGTTGCCGAGATGAAGGCGATCAAGACCCACAACCCGTTTGCGGTGAACGACCTGTTCTTCGCCAAACAGACCGGCTGCGACCTGAAGACCATGAACAACTACGGCTGCTCGCTGGTCTGGGGCCATCCGCAGGCGCCGATGGGCACCCGCGCCATCATCGAGTTGATCGAGGAACTGGCCCTCAAGGGCGGTGGCTTCGGCCTGTTCACCGGCTGCGCCGCGGGCGATACCGCGATGTCCGTCGTGCTCGAAGTCTGCGACGCCTGAGGCTGCCCGCATGAGCATCGCCGACTGGATAGACCACAATGCCGGGCTCACGCCCGACAAGGCGGCCATTCGCTTTCCCGGCCGCGAGGTTTCCTATGCGCAGCTGGCGGCGCTGATTGAACAACTCGCTGCGGCGCTGGCCGCCTCGGGTGTCAGGCGCGGCGGCTGTGTCGCCTACCTGGGCTTCAACAGCCCGGAAATGCTCGCGTTGCTGTTTGCCTGCGCGCGCCTCGGCGCCATGTTCATGCCGCTCAACTGGCGCCTGGCCGCGCCCGAACACCGGCACATGCTGGAAGACTGCCCGCCGGCTTTGCTCTTCGTCGAGCCGCAGTACGTCGCCCAGACCGACGCCTTCCGCAGCGCCCTGGGCGCCATGACGCTGGTCAGCTTCGGCGCGGCCGCGGCCGGCTGGATCTCCTGGGCGGAGTTCTGTGGGCGCGCCGCCGGCCCGGCGCCCGGCGTTCCATTTGAGCCGCAGCTCGGCGCGAACGCCCCGCAGGAAGTCCCCTTGGGGGACGACACGCTGCTGATCTGCTACACCTCGGGCTCCACCGGCAAGCCCAAGGGCGTTCTGCTGACGCAGCGTGCGCTCGAATGCAACGCCGCCAACAGCGCCGACATGCACGAGCTGACGGCGGACGACGTGATCCTCACCACCTTGCCGCTGTTCCATGTCGGCGGGCTCAACAACCAGACCACGCCCGCCCTGCAGGCCGGCTGCACGGTGGTGCTGCATCCCAAGTTCGATGCCGACGCCACTTTCGATGCCATCGAACGGGACGGCATCACGCTGACCGTGCTGGTACCCGCGCAGCTCGACATCATGATGGCGCATCGCCGCTGGGCCAGCGCCAACTTTTCCGGCCTGCGCATGATCACCACGGGCTCGACCATCGTGCCGCGTCACGTGATCCACGCCGTCCATGCCAAGGGCGTGCCGCTGGTACAGGTTTACGGTTCCACCGAGACCTGCCCGATCGCGGTGTATCTGAAGGCCGAAGATGCGCTGCGCAAGGTCGGCTCCACCGGCAAGGCGGCCGCGCGCTGCCGGCTGCGCATCGTCGAGCGCTTCGGCGCCGACGTGGTGCCCGGCGCCACCGGCGAGATCGTGGTGCAAGGCGACAACGTCATGTCCGGCTACTGGAAAGCGCCGCAGACCACCGCCGCGGTGCTGGTCGACGGCTGGTTCCACACCGGCGACATGGGCCATCAGGACGAGGAAGGCTATCTCTACGTCGATGGCCGCAGCAAGGACATGATCATTTCCGGCGGCGAGAACATCTACCCGGCCGAGATCGAGAACCTGCTGATCGAATCGCCCGACATCGCCGAAGCCTCCGTGATCGGACGGCCCGACGAGCGCTGGGGCGAGATCGTGGTCGCCGTGGTGGTGCCCAATGCCGGCTCCCTGCTCAGCGGCGAGCAGGTGCTGAAGCTGCTCGACGGCCGCATCGCCCGCTACAAGCATCCCAAGGAAGTCATCGTGGTCGAGGCCTTGCCAAAAACCGCGCTGGGCAAGATACGCAAGGAAGACGTGCGGCAGATGGTCGCGCGCGCAGCCAGTCCCCAATCAACATAGTCCAGCACTGATGGAGCACATCTTATGGCGCTAAAAATCGGAATCGACGTCGGCGGTACCTTCACCGACTTCGTGGTCACCCGCGACGACGCCGAACCGGCAATCTTCAAGACCCTGTCGACGCCGGCCGATCCATCGATCGCCGTGGTCAATGGCCTGACCGACATCGCCGCCAGCATGAACCCGCCGCTGTCGCTGGAAGCCTTCGCGCCGACCATCGACACCATCGTGCATGGCACGACCGTGACCACCAACGCGACGCTGACCGGTACCGGCGCCAAGTGCGGCCTGCTGACCACCGAGGGCGTGCGGGACGCGCTGGAAATGCGCCGCGGCATCCGCGAGGAGCAGTACAACAACCGCTACACCAACGTCAAGCCGCTGGTGCCGCGCTACCTGCGCGCCGGCATCAAAGGCCGCCTCGATCGCGACGGCAAGGAGACCACGCCGCTCGACCTGGCTCAGATCCGGCAGGCCATCGCCCTGTTCAAGCAGGAAGGCGTTGCCGCCGTCTCGATCTGTTTCATGAATTCCTTCGCCAACCCGGCCCACGAGCAGGCGGCGGCGGAACTGGTCAGGAAGGAAATGCCCGGCGCCTACCTCTCGGTGTCGACCGACCTGCTGCCCTCGATCCGCTTCTACGAGCGGGTCAGCACCACGGCGCTGAATTCCTACGTCGGGCCCAAGCTCAACCACTACCTCGACCAGTTGGTCGGCCGCCTCAAGGGCATCGGCTTCAAGAACCTGCTGCTGATCATGCAGTCCAACGGCGGCGTCATCACGCCCCAACTGGCGCGCGAGAAAGCCGCGCTGACGCTGCTCTCCGGCCCGGCCGGCGGACCGGGCGCCGGACTGTTCTACGTGCGTCTGCACGGCCAGAACAAGTGCATCACCACCGACATGGGCGGAACGAGTTTCGAAGCGTCTGTCGCCGTCGATGCGCCGATGATCAAGAACGACGGCGAGATTGCGCGCCACAAGATCGCCCTGCCGATGCTCGACATCCACACCATCGGCGCCGGCGGCGGCTCGATCGGCTGGCTCGACGAAGG
>JACPUD010000093.1 GCA_016192435.1 Rhodocyclales bacterium | reverse complement strand
TGCGAGCTGAGTTAGTTTCTGGGCGCGACTATATTCGGCGGCCCTGACGAGTTTGACTGTAATCCACACTTGATACGCGACAACAATTAGCACAACTGCCAACGCGATAAGAACGGGAGACGTCATGGGTGGCCCCAACGTGGAGGTGACCGGCGCTGCGCGGCTTCATCGCGCAGCGTCCAGAGAGCGAAGCGAACGGGGTCGACCGCAGGGTTAGACGTCATTGTGGTCAATGGCATGATTAACAAAGGCTGAACCTTGCAGCATGATGATTTGAGCACGATGCTCGAACGCGCCCCTATTCTCCAGATATTGGTCAAGAGTTGAATCAGAGTCGAACCAGACGGCTCGGTTGGTCTTTGCCCAGTTGTCCGGGTACGGATTGGTAATCGTGCCGACTTCCTCTATGCGCACAACGCGATATGCAGATGGAAGCTCAACTGCAACGGCAAATCTTTCCGCGAGAGTCCTTGCTGAGAAAACCACAACGGCGCCGGTTCCGAGAATTTTCATTTGCAAAGGCCCAGGCAATACAGCGGGGTCCGAATGTATTCCTGGGTGATAGAGGCAGTGCATTTCCATGACGTCTAACGTGGAGCTAACCGGCGACCGGAAGCAAGCGAAGCTTGCTGGAGGGCGTCCGAGTTGAGCGCAGGGTTAGGGGTTGGCCAGCAACTTGGCATAGATGACCTTTCGTTCTTCTTCAGTATGTGAATTGTCCCAGCGTGGGAAGAGGCCAAAGCAGTACAGCCTTTCATTCATTGTCATGCCTCCAATTCCGTGAATCGCATCGTCTCGGAACTGAGACCACAAGCTATAGATTTGTTCGTGTTCTGTTGTGCTAGCAATCCACGTGTTCCCAATGTAGCGCTCTATGTCTCTTTCCAGTTCAGTTGCGTTTGACTTGTCATCTTTCCAACTGATAAGCAGGTCAGAAAGCTTCAACGCGATTGGATCACTAGATGTTTGCCTTATTGCACCAGCCAACGCGTCGAGATCCATTTGAAACCCCTAACGTTAAGTGTGGCTAACTAATGACGGGATGCTTTCCGTCATGACGGAAAACAATCCATCAATTAGGATGGATAAAGCGCCGTGGAAATCAATGAATTCGTTTTTCATCAATACCTTGAGCAATTATGGTGGGGCGTAAAGCGACAGGCCTTTGATCGACGCAGGGCCCGGCCTTGCGATACTGCCGAAGTGCCCGGCAACCGGGTTCGCTACTGCGGCGGCTCATACCCGAGTTGGATTAAACGATTTATCCGGCATTTTCGCAAGATTGTCCGCCGTGTCGCCAATGCCAACTCCTGAGCCGGCTCAGCCCAGCGGCCGCGGCACGGCTTCGACGTTCCAGATGGTCCTGGCGTACTGGCCTATGGTGCGGTCGGAGGAGAACTGGCCCATGCCGGCGACGTTGAGGATGGACTTCTGCACCCAGGCCGCCGGATCGCAGTAGAGGGCACCGACCTGCTCCTGGCAGGCGAGGTAGGAGGCGTAGTCGGCGAGCAGCAGGTAGTGGTCGCCGTTGACGGTCAGGTTGTCGAAGAGCGGCCTGTAGCGCTCGCGCTCCTCGGGCGAGAAGAAGCCGTCGCGCAGCATGTCCAGGGTTTGCCGCAGTTCGCCGTTGCCGTTGTAATAGTCCCAGGGCCGGTGGCCGGCGGCGTAGGTCTGCGCGACTTCGTCGGCGGTGAGGCCGAAGATGAATATGTTCTCCGGCCCGACCTCGTTGCGGATCTCGACGTTGGCGCCGTCGAGGGTGCCGATGGTCAGCGCGCCGTTCAACGCCAGCTTCATGTTGCCGGTGCCCGAGGCTTCGGTGCCGGCGGTGGAGATCTGCTCCGAGAGGTCGGCGGCGGGGATGATGATCTCGGCGTTGGAGACGTCGTAGTTGGGAATGAAGGCGACCTTGAGCCGGTCCTTCATCAGCGGATCGTTGTTCACGATGTCGGCGACGTCGTTGATCAGACGGATGACCAGCTTGGCCGTGCGGTAGCCGGGCGCCGCCTTGCCGCCGAAGATCACCGTGCGCGGCGGTGCGTCGCCGCCGGCGCGCAGGCGGTTGTAGAGCGTGACGACGTGCAGCACGTTGAGCAGCTGGCGCTTGTATTCGTGGATGCGCTTGATCTGCACGTCAAACAACGAATCGGGATCGAGCCGGATGCCGAGCCGCTGCTCGACCACCTGCGCCAGACGGGCCTTGTTGGCGCGCTTGACGCGCACGAACTCGTCGCGGAAGCCGGCGTCGGCGGCCAGCGGCGTCAATTGCCGCAACTGGTCGAGATCCTTGAGCCAGCCGCGGCCGAGATGGCCGCTGATGAGCTTCGACAGCGCCGGGTTGGCCTGGTTGAGCCAGCGCCGCGGCGTCACGCCGTTGGTCATGTTGACGATCCTGTCGGGCCACAGGCGGTGGAAGTCGGCGAAGATGGTTTCCTTCATCAGGCGCGTGTGGATCGCGGCGACGCCATTGACCTTGTGGCTGCCGACGATGGCCAGGTGCGCCATGCGGATGCGGCGGCCGTGCGACTCGTCGATCAGCGACATGCGCTGCCACAGCGCCGGGTCGCCGGGGTAGTGGTGCATCACGTCCTTGAGGAAGCGGTGGTTGATCTCGTAGATGATCTGCAGGTGGCGCGGCAGCACGCGCTCGAACAGCGGCACCGGCCAGGTTTCCAGCGCCTCGGGCATCAGCGTGTGGTTGGTGTAGGCGAAGGTGCGCGTGGTGATGTCCCAGGCCCGCGCCCAGTCGATCTGGTGCAGGTCCATCAGGATGCGCATCAGTTCGGCCACGGCGATTGACGGATGGGTGTCGTTCAACTGCATCGCCACCTTGTCCGGCAGCGAATCGAGCGGCGTGCCCGACTTGGTGAAGCGGTAGAGCATGTCCTGCAGCGAAGCGGAGACGAAGAAGTACTGCTGCTTCAAGCGCAGCTCGCGGCCCATTTCGGTGGTGTCGTCGGGGTAGAGCACCTTGGACAGGTTTTCCGAATCGTTCTTGTCCTCGACGGCGCGGATGTAGTTGCCCTCGTTGAAATACTTGAGGTCGAAATCGCGGCTGGCCTTGGCCGCCCACAGCCGCATGTTGTTCACCGTGCCGGTGTCATAGCCTGGAATCGGGTAGTCATAGGCCATGGCCATGACGTCGTCGCTGTCCACCCACTGGAAATGCTTCTTGCCGTGCTCGTCGGCGAAATCCACCACGCGGCCATGGAACTTCACCTGGTACAGCACCTCGGGGCGCGGAAACTCCCAGGGGTTGCCGTAGCGCAGCCAGTTGTCGGGGTGCTCGACCTGCTGGCCGTCCTCGATGCCCTGGTTGAACATGCCGTATTCGTAGCGGATGCCGTAGCCGTAGCCGGCGATTCCCATGGTCGCCATCGAATCGAGGAAGCAGGCCGCGAGCCGGCCCAGACCGCCGTTGCCCAAAGCCGCGTCGGGCTCCATTTCGCGGATGTCGTCCGGCTTGAGGCCGATCCCGACCACCGCTTCCAGCGCGTCCATGAACTCCTTGTCGCAGCAGATGTTGAGCATGGAGTTCACCATGGTGCGGCCCATGAGGAATTCCATCGAAAGGTAATAGACGCGCTTGCGGTCCTCGACGTAGTAGCTGCGCATGGTTTCCATCCAGCGCTCGATCATGCGTTCGCGCAGCACCGCGGCGGCGGCGTAGAACCAGTCGCGACTGGTGGCGGTGATCGGGTCCTTGCCGATGGTGTAGATCAGGCGATGGACCAGCGAGCGGCGGATCGAGGCGGCGTCGAGGGCGGGATGGTCGAGCTCGGGCAGTGCGGCTGGCTTCTTCATGACGGGCTCCCTGAAACAATACGAACAGCATGATACTCGCCGGCCGCGCGCTGCGCCGGGGCGGTCGCGCGCCCGCCGCGGGGCTGCCGGGGCCCAAGCTATTTTTTTCCGATTTCTGCGCTTCCCCGGGATAATAGCCGGCCCGGGAAAGGTCAGCCGAATGGAAAGCCATCAGGATCACGCGCACGAAGAACCCACCGAAAGCCAGCTCACGCTGGAAGAAGCCCGCCTCACGATCGGCGACCTGATCAGCCTGCAGGCGCACCGCGGCGACATCGTCGAACGCTATACGGTGCGGCTGATCGGGATGTCCAAGGGCCGCAGCGTGCTGGTCACGACGCCGATGGTCGATGGCCACTACCTGTTCATGCGCGAAGGCCTGGCGCTGATCCTGCGCGCCTTTTCGGGCAGGAGCGCGTATGCCTTTCCGACCCAGATCCTGAAGAGCGTCAATACGCCCTACCCTTACCTGCACCTGAGCTATCCGCGCCTGGTGCGCTCGCTGGTGGTACGCCGCGGCGCCCGTGCCGATGTCCGGGTCATCTGCGCCATCACGCATTGCGACGGCGTCCCGATCGAAGCGGCCGGCACCATCATCAATCTGAGCATCGGCGGCGCCCTGATCACTACCGCGCGCATTCCGGGCAAGAAAGGCCAGCGCCTGACCATCAAGTTCAAGGTCGTGCTCAACGGCATCGAGGCCCTGCTGGACCTCGACACCGTGATCCGCGCCATCAACGTCGACCAGAGCGGCGACAGCGAAACGCCCTATCAGATCGGCGTCCAGTTCACCGATGTCTCCGCCGAGGACTCGATCCCGCTGCTGGCCTTCGTCTATCAGGCGCTGCTGGAGCAGGTGCCCGGCGCCTGAACGCCGGCGCCGGCCAGGGCGTCGCGCCAGCGCGCGAGCTTTTCCTCGAAGCCTATGCCGGCATGGGCCGGGCTGGTCGAAGGCAGCACCAGCGCTGCGAAGCCCATGGCCTCGATTTCGCGGCTGCGGCGCGCCGCCATGCGGCCGTTGAAGCAGATTCGGCGTAGCGCGGGCGCCAACTCTTTAAGCGTTGCCAGCGGATTCGGCACTGCGTTCTGGATCGCGCTGTCGAGGCTGCCGGCCCGTTCGCAGGCGGCATAGACGTCCCAGATGGCGATGCCGGCGGCCTGCACCGCGGCGATGCGCGCCGCGTAATCCATCGCCGGCAACGGCTGGCCGAGCACCGCGCCGAGGATGCGCCAGAACTGGTTCTGCGGATGGGCGTAGTACTGCCGCGCGGCGAGCGAGGCCGTGGACGGAAACGAGCCCAGGATCAGCACCCGGGCGCGCTGGTCGATGACGGGCGCGAGACCCCGCAATGTGGCACCCATCTCCGCGACCTCTCCCGTAGGGCCGACTTCAGTCGGCCGGTTTACGATGACGTTGTAGGGCGGACTTCAGTCCGCCGGTTTGCGATGGCGTTGTAGGGCGGACTTCAGTCCGCCGGTTTACGATGGCGGACTGAAGTCCGCCCTACAGTCCGCCCTACGGTCCGCCCTGAGCGGCATCAGTTGCCGCTCATCTCCAGCATGAGCTGGTTCATGCGCTTGACGAAGGTGGCCGGGTCGTCGAGCTGGCCGCCTTCGGCGAGCAGGGCCTGGTCGAACAGCACCGCGCACCAGTCGTCGAACTTCTTGTCTTCGTACTTGAGGCGCAGCACCACCGGGTGCTGCGGGTTGATTTCGAGGATGGGCTTGGAGGCCGGCGCCTTCTGCCCTGCCGCCTTGAGGATGCGCGCGAGGTTGCCGGAGACGTCGTGTTCATCCGCCACCAGGCAGGCCGGGCTGTCGGTCAGGCGGTGCGTGACGCGGACTTCCTTGGCGCGCTCACCGAGGCTCTTGGCGATCTTCTCGGTGAGTTCCTTGAACTCGCCGATTTCCTTTTCCTGCTCCTGCTTCTCGGCTTCGTCTTCGAGCTTGCCCAGATCCAGTCCGCCCTTGGCCACGGAGACCAGTTGCTTGCCTTCGAACTCGGTCAGGTGCGACACCACCCATTCGTCGACACGGTCCGACAACAGGATCACTTCGATGCCCTTCTTGCGGAAGACTTCGAGGTGCGGGCTGTTCTTCGCCGCGTTGAAGGTCTCGGCCGTGACGTAGTAGATCTTTTCCTGCTCGGGCTTCATGCGCGCGATGTAGTCGGCCAGCGACACGGTTTCGTCCGGCGTGTCGGCGTGCGTCGAGGCGAAGCGCAAGAGCGCGGCGATCTTGTCCTTGTTGGCGAAGTCCTCGCCCATGCCTTCCTTGAGCACCTTGCCGAACTCGCCCCAGAACTTGGCGTACTTTTCCTTCTCGGCGGCGTCATCGCTGCTGGCCAGGCTTTCCAGCATGCCGAGGACCTTGTTGGTGCAGCCCTTGCGGATCGCTTCGATGTCCTTCGATTCCTGCAGGATCTCGCGCGAGACATTCAGCGGCAGGTCGGCCGAATCGACGATGCCGCGCACGAAGCGCAAATACAGCGGCATCAGTTGCTCGGCGTCGTCCATGATGAAGACGCGGCGCACGTAGAGCTTGACGCCATGGCGCGCGTTGCGGTCCCACAGGTCGAAGGGCGCGCGCGCCGGCACGTAAAGCAGTTGCGTGTACTCGGTCTTGCCCTCGACGCGGGCATGGGTCCAGGTCAGCGGGTCCTCGAAATCATGGCCGACGTGCTTGTAGAACTCCTTGTACTGCTCGTCGCTGATTTCGCTCTTGGGGCGCGCCCACAGCGCGGAGGCCTGGTTGACGGTTTCGTCCTCGTCGGTGGCGACCTGCTCCTTCTTCTCCTCGTCCCACTTCTCGCCCTTCATCACGATGGGCTGGACGATGTGGTCGGAGTACTTGCGGATGATGGATTTGAGCTTCCAGGAGGACAGCAGGTCGTCCTGGCCTTCCTTGAGGTGCAGGGTGATCTCGGTGCCGCGGCTGGGCCGGTCGACCATTTCGATGGTGAATTCGCCGGTGCCTTCGGCGCCCTGGTCGCACTGCCAGCGCACGCCCTGGTTCGGCTCGGCGCCGGCGCGGCGGGTCAGCACGGTGACCTTGTCGGCGACGATGAACGACGAGTAGAAGCCGACGCCGAACTGGCCGATCAGGCTGGCGTCCTTCTTTTCGTCGCCCGACAATTTGGAGAAGAACTCGCGCGTGCCGGACTTGGCGATGGTCCCGAGGTTAGTAATCACTTCCTCGCGGCTCATGCCGACGCCGTTGTCGGCGATGGTCAGGGTCTTCGCCGCCGGATCGAAGGAAACGCGGATCTTGAAGTCGGAATCGCCCTCGAACAGGCCGGCATTGTGCAGGGCCTCGAAGCGCAGCTTGTCGCAGGCGTCGGAGGCATTCGAGATCAGCTCGCGCAGGAAAATCTCGCGGTTCGAATACAGCGAGTGGATCATCAGTTGCAGCAACTGCTTGACCTCGGTCTGGAATCCGAGGGTTTCGCGCGACGCGGGCGCGGTCTGGGTGTCGGTGGTCATAATGAATCCTCTTGTGGTACGTGGAACAGCGGTCAAGAGGCCGATATGGGGGCGGCCAAGGCCGTTTCAAGAGCAGGGACATAGCCCTCGTCGCCCGCCGTCGGTTCGCTGGCGCACAGCACACAATGCCGAAACCGCTCATCCTGAGCGCCCGAGCACCCATCAATCGAGGCAGACCGAACCAACAATGACCAACGCGCAATGGTTTCTGCTCATCGGCGGCCTGCTGCTGGCCAGGGGGGCCACGGCTTCCCTGCTGGCGCGGCTGCCGGTCACCCCGGCCATCATCTATCTGGCGGTGGGCATGCTGGCCGGACCCACGGTACTCGACGCCTTTCACTTCAATCCGCTCAAGCAGTCGGCCCTGCTCGAAGTGCTGACCGAGGTGGCGGTGCTGATTTCGCTGTTCTCCGCCGGGGTCAAGATGCCCGTGCCGTTCAGCCTGGCCCGCTGGCGCACCCCGCTGCTGCTGGCGACGCTATCCATGACCGTCACCGTCGCCTTGGTCGCGGCCTTTGCCTGGTATCTGCTCGATCTGCCGCCGGGCGCGGCCATCCTGCTCGGCGCGATCCTGGCGCCCACCGACCCGGTGCTGGCGACCGACGTCCAGATTCGCCATCCCGGCGACCGCGATCAACTGCGCTACACCCTGACCTGCGAGGCCGGCATGAACGACGGCAGCGCCTTTCCCTTCGTGATGCTGGGCCTGGGGCTGCTCGGCCTGCACGATCTCGGCGAATTCGGCCTGCGCTGGGCGCTGTTCGACGTGCTGTGGGCCACCGCGGCAGGCGTCGCCATCGGGCTCCTGTGCGGCGTCGCCCTGGCGCACCTGGCGTGGAAGCTGCGCGGCAAGGAACAGGAACACAAACTGATGGACGACTTCCTCGGCCTCGGCCTGATCGGCGTCGTCTATGGCCTGGCCGTGATGGTCGACGCCTGGGGATTTCTCGCGGTATTTTTCGCCGCCGTCGCCTTGCGCCAGACCGAACTCCAGCTCGCCGGCTCAGCGCCGCAGACAGCCGGCGCCAGCCCTGACGGCGAGCTGCCGCCCACCGTCAGCGAGGGATCGCTGGTGTTCAAGGAACATCTGGAGCGGCTCTCGGAAATCACCCTGATCCTGCTGATCGGCGGCACCCTGTTCCTCGATTCCTGGAGCTGGCGGGCGGTGGCGCTGGCGCTATTCCTGTTCGTGGTGGCGCGCCCGCTCAGCGTGCTCGTCGGCCTGCTGGGCACCCGCAGCTCGTGGCCGATACGCGGCATGGTGGGCTGGTTCGGCGTGCGCGGCATCGGTTCGCTGTACTACCTGATGTATGCGATCCAGCACGGCCTGCCCGAAACCCTGGCGCTGGAACTGATCCAGTTCACGCTGATCGTCGTAGCGCTGTCGATCCTCGCCCACGGCACCAGCGTCAAGCCGCTGATGGGCCTGTTCGTGCGCCATCGCAGGAGCCTGCCGCCGCCCTAGCCGCAGCGCCGCGCCCAAGAGTTGGCGCTGGCGCCACGGCGTGGTCGCGACGCGCGGCGTCTAGGCCGCGCGCCACGCCTGCCGCTCCAGTTGCGGCGGCAGGGTCGCGGTTGCGGAACTGCGATTCTTTTCCTGCAGGGTTTTGATCAGGCCGTCGATGCCGCCCTTGCCCACTTCGCTGGCGAAGCTGTTGCGGTAGTTGGTGACCAGGCTGACGCCGGCGATGGCCACGTCGAACACCTTCCACTCGCCCGCGGCGCTGGCCAGGCTGTAGTCGAGCGCGATCGGCTGGGCTCCCGGTTTGTTGATCTGGCTATGCACCGTGACCTCGTCGCCTGCGCCCTGCCGGGGCGAAGGCTTGAAGCTCACCGTCTGGTCGCGATAAGCCGTCAGCGCGTTGGCGTAGGTGCGTACCAGGAGGCTGCGGAATTCCCCGACCAGCACCTTGCGTTGTTCGGCGCTGGCCTGCTGCCAGGGCCGGCCGACGGCGAGGCTGGTCATGCGCGCAAAGTCGAAATGCGGCGCGACCTTGGTTTCGATCAGGGCGACGGCCCGCTGGCGGTTTCCGGACTGGATGCCCTTGTCCTCGCGCAGGATTTTCAGCACCTCTTCGGTGACGCCCTTGACCAGCGTCTCGGGCTCGCTGGCCGCGGCCGGCGCGAGCCACGACGCCAGCAGCACAGCAGCCAACAGCCAACTCAAGCGTTTGCGGATCATGATGACCTCCATTGCAAGTGGCACCCGCGGATGGGGCGGGAATCGCCCCACCACCCTACCGGGGGAAGAGTCCGCGGGTTGATTGCAGCCTAGATCCGCATTGGCGCCAAGGCTGTCGGACGCCGCCGATTCGTTTGTAGGACGCCGCCGACAGCGACGAAACAGCGACTAAACAGCGCCGGCGCCCTGAACTCCGGCGGGCGATGGCGGGTCAGACCCAGGACAATATCGAGCGGAGTGCCACTCATGCTGCGAGTCGCGATAGTCGATGACCATGCGATAGTCCGCGCCGGCTTTCGCGAAATGCTGGCCGACGAGGTGGGCATCGTCGTGGCCTTCGAGGCCGCGTCCGGCGAGGAGGCGCTGGCGCTGCTGCAGGAAACCGGCTGCGATGTGTTGCTGCTGGATCTCGCCCTGCCCGGACAAAGCGGGATCGACGTGCTGCGCAGCCTGCGCCTGCACCAGGCCAAGCCGAGGGTGCTGGTCCTGACCGGCTTTCCCGAAGAGCGTTATGCCCTGGCGATGATCCGCAACGGCGCCGACGGCTATCTGTGCAAGGAATGCGGACGGGACGAACTGCTGCGCGCCGTGCGCGCCGTCGCCCAGGGCCGCCGTTACCTCTCGCCGCGCATGGCCGAACTGCTCGCCGACGAGGTAACGGGCGCCGGCGCGGCGGCGCCCCATCAACAACTCTCGGAGCGGGAACTGCAGGTCTTTCTGCGTCTTGCCCGCGGGCAATCGGTTTCGCAGATCGGCGAGGCGCTCCGGCTCAGCGTCAAGACGGTGAGCACGTATCGCTCGCGCCTTCTGGAAAAACTCGGGGTGGGCAGCAATGCGGAACTGGCCGCCTATGCCGTGCGCAACAGCCTGCTGCTGGAGTGAAAGCGCGAACATGGAGCGCAGCGGACAGATCCCGCCGCTGAAAGTGGTGCTCATCGAGGATTCGTCCATCCTGCGCCAGACCCTGGGCGCCGCAATCGGCGAGCTGGCGGGCGTGGAAGTGGTGGGCGAGGCGGAGGACGAATCCGCCGCGATCGAACTGCTGCAGCGCCAGCAGCCCGACCTCGCCATCGTGGACCTGCAGTTGCGCGCGGGCAGCGGCATCGGCGTGCTGCGCGCGATCGCGCTGGACCCGGACCGCTTCGGCCGCCCGCGCGCCGTGGTGTTCACCAATCATGGCCAGGTGCTGATCCGCGAGCGCTGCCGGGCGCTCGGCGTCGAGGGCTTTTTCGACAAGGCCAGCCAGATGGGCGAATTATTGACCTACCTGCGAACCTACCTGCGCGCCTGACTGCGGCAGGCGACCCCTTCCTGATCCGCGGCCTCAGGCGTCGGGCGCAACTGCCGCAAGCGGAATCCGCGCCACGATGCGGACGCCGGCGCCGGGCCGGCTGTCGACAATGAAATCCCCGGCACACATCTGGACGCGGTGTTTCATGCCCGCCAGGCCATGATGCCGCCGCGCCGCCGCCGCGGTCTGGAAGCCCTCGCCGTCATCCTCGATTTCCAGCTCCAGCCCCTTGCCTGCCACGACCCGCAGGGCGAGCTTCACGCGCCGGGCGCGGGCGTGCTTGCGGATGTTGGTCAGGGCTTCCTGGGCGATGCGAAAGGTCGCCAGCGCCGGCGCCGGGGCAAGCTCCACGTCGTCGGCCGGCAGGTCCAGGCTTAGCCTGGCCTCGGCGTCGCGGGCGAACTCCTCGCCGAGGACGCGCAGCGCGCTGACCAGGCCCAGCATTTCGAGCAGCGGCGGGCGCAGGTCGTCGATGATCCGGCGCTTCATGGCGATGCCGTCGTCGAGCAGGCGTTCCAGCCGCGCCAGGCGTTCCCGGCAGGGCGCGAGCGCCGCGCCGTCGACACCGTCGAGTTTGCGGGCGATCCATCCGGATTCCATTTTGGCGGCGGTGAGCAAGGCCCCCAGTTCGTCGTGCAGTTCCCGCGCCAGGCGCGCCTTCTCGGCTTCGCTGACAATGGTGAGGTGGCTCGCCAGTTCGCTCAACTCGGCGGTACGCTCCTGCACGACGCTGTCGAGGCGCTGGTTCTCGCTGCGCAGCAGGCCGGCGAGCTGTTCCCGCAACTGAAGCTGGCGTTCGAGGACGAAATACAGCAGGATTATCAGCGCCACGGCGCCGGCGGCGAGGACGACGACCACCGCGCGGGTCTGTTCGAGGTCGCGCGTGGAGCGCTCGAAGGAAACCCGCCCCTGCGCCAGCAGTTGCGCCTCCAGTCCCAGGATCAGGTCGCGGATGCGGTCGGTGTAACGCTTGCCCTGGATCCGCGTTTCCTGGCCGGCAATGCCGCGCTCGACCGCCTGGTCGAGGCTGCGCAGCTTGATCGCGACGAGCGCCGAAAGATCGGCGATGACATCGTCGTTGGCGGGGTTCGTTGCGAAGTCGCGGCGAATCGCCTCCAGGCGTTCGTCCATGCTTGCCAGGCTATTGGCATACGGTTCGAGATGGGCACGATTGCCGCTCAGCAGATAGCCGCGCACGGCATTTTCCGCGTCCACCAACTGGATCAGCAAACCGTCGAGGCGCTCCACCCGTTCGGCCTGCTGCTGCAGGCCGTCGAGTGCGTCCAGGCTGTCGCTCGCCTGCCGGTGGCTCGAACCCAGCAGCAGCAGCACGAAGACACAGCCCAGGGCCAGCAGCAGATGGTGCCAGTCCTTGCGGGCGATGCGCCCGAAGCGGGGCGCCAGGTAAGTGAGGATGCTTGCTTGCATGGCATGCCTCCTTCCCCGGGCCGAAAAACCGCCCGGGTACGCAGGAATTGTCCTACACGCGTTTCAGTCAAGTCTGACAGCGGCTGTGCCGCGGGGTTCCTATGATGAAACCAACTCCCGCCAGAACACCGGGGAGGAGTGTTGATATTCCTGCATTTTCCAAGGAGATAGCGATGAAAACCAGGACCCGTCTCGCGACCCTGTGCGTCGTTCTTGCCGCCCTGCCGCTCGGCGCGATTGCCGCCGACCCGGCGCCGGCGAGCAGCGGCGTGCCGGCGCCCGCGACCACTCCGGGCGCAGTCGCCCCAGGCGCGCAAGCGGCGCCGATATTCGAGCAACTCGACCTCAACCGCGACGGCTTTGTGACCAGGGACGAGGCCAAGCGCTCGGCCGATATCACGGCCCGCTTCAAGGAGCTCGATGCCGACCGCGACGGCAGGATTTCCGCCGCCGAATCCAGGAAGACCATGCCCGCGAAATAACTGTCGCGAATGGACGTGCCAAGAGAACGGATCGACCGCGCCGCCGACCCTAGATCCCCGGCAGCCGATCCGACCGGCCACGCAACCGTAAAGGAGAAACCACGATGAACGCCAAATCCACCAGCGCCGCGGTCCTGCTGGCACTGCTGCTGGCCGCTTGCGGCGGCAGTCCGACCAGGGAAAGCACCGGCGAGTACGTCGACGACAGCGTCATAACCACCAAGGTCAAGTCCGCCTTCATCCAGGACAAGGACGTCAAGGCCAGCGAGATCAAGGTCGAGACCTTCAAGGGCGTCGTCCAGCTTTCCGGCTTCGTCGCCAGCCGCGTCGAAGTCGAAAAGGCCTCGCAGGTCGCCAGCCAGGTGCCGGGCGTCAAGGCGGTACGCAACGACATCCGCCTCAAGTCCACCGACGGATGAGCGCAAAACTGGCGGCATAAGTTGAGATCGTGGAGTCACCAACTCCAGATATCCCGAACGCGTCGCCGTTCCACCAGCGCCGACTCTTGCGATCAAGGATTCGTGCAACGCCTCCTTGACCAACGTTGGCAACAAGCGAAAGACACCTGATCCCATGCGCGCAAGGAGTCGGTTTTTCGGCCAATGCTGACTTTGGGTCTCGGCCTATATTCGGTCGGCAATGCGCCGGTCACCTGTCGTTCAGCCGCTCATGGTGGTTGTCGGGTAGCTCCCCGATCTGGAACGTGCCTGCTATTGGGCAGCGTGAGCGTCGAATCCCTTCGATTGGGCGGGTAGATCCAGGGATTGCTCCCAGAATGCTCGCCAAAAACTCGCCGTTCGTGAATGTACCGGGGCTGCGTGATATCGGGCGTAATATTCCTGCATGAACCGCCTGCTGCGTCTGCCACCCCGCCTCGGTCTGCTAATTGCGACGGCCATTGCCGCCTCGGTGTTCCTGGTCGACATCTCCACAGGCGCCGAATTGCGAGTTTACCCGTTGTATTTCTTTGCCATCATCCTCGCCTCCACGCTGGCGACCCGCCGCCAGGCCTATGCCTTTGCCAGCTACTGCGCTGCCCTCTGGGCGGTTTCGAAGTATCTCGACGGCACCGAGTTTTCCTCCGGCCTGGTCTGGATCTGGAACACCTCGGCACAGGTGGTTTCATTCACCTTGGTGGCCGTCCTGGTGCAGCGTCTGGCCGCGACGCTGGCCACCGAACAGAAAGTGTCCGAGGAACTGAGCAGCGCGTTGCGTGCCGTTGAGGATGCCGATCGGATTGCCCGTCACGACCTGCGCACGCCGCTGAGCAGTATCGTCGCTACACTCGGCATGTTGATGTCGCGTCCCGGGCTATCCGGCGACGACCTGCGCCTGCTGGCCAGCGCCCGGCGCGCGGCGCGGAGGGCGATGACCATGGTCAATCTTTCGCTTGCCTTGCACCGCATGGAACAGGGGTGTTACGTACTGGAGGCGGAAGCGGTCGATCTGCACGCCACGCTGCTGGCCGTAATCGACGACCTCAAGGAACATGCAGACGCCAAAGGCCTGCGCCTGGACCTGAAAGGTGGCGCCGACGGCACGGTGGCCGTGGGGCATGCGGACTTCGCCTACTCGGTGATCGCCAACGTGCTGAAGAACGCCATCGAGGCGGCACCGGCGGGAAGCGCGGTAAGCATCGAAGTCGTTAGCGAGAACGCTGCGATTCGCCTGAGCGTAGCCAATGCTGGTGCGGTACCGGCGGAAATCCGCGCACGCTTCTTTGGCAAG
The DNA here is from genome assembly GCA_016192435.1 of Rhodocyclales bacterium. Classification (GTDB taxonomy): domain Bacteria; phylum Pseudomonadota; class Gammaproteobacteria; order Burkholderiales; family Rhodocyclaceae; genus Sulfuritalea. The sequence goes on along the minus strand of JACPUD010000093.1, from coordinate 24,591 downwards.
TACGCGACCTCGGGAAAACAGGGCGGCTCGGGCCTCGGTGCCTATTCGGCACGGCTGATGGCGCGCGCCATGGGCGGCGAGCTTGAGATGGCGACGGACGAGCACAGCGGCACCCTGCTGACTCTGAGCCTGCCGCGTGCCAGTGCCGATCGGGTTCCCGAAACCGCTCCTCATGTGCGCTTCGACAGTCAGCTGGACATCGCCGCCCACCCCGGCGTATTGATCGTCGATGACGACGAATACAACCGCCTGATCCTGCGCCGCCTGCTGCCTGAGGACTGCGCGCCGGTCGAGATGGCGGTTAACGGCAAGGCCGCCGTGGATCGCATTCGGAAGTGGCGACCCGACCTGATCTTCATGGACATCAACATGCCGGTGATGGGCGGCATCGAGGCCCTGAATGCGATCCGCGCCGCGCAGGCCACGGCCGGGCAGGCGCCCAGCGTGATCGTGGCCTTCTCGGCGATCGACGACGCGCAAAGCCAGACGGCCTACCTGGCCCAGGGCTTCGATGCCTGCCTGGGCAAACCCTGCTCGCGCGCCGACGTGATGGCCTTGCTGGTCGGCCGTCCGGCCACGCCGACCGCCGCCGAAGACGGCCCCGAGACGGAGATCGAAATCGACGGCGAACTGCTGCCCATGCTGCCGGAGTTCCGCGCCTCGCGCGCGGCGCTGCTCGAAGAACTGGTGCTCTCGCTGGAACGGGGCGAGCGCGATGCCGCCCGCCGCCTGGCGCACCAGCTTGGCGGGAGCCTTGGCACCTTCGGCCTTCACTGGGCCTCGCGCGCCTGCAAGGCGCTGGAGGACGAGATCGAGCGTGGTGGCCCCCTGCCCGCCGTGGCCCGCGCACAGGGCGTCCTCGCCCATGTGCGCACGGTGGCGGCACAGCCTAGAATACCGTCATGAGTCCGCCCCTGCCCAGCACCGGATCGAATCCCGCCGGCGCCACCGCGCTGGTGATCGAGGATGATGCAATGATCGCCTCGGTGCTGCACTTCATCCTCGACCGCGAAGGCTTCACCGTGCGCCACGCGGTCGATGGCCGTGCCGCGCAGCAGCTGATCGCCGCGAGCGAACCGCCCGCCCTGGTGCTACTCGACGTGATGCTGCCGCATGCCGACGGCTTCGAGCTGGTGAGCGCGATCCGCGCCCGCGCCGGCTGGGAGAAGATCCCGGTGCTGATGCTGTCCTCCAAGGGCCACGAGCAGGACATCGCCCGCGCCCTCGATGCCGGCGCCGACGACTACGTGGTCAAGCCCTTCCAGATCGAGGAACTGCGCGCCCGGCTGCGGCGCCTGCGCCGGGAGCCGACATGAGGTACGCAACCTTGCTGTTCCTGATCGCCCTGCCGGTCCTGGCGCAAACCGCTTCGGCGCCGCGCACCGAGCTTGAAATCGGCGCCGCGCGCGAAACGCTGAGCGGCGGCCTGCCGGACTGGCGCAGCCGCTACCTGCTGCTCGAACATCGTGGCCCCGAACGCCAGGTGTTCTACGGCGGCTGGCGCGACACCGAGCGCTACCGGCTGCGCGACGGCGAGCTGCATGGCGGCGCCTGGCTGCCGCTGTCGCCGGCCATGCAGCTGCAACTGGAAGCCGGCGCCAGCGACAGCCATCGCGTGCTGGCGCGCGACTACGGCCTGCTCGGCATCCAGGTCGAGCCGGCGGCGGGCTGGGGCCTCTCGGCCGGCTGGCGGCGCAGCCGATACGATGCCGGCAACACCCGCGTGATCCACCTCGGCGCCGAACGCTACCTAGGCAACGAGCGCTTCGCCTACACCCTGTTCGGCGGCGGCCCGGATGGCGCGGCGACCGTCAGCAGCCACCGCCTGCAATGGAACCACTACTACGGCGAGCGCGACTGGTTCGGCCTCTCGATCGCCGCCGGGCGCGAAACCGAGCACGGAGGCGCCGGAAGCTTCATCACCTCGCGCGTCAGCAACGCCACGCTGGCAGGCCGCCATCGACTCGCCCAGGCATGGAGCCTCAGTTGGGAAGCCGGACGCCAGCGCCAGGGCGAGCTCTACACCCGCAGCGGCCTGCGCCTTGGACTTCGCCACGAGTTCTGACCCGCTGCTGCGCTTCGCACTGCACAGCGGCATCGCGGTCTTCGCCCTCACCGGGCTGCTGCTTGCAGCTATCGTCGTGCTGCGCCTGCTCGCCGACCGCCGCGAGGCGCGCGAGGCGCACATGCGCCAGGAATGGCAACCGGTGTTCCTGCACGCCATCGAGGGCCTGCCCTACCAAATGCCGCGCATCGTCGGCCGCGACCGCGAGATGATCCTGCTGGTCTGGCTGCAATTCACCGAGATGTTGCGCGGCGAGGCGCGCGAGCGCCTGCGCACCATGGCTAATGCATTGCAACTGCCAGGTACCGCGCTGCGCCTGCTCGGGCGCGGCGACATGCGCGGCCGCCTGCTGGCGGTAGTCGGCCTCGGCCGGATGCGGACGACGGACGCCTGGGAGGATCTGTCCGTGTTGATGACAGATGCGAACCCGGTGCTGTCCCTGCTCGCGGCGCGCAGCCTGTTGCAGATCGACGCCGGACGCGCCGCCGCGCCGGTGCTGGCCGTCATCGCACAACGCGAGGACTGGTCGCGCGCCCGCATCGCCGGCATGCTCGGCGAAGCGCGCGACGCGGCGCTCGGCCCGGCCCTGCTGGCAGGTCTGGTGGCAGGTGGCGACGCCGAGGCGCGGCGCCTGCTGCCCCTGCTCGACGTGGTGCCGACCGCCGACCGCTGGCCGGCGCTGTCGCCCCGCCTCGCCGCCGGTACGCCGATCGATACCCTGGTCGCCGCGCTCAGGGCGGTTGCCGATCCGCGCGCCCTGGCCGATGTGCGCCGCCTCGCCGGCCACGCCGACTGGCCGGTTCGCGCGCAAGCGGCTACGGCCCTGGCACGGATCGGCGGGAGCGACGACCTGCCGCGCCTGCAGGCCATGCTGGGCGATGCCGAATGGTGGGTGCGCTATCGCGCGGCGCAGGCGCTGCTGCGCCTGCCGGGCGTGACGCCTAGTTTGCTGGACGAGATCGCCGGCGACATCAACGACCGCTACGGCGCCGACATGCTGCGCCAGGTGCGAGCCGAGGCGGCAACCGGCGCAGCGGCGCGGCCGGTGTCATGAACCTCGGCAGCGGAACCGGACACGGCTGGCTGATCGCCCTGCAATGGGGCTTCCTGTGTTATTTCATCCTGCTCAACGGCGGCTACATCCTGCTCAACCTGCTGTCGCTGATCAGCCTGCGCCGCCATCTGGATCGTCGCAGCCTGGATCAGCTGCCGCGCAGCCATACCGGCTTTGATCCGCCGATCAGCCTGCTGGTGCCGGCCTATAACGAGGAAGCGACCATCACGCCCTCGCTGAAATCCCTGCTGCAGCTCGACTACCCCGAATTCGAGATCGTGGTCATCAATGACGGCTCGAAGGACGGCACGCTGGCCGAGCTGGTGCGCGAGTTCGCCCTGCTGCCGTTTCCGCAGGCCTACCGCCGCAGCGTGCCCAGCCAGGAAGTGCGCGGGATCTACCGCTCGACCAAGTACCCGAACCTGCGCGTGATAGACAAGGCCAACGGCGGCAAGGCCGATGCGCTCAATGCCGGCATCAACGCCGCGCGCTTTCCGCTGTTCTGCGCCGTCGATGCCGATTCAATATTGCAGCGCGATTCGCTAACCAAGGTGGTACAGCCCTTCGTCGAGGACCCGCGCACCATCGTCGCCGGCGGCACGGTGCGCATTGCCAATGGCTGCCACATCAGCGGCGGCTTCCTTGCCGGGGTCGGCCTGCCGGACAAACTGATGGTCCGCTTCCAGGTGGTCGAATACCTGCGCGCCTTTCTTTTCGGCCGGCTCGGCTGGACCCCGCTCAACGCCGTGTTGATCGTTTCAGGCGCTTTCGGCCTGTTCAAGACCCGCGAAGTGATCGCCGCCGGCGGCTACCGACGCGACACGGTGGGCGAAGACATGGAACTGATCGTGCGACTGCACCGCATCCACCGCGAGCGCGGTATCCCTTACCGCATCACCTACGTGCCCGACCCGATCTGCTGGACCGAGGCACCCGAGTCGCTGAAGGTGCTGCGCGCTCAACGTACGCGCTGGCAGCGCGGCCTGGCCGAAAGCCTGACCATGAACCGGACGCTGCTATTGCATCCGCGCGGCGGCGCTGTCGGCTGGCTGGCCTTTCCCTTCTTCCTGTTGTTCGAGTTCCTCGGCCCGGTGCTGGAAGTCTGCGGCTACGCCTTGATCATCATCGGCACCGCGTTGGGCATCTTTTCCTGGGCAGCATTCGACATCTTCATGTTCGTCGCGCTGGGTTTCGGCCTGCTGCTGTCGGTGACCGCGCTGCTGCTCGAAGAACTGTCCTTCCGTCTCTACCGCAAGCCGGCGCAGCTGGCGCAGCTGCTGCTGGCGGCGATCCTGGAAAACTTCGGCTACCGCCAGCTGGTCGCCGTCTGGCGCCTGCAAGGCATGTGGCGCTGGGTCACCGGCAGCGCCCAGCACTGGGGCGAGATGACGCGCGGGAAGGCGCTGCGCAGCCCGCCGCCCTGAAGCTGCAGGGTGGAGTGGATCCAATTGGCCGATTTGGTCAATGCGATATCCTATTCGCCACCCTGTTGCGTTGGCTACAAAGTACGGCCGCTGAAGATATGGAAGGCCGCCGTTGATGCGCCCAACGGGCAAATGACGCCTGTGGGTCGAGAGTTCCCGTTCGCGATCCAGCAGCACTGACGTTTACGCCATTCAGTTGCTGAAAGGCGGCTTACCGAATTACTGCCGCCTGACAATGAATGACTGGCAAACGGCCGGATTGGCCCAATTGTGTGAGTTGGCTCTAAAACAGCTTGCCGGCCGGACAGATGAAGTCCCCCCCCGCATCGTCATCAGTGAAGTGGCGGGCCTGCAGCATTGGGTGGGTTTCTTCGAATGCGCCTTGTCGTAGAGCGGTTCGGGCTTGGCTTTGTGGTGTGCCTGATTTTTGAAACCTTCGTCGCGGCTGTGCATGCTGTTGTCGGCGCCAGCACCCCGGAGCCTCGAACTGCTGAGAGGCACGGGTTTTCCATTGGGAAAACCCGATAATAGCGGCCAATTCGTTTTGAACGTTGGAATTCCCACATGGAAATCAAGGTCAACTTTCTCGACAAGCTTCGTCTTGAAGCCAAGTTCGATGACTTCACGGTGGTGGCCGATCAGCCTATCCGCTACAAGGGCGATGGCTCGGCGCCTGGTCCGTTCGATTACTTTCTGGCTTCATCGGCGTTGTGTGCGGCTTACTTTGTGAAGTTGTACTGCGAAACTCGCAACATCCCCACCGAAAACATCCGCCTGTCGCAGAACAACATCGTCGATCCGGAAAATCGCTACCAGCAGATTTTCAAGATCCAGGTCGAACTGCCCGCAGATATTTCCGCCAAAGATCGCCAGGGCATTTTGCGTTCCATTGACCGTTGTACGGTGAAGAAGGTGGTGCAAACCGGGCCGGAGTTTGTGATTGAGGAAGTTGAAAATCTGGATGCCGATGCGCAGGCCTTGCTGACGCTGGGTCGGGGTACGAGTGCGGATTCGGCAGCGAGCACCTATATCGCCGGCAAGGATCTGCCGCTGGAGCAAACCATCGCCACCATGTCGGCGATTTTGGCGGGCTTGGGCATGAAGATCGAAATCGCTTCGTGGCGCAATCTGGTTCCCAACGTGTGGTCGCTGCATATCCGCGATGCGCACTCGCCGATGTGTTTTACCAATGGCAAGGGAGCGACCAAGGAAAGTGCCCTGGCGTCGGCGCTGGGCGAATTCATCGAGCGGATGAATTGCAATCATTTCTACAACGACCAGTTCTGGGGGGAAGACATTGCCAACGCGGCGTTCGTGCATTACCCGGACGAGCGCTGGTTCAAGCCGGGTCGAAAAGATGCGCTGCCGGCTGGAATTCTCGATGAATACTGCCGGGCAATTTACAACCCCGATGGCGAGTTGCGAGGCTCGCACCTGATCGACACCAACTCCGGCGATGTGCAGCGCGGCATCTGTTCGCTGCCCTATGTGCGCCAGTCTGACGGCGAGGTGGTGTATTTCCCGTCCAACCTGATCGACAACCTGTTCCTCAGCAATGGCATGAGTGCCGGCAATACCCTGGCCGAGGCGCAGGTGCAATGCCTGTCGGAAATTTTCGAACGGGCGGTCAAACGCGAAATTCTGGAAGGTGAAATCGCGCTGCCCGATGTGCCGCGCGACGTGCTGGCGAAATATCCCGGCATCCTGGCCGGCATCGATGAGTTGGAAAAGCAGGGCTTTCCGGTGCTGGTGAAGGATGCGTCGCTGGGCGGGGAATTTCCGGTGATGTGCGTCACCTTGATGAACCCGCGTACCGGCGGCGTGTTTGCCTCGTTCGGGGCGCACCCCAGCTTTGAAATAGCGCTGGAACGCAGTCTGACCGAGTTGCTGCAGGGGCGCAGTTTTGAAGGCCTGAACGATTTGCCTCGGCCCACTTTTGAAAGCAACGCCGTCACCGAGCCGAACAACTTTGTCGAGCACTTTATCGATTCCAGCGGCGTGGTGTCGTGGCGCTTTTTCAGTGCCAAAGCGAATTACGACTTTGTCGAGTGGGATTTTTCCGGCCAGGGTGAAGAATCCAATGCCGAGGAGGCCGCGACGCTGCTCGGCATTCTCGAAGACATGGGCAAGGAAGTGTACATGGCGGTGCATGACCAACTCGGCGCAACGGCCTGCCGCATTCTGGTGCCGGGTTATTCGGAAATTTATCCGGTAGAGGATTTGATCTGGGATAACACCAACAAGGCGCTGTCCTTCCGCACCGATATCTTGAACTTGCATCGACTGGACGATGCCGGTCTGGAAGCTCTGCTGGAACGTCTGGAGGACAGTGAGCTGGATGATTACACCGATATCATCACCTTGATCGGCATCGAATTCGACGAGAACACGGACTGGGGTCAGCTCACGATCCTGGAGTTGAAGCTGCTGATCAATCTCGCCTTGCAACAATTTGAAGCGGCGCACGAACTGGTGGGACGCTTCCTGCAATACAACGAGAACACGGTCGAGCGCGGATTGTTTTATCAGGCCTTGAACGTGGTGCTGGAGGTGCTGCTGGACGACGACCTGGAACTGGACGATTACGAGGTAAATTTCCGCCGGATGTTTGGCGACGCGCGGATGGATGCGGTGCTGGGTTCAGTGGACGGCAGCGTGCGCTTCTTCGGCTTGACGCCAACGAGCATGAAGCTGGAGGGGCTCGACAGGCACCAGCGCCTGATCGACAGCTACAAAAAGCTGCACATGGCGCGGGCCAATGTCCACCACCGTATGGCCTGATCGTCCGCAACGGGCACGGAGGGTGAGTAGCGATTTTCGATAAGCGGCCGGCGGCGGCCTGCCGACGAGTCTTGGCACTGCGTAGGCTATAGTCACCGCTTCGAGAATTCGCGAGCCAGAACCATGCTGATTGCGCTTATAGCCATCGCCCTGCTGATTGCCGCTGTCGCCGCCATCTATTTCCTGTTGAAGAGCATGGGGCAAGACGGCGTGGAAATCGCCGCCCCCGGCAGTTGCAGGAGCGGCAGATGCGGCGTCAGGAACATCGCCGGCACCGAAGCGGGATGCCAGCAGCAGGAAGCCCTAGCGGGTGAAAGCGGCGAAATCGACGAGGTGGCCAAGCTGGATCGAGAGCCTGCGGTTGCGGGAGAGCCGGACCAGCGCCCGGGCTGAGCCCTGTTTCTGCGCCCGGTGAAGACTCCACGCTGACCGCTGCGGCCGACGACCCGAGGGTTACGCCACCGTCGCCGCCGCCTGTGCCGCCATGCGCCGCAACTCGGGCAGACAGGAACCGCAGGAACTGCCGCATTTGAGTTGGGCCTGAACTTGCTCCAGGGCCAGGCCCTGGCCCAGCAGCGCCTTGATTTCGGTATCGGCGACGCCGCAGCAGTTGCACACCGTGCGCCCGGCCGGGACCAGGCCGGCGGGCGGCTGGGCCGCGGGGGCGAACAGCCAGCGGCGCAGCTCGCCCAGCGGGCGGCCGCTCAGCATCAGCTCGCGCAGCCAGTCGGCGGCGGCGGTTTCGCCGGCCAGCAGCAGGCCCTTGAGCTGGCCGCCGGCGGCATCGATGCGGGCCAGCTTGACGATGCCGCGGCGCGGGTCGCGATACACGGTGCTCGCGCCCAGATCGAGTGCGGCGACCAGCAGGGCCAGCCGGTCGTCCGCCACGGGTTCGGCACTGGCGACGTGCAGCGCCAGCAGCGGATGATCGCGCCCGGCCAGGGTCAGCGCGGCGTAATCGAATTGCGGCAGGAAATGCGCGAGGCGCGCGCGCCAGAGCAGCAGTTCTTCTTCCGCCGCGGCGGTCTCGGCGGCGCGCAGCAGCACCAGGCGCCAGGGCAGTTCCGCGCGCTCGACGCGGATCGCGGCGTGCTTGAGTTCGGGCTGTTTCGAGACCGGATCGCTGGCCGCGGGCATCAGTTGATTGACGCCGGCGTGGGACAGCGAGCGGCCGCCCCAGTGCATCGCGGCGAAGGCCTGGCCCGGCTTGAGTTCCTCGCTCGCCGATACGGGCAGCACGATCTCGCCGCGCCGGCTGGCCACGCGCGCCAGCTCGCCTTCCTTGAAGCCGCGCCGCTCGAGGTCGGCCGGGTGCAGCAGCAGGCGCGGCGCCGGCTCGTGGGCGCACAGGCGCACCGCGCGGCCGCTGCGGCTCATGCCGTGCCACTGGTCGCGCAGGCGGCCGGTGGTGAGGCGCAACGGAAAGCGCGCATCGGGCGCTTCGGCGGTCAGGTTGAAAGTCAGCGGTACGAAGCAGGCGCGGCCATCGGCCGTGGCGAAGCGGTGATCGGCATACAGTCGCGCCTGCCCGGCCGTGGCGCCGGCGGGACAGGGCCACTGCTGCGGGCCGCGCTGCTCCAGCATGGCGTGGCTCAGGCCGCCGATGTCGAGGTCGCGGCCGCGCGTGGTGGCGACGTGTTCGGCGAATACCTGGGCGGCATCGGCGAAATCGAAGTGCTGCACCGTGTCCCCGGCACCATCCCACAAGGGGATGCCGCCACGCATAACTCTTGCGCCCAGCCGCCGCGCGAAATCGGCGGCGATTTCCCAGTCGGCGCGCGCCTCGCCGGGCGGCGCCACGGCCGCGCGCACGCGTGAAATGCGGCGCTCGGAATTGGTCACCGTGCCTTCCTTCTCGCCCCAGCTCGCGGCCGGCAGCAGCAGGTCGGCGTAGGCCGCGGTTTCGATCTCGGCGTAGGCGTCCTGGACCACGACGAACTCGGCCTTGCACAGCGCCTCGCGCACGCGGGTCTGGTCGGGCAGCGAATGCGCGGGGTTGGTGCAGGCGATCCACACCGCCTTGATCGTGCCTTCGCGCAGCGCATCGAACAGTTCCACCGCGGTCTTGCCCGGCGCCGCCGGAAGCGAGGGGACGCCCCACAGCGCGGCGAGTTCCTCACGATCGCCGACGTCGGCCGGATTGCGATGCCCCGGCAGCAGGTTGGCCATCGCGCCGACCTCGCGCCCGCCCATGGCATTGGGCTGGCCGGTCAGCGAGAACGGCCCCATGCCGGGCCGGCCGATCTTGCCCGTAGCAAGATGAAGATGGATCAGCGCGGCATTGTTGGCGGTGCCGTGGGTGGACTGGTTGAGACCCTGGCACCACATCGACAGCGGCGCCGCCGCCTCGCCGAACCAGCGCGCCGCGGTGACGATGCCGTCGGCCGACACGCCGCAACTGGCCGCGGCCGCAGCCGGCGTCAGTTCGCGAACTTGCGCCCGCAGCGCAGGAAAGCCGCTGGTGTGGGCGGCGATGAAGGCCTCGTCGACCTGGCCTTCCCAGAGCATCACATGCAGCATCGCGCTGTAGAGAATCGCGTCGCTGCCCGGCGTGATCGCCAGGTGCAGGTCGGCCATCGCCGCGGTGTCGGTGCGGCGCGGATCGACGACGATGATTTTCAATTCCGGGTTGGCCGCCTTGGCGTCCTCGATGCGGCGGAACAGCACCGGATGCGCCCAGGCCGTATTGCTGCCGGCGAGCAGGAACAGGTCGGCCAGCGCGATGTCCGCGTAACTGCCGGGCACCGCGTCGGAACCGAGCGTGGCCTTGTAGCCGGCCACGGCGGAGGACATGCACAGGCGCGAATTCGAGTCGATGTTGTTGGTGCCGACCACGACGCGCGCGAGCTTGTTGAAGACGTAATAGTCCTCGGTCAGCAACTGGCCGGAAACGTAGAAGGCCACGGCGTCAGGGCCGTGCTCGTTGATGATCGCGGCGAAGCGCGCGGCCGCCGCGTCGAGCGCCGCATCCCAGCCCACCGCGCGGCGCGCCTCGCCGCGCGCGGCGCGGTATTCGGGCAGCAGGGCGCGGCCGGTGAGCGCGGTGGTCAGGTGCAGGCTGGCGCCCTTGCTGCACAGCCGGCCGAAATTGGCCGGGTGCTCGGGGTCGCCGCGCACGCCGACGATCTGCGCCGTCTCGCCAGCGCCAACTGTCTCGATGATCACGCCGCAACCCGTGCCGCAGTAGCAGCAGGTGGAGCGCGTCTCGCGCAGCAGGGGTTCGGGCGCGCCCATGCTCATGCAAGAACAGGCGGCATAAACACCCCCCACCCCTCATTCCCCGCCCCAGGGCGGGGACTACCGATTTGCTCGCTACGCTGGTATTTCACGGGGCACGCCTATTGACGGCTTTCGCATCTGATTTCGAGAAAGACCTCGCCGCCCTCCACGCGCGTCGCGTAGCGCCGGGCGCAGCCGTGATCGGGCGCACAGGCCTCGCCGCTGTCGAGTTCGACGTTCCAGCCGTGCATCGGACAGGTCACGCGATGGCCATGGACGATGCCCTGGGACAGCGGGCCGCCTTTGTGCGGGCAGGCGTCCTGCAGCGCGAAGACCTGGTCGTCGGCGGCGCGGAACAGCGCGATGCTGCCCGCCTGGTGCGGCAGCACGCGGCTGCCGCGCAGGGGGATTTCTTCGAGGCGGCAGACTTTATGCCAGTTCGACATGGTGTTCTCCCTTGATTTCGATCGGCGCCGGCAGCGGCGCGAACTCGTGGCGGGCGACGCCCTGGCTGCGTTCCGCCCAGGGATCGAGCGTGCCCTGCAGGGCGTAGAGCAGGCGCTGGTGCAGGGCCCGGCGGTTCTCGGCGTCGTCGACGATGCGCTGCCTGATGCCGTCGAGGCCGACGCGCTGCACCCAATGCACGGTGCGCTCCAGGTACCAGGCTTCCTCGCGGTAAAGCTGGAGGAAGGCCGCCGAGTATTCGAGCACTTCCTCGCGCGTGCCGACCTTGCAGAAGAACTCGGCGACTTCGGTCTTGATGCCGCCGTTGCCGGCGACATAGAGCTCCCAGCCGGAATCCACGCCGATCACGCCGACGTCCTTGATGCCGGCCTCGGCGCAGTTGCGCGGGCAGCCCGAGACGGCGAGCTTGACCTTGTGCGGCGACCACATGCCGAACAGCATCTTCTCCAGCTCGACGCCCATGCTCATCGACTTCTGGGTGCCGAAGCGGCAGTGCTCGGAGCCGACGCAGGTCTTCACCGTGCGAATGCTCTTGCCATAGGCGTGGCCGCTAGGCATGCCGAGGTCCTGCCAGACGCCGGGCAGGTCTTCCTTCTTGATGCCGAGCAGGTCGATGCGCTGGCCGCCGGTGACTTTGACCGTCGGCACCTTGTACTTCTCGGCGACGTCGGCGATGCGGCGCAGCTCGTCGGGCGTGGTCAGGCCGCCCCACATGCGCGGCACCACGGAGTAGGTGCCGTCCTTCTGGATGTTGGCGTGGGCCCGTTCGTTGATGAAGCGCGACTGCGGATCGTCCTGCGCCTCGTGCGGCCAGGTCGAGATCAGGTAGTAGTTGAGCGCCGGGCGGCAGGTGGCGCAGCCGTCCGGGGTACGCCAGTCGAGCGCCTTGAAGGCGGCGTCGAGCGACAGCAGCTTCATCGAGCGCACCGCCTGACGCACTTCGGTGTGGTTGAAATCGGTGCAGCCGCAAACCGGCTTGGTGGTGCGGTCGGCGGCCTGGTAGGCGCCGCCGACGGTGGAGGCGAGGATCTGCTCGACCAGGCCGGTGCAGGAACCGCAGGAGCTCGACGCCTTGGTGTGCTTCCTGACGTCGTCGAGGGTGAACAAGCCCTTCTCGCGGATCGCCTTGACAATAGTGCCCTTGCACACGCCGTTGCAGCCGCAGACCTCGGCTGTGTCGGCCATCGTCGCGGCCTTCGAGGCGCCGGCATGGCCGACGTCGCCGACGTGGTTGTTGGCGAAGGCGTCGCCGAACATCAGGTGGTCGCGCAGCGCGCTGATGTCGCGGCCTTCCTTGAGCAACTGGAAATACCAGCCGCCATCGGCCGTGTCGCCATAGAGCACGGCGCCGATCAGCTTGTCCTTCTCGATCACCAGGCGCTTGTACACACCGCCGTTCCTGTCGTGCAGCACGATGTCCTCGGTACCATCGCCGCCGGTGAAATTGCCGGCGGAAAACACGTCGACGCCGGTGACCTTGAGCTTGGTCGAAGTCACCGAACCCTGATAGCGGCCGATGCCATGCTGCGCCAGGTGGTTGGCGCAGACCTTGGCCTGCTCGAACAGCGGCGCGACCAGGCCGTAGGCCGTGCCGCGATGCGCCGCGCACTCGCCGACCGCGTAGATCTTCGGGTCGTAGGTCTGCAGCGTGTCGGTGACGACGATGCCGCGGTTGCAATACAGGCCCGCGCTTTCGGCCAGCGCGGTATTGGGGCGGATGCCGGCGGCCATCACCACCAGGTCGGCGGGAATCTCCGCGCCTTCCTTGAAGCGCACCGCGCCGACGCGGCCTGACGGCGAAGCCAGCAGCATCTCGGTCTGCTTGCCGAGCAGGAATTTGAGGCCCTTGGCTTCGAGCGAGGCCTGCAGCATGTCGGCGCCGGCCCGGTCAAGCTGGCGCTCCATGATCCAGTCCAGCAGATGCACCACGGTGACGTCCATGCCGCGCAGGCGCAGGCCGTTGGCAGCCTCCAGGCCGAGCAGGCCGGCGCCGATCACCACCGCGTGTTTGTGGTTGGCCGCCGCGGCGATCATCGCCTCGGTGTCGGCGATGTCGCGATAGGCGATCACCCCGGGCAGGTCCTTGCCCGGCACCGGCAGGATGAAGGGCGTCGAGCCGGTGGCCAGCAGCAGGCGGTCGTAGGGCACGGCCAGATCGTCCGCGATGACCAGGCGCTTGACGCGGTCGATCTTCGTCACCTTCTTGCCGGCATGCAGCGTGATGCCGTTGTTGCGGTACCAGTCGAGATCGTTCAGCACGATGTCGGCCAGCGTCATTTCGCCGGCCAGCACCGGCGAGAGCAGGATGCGGTTGTAATTGCCGTGCGGCTCGGCGCCGAACACGGTGATGTCGTAGAGATCCGGGGCAAGCTTCAACAGCTCCTCCACGGCGCGGATGCCGGCCATGCCGTTGCCGACGACTACCAGTTTTTGTTTTCTCATGATCGCGATCCCTAGGCGGCTTTTTTCAGTTGCTTGCGGTAGAGGAACTCGAACACCGCGGCGCGGTAGTCGGCGAAGCGCGTGTCGTGCGCCAGCTCCAGCCGGTCACGCGGGCGCTCCAGTTTCACGTCGACGATCTCGCCGATGGTCGCGGCCGGACCGTTGGTCATCATCACGATGCGGTCCGACAGCAGCACGGCCTCGTCGACGTCGTGGGTCACCATCACCACCGTGGCGCCGGTCTTGGCCATCACGCCGTTCAACTCATCCTGCAGCGCGGCGCGGGTCAGGGCGTCGAGGGCGCCGAAGGGCTCGTCCATCAGCAGCAGCCTGGGTTCCATGGCGAAGGCGCGAGCGATGCCGACGCGCTGCTTCATGCCGCCGGAGATCTCGTGCGGATACTTGCCGCTGGCGTGATCCATATGCACCATGTCGAGCGCCGCGGCGACGCGGGCCTTGAGCTTGGGCACGCCTTCCTTGCGGCCGAAGACGCGCTCGACGCCGAGCATGACGTTCTCGAAGCAGGTCATCCAGGGCAAGAGGCTGTGGTTCTGGAACACCACCGCGCGCTCCGGCCCCGGCCCCGCGATTTCGCGGCCGTCGCAGAGCAGCACGCCGCTGCTGGGCAGGCTGAGCCCGGCGATCAGGTTGAGCAGCGTGCTCTTGCCGCAGCCCGAATGGCCGATCAGGGTGACGACTTCGCCTTCGCTGACATCGAGCTTGATGTCGCGCAGCGCGGTGAATTTTCCGCTCTTGGTGCTGAAGGTCTGGCCGACGTTTTCGATCTTTACGATGGGCTTGTTCACGATGATCCCCTTATAACCATTCACCACAGAGACACAGAGTCACAGGGCCTGTAGGGCGGACTTCAGTCCGCCACGTGGATGAATGGCGGACTAAAGTCCGCCCTGCAGTCCGCCTTGCGCTAGCGTGATTCATAGCTGAACCGCTTCGCCAGTATCAGCAGCAGGGTTTCCAGCGCCAGGCCGACGATGCCGATGACGAAGATGGCGATCACGATGTGCTCGACCTTGAGGTTGTTCCATTCGTCCCAGACCCAGAAGCCGATGCCGACGCCGCCGGTAAGCATTTCCGCGGCGACGATGACCAGCCAGGCGGTGCCGATCGAGAGGCGGATGCCGGTCAGCATGTAGGGCAGCACGGCGGGAAACAGGATCTTGGTGATCACCTTGGCTTCCGACAGGCCCAGCACGCGGGCGACATTGAGGTAGTCCTGCGGCACGCGCTGCACGCCCTGCGCGGTGTTGAGGATCATGGGCCAGATCGAGCAGATGAAAATTGTCCAGGTCGCCGCCGGGTCGGCCTTCTGGAACACCAGGAGGCCGATCGGCAGCCAGGCCAGCGGCGAGACCGGACGCAGCAGGCTGATGATCGGCTCGAACATGCGATTCATGAAGGCGAAGCGACCGAGCAGGAAGCCCAGCGGAATACCGACCAGGGCCGCGAAGCCGAAGCCGATGCCGACGCGCTGCAAGGAGGAAAGTACATTCCAGCCGATGCCCTGGTCGTTCGGCCCGTTCTGGTAGAACGGGTCGGCGAACAGCACCTGGGCCGCGGCCCAGGTCTTGTCCGGACCGGGAATGTTGCCCGACTTGATCGCCACCAGCGCCCAGATGCCGATCATCAGCGCGATACCGAACAGCGGCGGTATCACCACGCGCAGGACATCGCGCAGGCGTTCGCCGCGTCGCGTCGCCGCTTCGGTAGCAAGCAGCTCAAGAGTTGGCGCTGGCGCCGCGGCGGGCGCCGGCAGCGCAACAGCTTTGGCGGCCGCCGGCTCCGCCTTGGCTGGCGGCGTGGCGAGTTTCAGGACGGCTACTGCGCTCATGTCGTTCTCCTCTTCCATTCCAAAGTTTTTCAGGCATGCACCTTGAACGCGCCGGCGTATTTCTTCGGGTCCTTGCCATCCCACACCACGCCGTCGATCAGCTTGTGGCTGCGCATGTCGCTCTTCGGCAGGCTGACGCCGGCGGCGCTGGCCGCCTGTTTGTAGATGTCGATGCGATTGACCTTCTTCGCCACCACCAGGTAGTCGGGGTCGTCCTTGAGCAAGCCCCAGCGCCGGTGCTGGGTGAGGAACCACATGGCATCCGAGAGGTAGGGGAAGTTGACCGCGCCGTCGTTGAAGAACTTCATGTGGTTCTTGTCGTCCCAGCTCTTGCCGAGGCCGTTGGAGTAGCGGCCGAGCATGCGTTCGAGGATCACGTCCATGTCGGTGTTGATATAGGCCTTTTGCGCCACGGTTTCGGCCGTCGTGCGGCGATTGGCGAGCGAGGCGTCTATCCACTTGCCGGCCTCGAGCACGGCGGCGGTCATGGCGCGCGCGGTGCTGGGGTTCCTGGCGGTCCATTCGGCCGTGGTGCCGAGCACCTTTTCCGGATGGTCGACCCAGATGTCCTGCGTCGTCACCGCCGTGAAGCCGATCTTGTCCATGATGGCGCGGTTGTTCCAGGGCTCGCCGACACAGAAGCCGTCCATGTTGCCGACGCGCATGTTGGCCACCATCTGCGGCGGCGGCACGACGATGTTCTTGACGTCCTTGAAGGGATTGATGCCGTGCGCCGCCAGCCAGTAGTAGAGCCACATGGCGTGGGTGCCGGTGGGGAAGGTCTGGGCGAAGGTGTATTCGCGGTCCTTGGACAGCACCTTCTTCGCCAGCGTCGCGCCATCGGTGACGCCGGCCTCCTTGAGCTTGGTGGACAGCGTGATGGCCTGGCCGTTGTGGTTCAGGTTCATCAGCACGTTCATGTCCTTCTTCGGCCCGCCGATGCCCAACTGCACGCCATACACCAGACCGTAGAGCACATGCGCGGCGTCGAGCTCGCCGTTCACCAGCTTGTCGCGCACGGAGGCCCACGACGCCTCCTTGGTCGGGATGATCTTGATGCCGTATTTCTCGTCGAACTTCTGCACCGCGGCCATGACCACGGAGGAACAGTCGGTCAGCGGGATGAAACCGATGCGCACTTCCTTCTTCTCGGGCGCATCGGAACCGGCGGCCCAGGCGCCGGACCTTACTCCGGGCGGCACCAGGCTCATGAGCGCGGCGCCGCCGGCGAGGTGCAGGAATTCGCGGCGCGAGGGGCCCGCAGAAGCGGGAGCGGGAAGCTCGACAGCAGGAGTCGGCACGCTGGTCGCGGGCATGTTGGAAAGCTTGTCTTCATGGTTCATCTCGATCTCCGGAGTAATGAAATCCCATCCCGCCAGGGGATACCGTCTCCAGCTTGCGCTGGAGACATAAAACAAAAACGGCGCCCGTTGCGCATCTCCGGGAACAGATCCCCAGTGACGCAACAGACACCGTTGTCATTTGCACCGAACCGCCTTTGATCCGGCACTCAGGCCTTATTTAGCAACCGCTGTGCCAGCCTTCGCGAAGCTCCCGCCAACCCTTGTCGCGGCTGCAGCGCAGCCCGAAGAGTTGGCGCTGGCGATACGGCGCTGCACGCCGGAAGGAGAATGTTGCTGCACCGCAATAGCGCGCCGCGAAGCTCCGACGCACCGGAACGGGGCGCGGCGACTAGAGCAGCAGCCTGGTCATTTCGATCAGGTCGCCGGCGATCTTGCCGAGCGGCCGGGCGCGTTCCATGGCCAGCTTGCGCAGGGCCGCGTAGGCCTGCTCCTCGTCGAGGCCGCGCGTCTTCATCAGGATGCCCTTGGCGCGCTCGACCAGCTTGCGCTCGGAGAGCTTGTGGGTGACGCTGGCCAGCTCCTGCTTGAGCTTCTGGTGTTCCTCGAAGCGTGCAATGGCCACATCGACGATGGGTTTCAGCCGCGCCAGATCGAGGTTATCGACGACATAGGCGGAGACGCCGGCCTTGAACGCGGCGCGCATCACCTCGGCATTGCCCTCCTGGGTCAGGATGATCACCGGGCGCGGCATCTCGCGGTTCATCACCGCGAGGTTCTCCAGCGTGTCGCGCGAGGGCGAGTCGGTCTCGATCAGGATCACGTCGGGCCGGATGGCCTCGATCTGCGCCGTCAGGTCGAGCGCCGAAGGCAGCACGGCCGCCACCTGATGGCCGGCCATGGCCAGGCCGGCGCAGAGTTCGCCGGCGCGGGCACGGGATTCGTCGATGATGAGGATGCGCAGCATCGGCAGCAGACACGCAAAAGGCGTGCCGCTGCCCGCGATTCTTTCGGCTTGCGCCGGGAATCTGGCTAACCCGTGCTCCAGCCGCGCGGACGCTTCATGCCGGCGATCTTGCAGGCCTGCTTTACGTAGCCGTAGGGGAAGAGCTGGAAAATCATGTTGCGCGATGCCGCGCCGAAGCGCGCCGCCAGGTGCCGGGCGACGAAGCGCACGTCGGGGATCACCTGATGCTCCTGATAAAAGTCGCGCATGAAGCGGATCGCATCCCAGTGGGCATCGCCCAGCTCGATGTTCTCGCGCTGGGCCAGCTCCACCGCGAGTTCTTCGCTCCATGCACCCGGATCGACCAGATAGCCTTCATCGTCGGTCGCCGGCAATTCCATTGTCGCCTCCATCGCGTTCCTCCATGGTCATCAGAACAGACAGTGATCCGAATAATACATCACGCCGTGATAGAAGCACAATATGATATGTTTGCGGCGTTGCGCATTGGGGATGGAACCGCCCATGTCCAGGAAAGCCATGACCAAAAAGGAATTCGAGACCCTCTCGGAGTTTCGCTATCGCCTGCGGCGCTTCCTGCGCTTTTCCGAACAGGTGACGCGCAAGAACGGCATCACGCCGCTGCAGTACCTGCTGTTGCTGCACGTCAAGGGCTTCCCCGGGCGCCACTGGGCGACCGTGGGCGAACTGGCGAAGCGTTTGCAGGCCCAGCATCACGGCGTCGTCGCATTGATATCGCGCTGCGAGAAACTCGGCTGGGTCGAGCGCCGGCAGGGACAGACCGACCGGCGCGAAGTCGAGATCCATCTCACGGCCGACGGCGAGCGCATGGCGGGCAAGATGGCGTCCCTGCACCGCGCCGAGCACCTGAATCCCGAAGGCAGCTTCCTGCTGCCCGAGTTGCAGGACCTGCAGGAGGAGTGAGCATGGCCACACACGACCCGGAACAGCTCGCCGCCGCGGTACGCGCGGCCTGCATCCAGGCTGCACTCGACGGCTACGAGCAGGCGCAGATCGCCGGCCTGTGCCACGAAGGGGCCTGGGAGTGCGCGGTCGATGCGATACGCAGACTGGAGATCGACGTCATTTTGCAGCAAGAGGCGTCAGCGGTCGGGGACAGCGCACGCACCGGAAAGTGACATCCGCGGCGACTGCAGTGCCGCTTTCAGTTCGCCGAAAGGCTCAAGCCAGCTTGGCCCAGATGACGCACCACGCCTCCGGGCTGATCTGGCCATCTACCAGCGCGCAGGTGTTCGACGCGGCGATGAAATGCCGGCAGTTGCTGCATTTCTGCTCGCCCTTGGGTTGCAGTTGATATTGCACGCCGGCCTGCGCCGCCTTTCTGCCTGTCCCTGCCGCGGCAGAAGGGCTGGGCGGTGCCGCGCCGGACGGCGGAGAATTGGCGCCCGGCGCAGGCTGATGCGGAGAAATCCTTAACCCCACGGAAACGAGGCAGGCCATGAGCACGATCACGACGCAGGACGGCGCACAGATCTTTTACAAGGACTGGGGCACGGGACCGGTGGTGGTGTTCAGCCACGGCTGGCCGCTGAGTGCGGACAGTTGGGAAGCGCAGATGCTGTTCCTCGCCGGCCACGGCTATCGCTGCATCGCCCACGACCGGCGCGGCCATGGCCGCTCGACCCGGACCTGGCAGGGCAACGACATGGACGGCTACGCCGACGACCTGGCGCAGTTGATCGAAACCCTCGACCTCGAGGATGCCGTGCTGGTCGGCTTCTCCGTCGGCGGTGGCGAAGTGGCGCGCTACGCCGGTCCCGGCGGCACCGGCCACGGCTGCGGCTCAGTCTGCCGGCGCTGAGTCGTCCGCGCCGGCGCCGCCGGCCGCCGCATCGCGAGCCTGCTTCTGCCTGAGCCTGTCGTTCTTCTCGTCGTTGGCGAAGACGAAGCGGCCATGCAGCACACAGCCCTTCATGCCCGGGTCGCAACGCAGATGATTGACCTTGGTGCACAGGTCGTCGATTTCGTGTGGGCATCCCCATGAGCCGGCCATGATTCGTCCTGCAGGATTGATAGGCAAAAAAGCATAGCACGCGAATCCGCGTTTGCCGTCCCGTGCGCCGGATGCGGCTTGCCACGGCGGCCCGGCAGGCTTTGCGCTAGATCAAACCTCCGCGATTGACGGTCCTCCCCGGACCACAATGAGTGTATGGTTTTGATTCCAATCGGCCACGGAAACACGGTAATGAACAAACATCGGTGGAGTATCTTTCGCTCATCCGCCGTAATTCGCTACGCGATGTTCGCCGCGGTCGCCTGGATGGCGATTTCGGCCGGATCGATCTCCTGGTACCTGCAGGACAGCGACCGCCAGGTTCTCGAAATCGCCCACCACGAGGCCTCCGCCTATATCGGCAAGGATCTGGCCTTCCGCGCCTGGGCCACCTCCCACGGCGGGGTCTATGTGCCGCCGACCGAGAAGACGCCGCCCAATCCCTACCTGGCGAGCACTCCGGAGCGCGACGTGGTGACGACCACCGGCAAGAAACTGACGCTGATGAATCCTGCCTACATGCTGCGCGAAGTGCAGACGCATTTCGCCGGGCCGTTCGGCGAAAAGGGGCGCATCGTGAGCCTGCGCCCGCTCAATCCGCTCAACACCCCGGATCAATGGGAACGAGCGGCGTTGCAGCGCTTCGAAACCGGCGCGCAGGAGGTGTCGGCGGTCGACTCCATCGGTGGCGTACCGCACCTGCGCGTGATGAAGCCCTTCTACACCGAGGAGGGCTGCCTGAAATGTCACGGCCGCCAGGGCTACAAGGCCGGCGAAGTACGTGGCGGGATCGTCGTCTCGCTGTCCCTGGAACCCTTCTACGAAGCCGCCAGCCGGACCAAACGGCATCTCCTGATCAGCCATTCCGTCGGCTGGCTGATCGGCCTGCTGGCGATCGGCCTGGTGGCGACTCGCAGCCATCGGCGCGAACTCGAACGCAAGGCGGCCGAAGACGTCCTGCGCCGCAGCGAATCCAGCCTGGCGGAAGCCCAGCGCATCGCCCATCTGGGCAATTGGGAACTCGATCTGGTCAGCAAGGTGCTGACCTGGTCGCCGGAGATCTTTCGGATATTCGAGATCGACCCGGCGCAATTCGGCGCCACCTACGAAGCCTTTCTCGCCGCGACCCATCCCGACGACCGGGCCATGGTCGATCGGGCCTTCACCGACTCCGTGGCGAATCGCAAGCCCTATGACATCGTGCATCGCCTGCTGATGCAGGACGGTCGCGTCAAGTACGTCAACGAAAAATGCGAGACCCATTACGCGCCGGACGGCAAGCCAATACGCGCGCTGGGCACGGTGCATGACATCACCGAGCGCCAGCGCGCCGAAGAGCAGGTGCGCGCCCTCAACCAGGAACTGGAACAGCGGGTCGCGGCGCGCACCACGCAACTGGAGGCCGCCAACAAGGAACTGGAGGCCTTCGCCTTTTCCGTTTCGCACGACCTGCGGGCGCCCTTGCGCGCCATCGACGGCTTCTCGCGCATCCTGGTCGAGGATTACGAGCACAAGCTCGATGCCGAGGGCCGGCGCCTGCTCGACGTGGTGCGCGAGAACAGCCAGCGCATGGGTCAACTGATCGACGACATCCTGAGCTTCTCGCGCATGAGCCGGCGCGACATGGGCTGCAGCGACTTCGACCTGGCGCTGCTGGCGCAAGCGGTGTTCGACGAGCAGCAGGCAGCGGTTCCCGAGCGCCGACTGCTGCTCAAGCTCGGCGCGCTGCCCACGGCGCACGGCGATCGGGCAATGATCCGGCTGGTGCTGACGAACCTGATCGCCAACGCGATCAAATTCACCGCGCCGCGCCCGGAAGCCTGGATAGAAATCGCCGGCGACAGCACGGGCGGCAGCGATGAAAACCACTACTGGGTGCGCGACAACGGCGTCGGCTTCGACATGCAATACGTCGACAAGCTGTTCGGCGCTTTCCAGCGCCTGCACAGCACGGAACAATTCGAGGGAACCGGCATCGGCCTGGCCATCGTCAAGCGCATCGTGACCCGGCATGGCGGACGGGTCTGGGCCGAAGGCCAGATCAATGAAGGTGCGGCGATCCATTTCACCCTGCCGCGCGGCCAGGCAGCGGAGCAGCCGGCGCGATCATGGTGACGCAAACAACCCATTCGGCCAGCGGCAGACCTCACCTTGCCAAGCGGGCAACCACGTCCGCCGCTTTCTTCAAATGGATGCAGGTGGGATTTGCCCTGATCAACCTGCTCGTATTCGGCGCCGTGGCGGTTTCGCTCTATGAAAGTCATGCGGAATCGCAGCAGAGGGCCGAACTTACCGTGCAGAACCTGTCGGCCCTGCTGGCGCAGGGGATCGCCGGCGACATGGACCGGATCGATCTGGCACTGCTCGCGGCGGCGGACGAAGTGCAACGCCATCTGGCCGACGGCGGCATCGACGGACCCGCGCTGAATGCCTTCCTGGCGCGGCTGCAGGGGCGCCTGCCCGAGATTTTCAGTCTGCGCACGACCGATGCCGCCGGTATCGTCGCGCATGGGGTAGGCGTGCGCCCGACGGCTCCGCAAAACAACTCGGACCGCGAATACTTCATCCGCCAGCGCGACAATCCGGGAACCGGACTGGTGATCTCACGCCCGGTATTCACGCGCCTCGACCGGCGCTGGGCGGTGCCCCTGTCACGCGCCATCCATCTGCCGGACGGATCCTTCGGCGGCGTGGTCTACGCCAACCTGTCGGTGGATCACCTGGCCAACACTCTTGCCGCCATCGATGTCGGCCGGCGCGGGTCAGTCTCACTGATCGACAGGGAACTCAGGATCTTCGCGCTCTCCCCGATTCCGCCAGAGCCGGACAAGGTGATCGGCGAACAACTCGGCGCTCCTGAATTGCAGGAGCTGATTCGGGCCGGCCGCGATGCCGGGAGCTTTATTTCGGCAGACACAGTCGACGGCGTCGAGCGGAATTTCGCCGTGCGCCGCATCGCCGGTTTTCCCCTCTACGTCGCCGTCGGCAGGGCGACCGACGAATACATGGCGCAGTGGCGGGCTCAGGCGGCCAACGCCGCGGCGCTGGTCGCGCTGTTCTTCCTGACGACGTTGATTTCGTCCTGGCTGATCCACCGCAACTGGAAACGCCAGTTGGCCGCAACGCTGGAACTGGCGCGCGAGGAGGAAAAATTCCATACCGTCGCCGACTACACCTACGACTGGGAATACTGGGAGGGACCGGACGGCGAAATCCTGTTCATGTCGCCTTCGTGCGAGCGGGTGACGGGATATTCCCCGGCCGAGTTCGTGGCGCAACCGGATCTGCTCTACCGCATCATCCATCCCGACGATACGCACCTGATGGCCAGCCATCAGAGCGACATCGCCGCCAGGGACGAAGCCGGAATTGACTTCCGCATCGTGCGCCGCGATGGCGAGGTGCGCTGGATCGGCCACGGCTGCCGCGCCGTGTTCGGGCGCGACGGCAAGTTCATGGGGCGCCGCGCCAACAACCGCGACATCACCGAGAGCAAACGGATCGAGCACGAGATTCGCCAGGCGGTTGCCTACAATCGAAGCCTGATCGAGGCCAGCCTGGATCCTCTGGTGACGATAGGCGCCGACGGCAAGATCACCGACGTGAATTCGGCGACCGAGGCGGTGACGGGCTATGCCCGGGACAGACTGATCGGCACCGAGTTCTCCGACTATTTCTCCGATCCCGACAAGGCCCGCGCCGGCTATCGCCAGGTGTTCTCCGAGGGCAAGGTGCGCGACTATGAACTGGAGATTCGGCACCAGGACGGGCATTTGACGCCGGTGCTGTATAACGCGGCGCTGTATCGCAACGACGCCGGCAAGCCGATCGGCGTATTCGCCGCGGCACGCGACATCTCGGAGCGCAAGCACGCCGAGGAGGCGGTAAACCGGCTCAACATCGAGCTTGAACAGGGCGTGGCGAGACGCACCGCCGAGCTGGAGGCGGCCAACAAGGAGCTCGAGGATTTTTCGTACTCGATTTCCCACGATCTGCGCACACCCTTGCGTGCGATTGCCGGATTCGCCCGCATCGTGGTCGACGAACATGCCGCCACACTCGACAGCGAAGGCCGCCGCCTGCTCGACGTGGTCCAGGTAAATACGGTGCGCATGGGCCGCTTGATCGATGAATTGCTCGAGTTCCTGCGCCTCGGTCGGCAGCCGATGAATTTCGGGCCGGTGGACGTCGCGCAACTGGTTCTGGAAATATTCGGGGAACTGCAGACCTCGGTGCCGGACCGCAAGCTGCAGCTGGTGCTGAAGGATCCGCCGCCGCTGTGGGGCGACCGCACCATGATCCGCCGCCTGCTGACGAACCTGCTCTCGAATGCGGTCAAGTTCACCCAGCCGCGACCACAGGCGATGATCGAAGTCGGCGGCAGCGTCGAGGGCGATCAGGTCATCTATTATGTCAAGGACAATGGCGTGGGCTTCGACATGCAATACGTGGATAAGCTGTTCCAGGTCTTCGAGCGCGTGCATCCGGTCGGACAGTTCGAAGGCAGCGGCACCGGCCTGGCAATGGTCAGGCGCATCGTCGGCCGCCATGGCGGCCGCGTCTGGGCCGAAGGCCAGGTCGACGTCGGTGCCACCATCAGTTTTACCTTGCCCGCAAGAGAGGTCGCAAATGACGCAACGCAACGATGAAGTGGAAATCCTGCTGGTCGAAGACACGGCAGCCGACGCCGAACTGACCATCCGGGCGCTGAAGAAGAGTTGCCTGGTGAATAACCTGGTCTGGGTCAAGGACGGTGCCGAGGCGCTCGATTTCATATTCGCCAGCGGCGCCTACGCCGAACGCGACCAGGCCCACCAGCCCAAGGTGGTCCTGCTCGACCTGCGCCTGCCGCGCGTCAGCGGCATCGATGTGCTCAGGCGGCTGAAGAACGACGCGCGCACGCGGACGATTCCGGTGGTGGTGCTGACCTCCTCGAAGGAGGACGTCGACATCGATGAGTGCTACCGGCTCGGCGTCAACAGCTACATCGCCAAGCCCGTGTCCTTCGAC
>JACPUD010000092.1 GCA_016192435.1 Rhodocyclales bacterium | reverse complement strand
GTGACATTGGATCGCGGCCTGCGGCCGCTCCATGATCAACGCTCACTTTGCGCGTTCCAGCACCGCCGCATAGAAGCCGTCGGTGCCGTGCTGCTGCGGCGACAGGCGCATGTCCTCGCCGCAATCGATGACGATGCCCTGTGCCGCCAGCACTTCCCGCGCCGCCAGGCGCCGGAACTCGGCGTGGCCGGCGAGGAAGGCGTCGACGATGTCCTCGTTCTCTTCGGCGAGGATGCTGCAGGTGGCATACACCAGGCGGCCGCCGGGACGCAACAACCTGGCTGCGGCGACCAGAATCGCGGCCTGCTTGGCGGTCAGCTCGTCGACGCTTTGTGGCGACTGGCGCCACTTCAGGTCGGGGTTGCGGCGCAGCGTGCCCAGGCCGGAACAGGGCGCATCGACCAGCACGCGATCGACCTTGCCCTGCAGGCGTTTGACGCGCGTGTCGTTCTCGCCGGAGAGGCTGGCCGGATGCACGTTGGACAGCCCGGCGCGCGCCGCGCGCGGCTTCAGCTTGGCCAGACGCTTGTCGGATACGTCGAAGGCATAGAGGCGCCCGGTGGAGCGCATCAGCGCGCCGAGAATCAGCGTCTTGCCGCCGGCGCCGGCGCAGAAATCGACCACCATTTCGCCGCGCTTGGGGGCGAGCAGGAAGCCCAGCAGTTGCGAGCCCTCGTCCTGCACTTCGATGCTGCCGTCGAGGTAGGCCGGATGCTTTGCCAGATAGGGCTTGGTCTTCAGGCGCAGGCCGAGCGGCGAATACGGCGTCGGTGCCGCGGCGATGCCGTCGGCGGCGAGCCGCGCGATCACCGCATCGCGCTCGGCCTTCAGCGTATTCACGCGCAGGTCGAGCGGCGCCGGGGTGTTCAGCGCGCGCGCCAGCGCCAGCAGGTCCTCTGGCGTCATGCGCGGCGCCAAGCGTTCGACCAGCCAGTCGGGGAAATCCAGTTGCTCGGCCAGTGTCAACTCCGGTTCCGGCTGGCGCCGGATGTCCGCCAGCCATTCGGCTTCGCCCGGCAGCAGCGCGCCTTCGAGCTGGCGTTGCGACATGCCGCGCACCCGCGACAGCGAGAGCAGGACCAACTCGCGAGGAGAAATGCGACGCGCGCCAGCCGCCGGCTTGGTTCCGTCCCTGGGCCCGCGCCTGGGCGTCGAACCGGGGGCGAGGAAGCCCGCTTCGAGATTCGGCCCGCAAGCGGCAAGGCGCTCCAGCAGACGCTTGCGGCGCAGCACGGCATAGGCCGTTTCGGCAATGAAGGCGCGATCTTTGGCGCCGCTCTTGCGCGCACGGAAGAAGGCCGAGAGCGCCGCGTCGGCCGGCAGGGCGAAGCTCAGCAACTGTGCCGTGGCCGCCACCGCGGCATTCAGCAAATCTGCGGCCAGGCCTTCCGCCACCGGCGCGGCCTCGCCGGCACCGGGTCTGGCACCGGGTTTGGCACTTGCAGCAGCGCCTTCGCGCCGCCGGTTGTCGCCCGCGCCGCGCCGCGCCGCGCTCTTGCCGCCGTATTTCCTGTCGTCGTTCATGCTGTCTCCCCCTTTCGCGGAAAGAGCTGGGTGAGTATGCTCATGGCTTGTCCTGAACGGCGATTTCCTGCATGTTCTGGTCGAAAATTTCGCCCTTGCGGTCGGTGAAACGAATTTTCACGGGCAGGCCGCGCAGCTCGGGCGCGATCCACACTTCGATGCTGTCGCCGCCGCTGCCGCGGGTCTTCAGGTGCACCGTGCGGCGCTTGCCGATCGGCACCGTCACGACTTCTTCGCCGAGAACTTCGACGCGATAGCTTTCCAGCTTGCGTCCCGTGGCGATCGGCATTTCCAGCGCGCCGCTCTTGACCCCGAGCAAGACCAGCTGGTAGTACATCGACAGCATGTCCTGGGTGCCGGCGACGATCTTGTCTTCCTGCCCGGCATAGCTGACCACCCGCCGCGTCCAGTCGAAGCTCGCGGTATCGAGCCCCTTGACCCGCTCGTGACGGAATTCCTTGGGCCGCAGGCCGGCGGCCGACAGCTCGCCCTGGCTGCTTTGCACCACCCGCGCCGGTTTCAGCAAGGCGGCGATGCCGGTGGTTTCGGTCACGCTGTGCATCCTGTAGTTGCGGCCGTCATGTTCCCAGGTATGCAGCACCTGGCCGACGACGAAGCCGTCGGCGCCGTGGGCCAGGGCATAGCTGACCTTGCCCTGGCGCGGCAAAGTCTGCGCGGCGGCGGCCTGCAGAGTTGGCGCTGGCGCAGCGGCGGCCAGGGCGGGCGACACCGGGCCGCAGCCGAGCCAGGTGGCGAGCAGCAGCCAGCGGGCGACGGCCTTCACGTCGCGGCGACCTGCGGCACATGCAGCGCGCCGCCGACAGCGACCTCGCCCGCAAGCTGCACGCGCTGCGCCACCAATTGCAGGCGGCCTTCGAGAAACCAGCGCGCGACGCGCGGATAGAGCAGGTGTTCCTCGGCCAGCACGCGGCGGCCCAGGCTCGCCTCGTCATCGCCGGCCTGCACCGGCACTGCGGCCTGGGCGATGATCGGTCCGCCATCGAGCGCCGGCGTCACGAAATGCACGCTGCAGCCGTGCAGCCGCACCCCGGCCGCCAGCGCCTGGGCGTGGGTCTTGACCCCGGGAAACAGCGGCAGCAGCGAGGGATGGATATTCAGCAGGCGGCCTTCGAAGCGGCGCACGAAACCGTCGGTCAGGATGCGCATGAAGCCGGCCAGCAGCACCAGGTCCGGCGCGTGGCGCTCGATCTCGGCAGCCAGCGCGGCATCGAATTCCTCGCGCGAGGCGAAGCCGCGATGGTCGATCACGGCGGTGGCGATGCCGCGACTGGCGGCGGCGGCCAGGCCGGCCGCATCCGGCCGGTTGCTCAGCACCAGCGCGCAGGCGCCGGGCAGGCCGGCATCGAGCAGCGATTCCATGTTGCTGCCGCGCCCGGAAATCAGGATCACATAGCGCTTCATCGCAGCCCCGCGACCGGAAGAAACACCGCAGTGGCGAGGCTTTGCGCGACGCGGGCGATGGTGCGGTGACCCTTGTCGGCGATCAGCGCGGCGAGCAGGTCGAGATTGCCAATCATCTTGCCGAACTCGCGCTCGAAGCTCAGGTTGGCCGGCTGCTGCGTCATGTCGTTGGAAAGCAGCAGCAAGGCACCGCCGGCGTCGCGCGCGTTGGCCAGCTTCCAGGCAGCGACTTCGAGGTTGCGCGCGCTGTTGTAGAGCTTCTGTGGATCGAGTTCATCGAGCATGAAGAATTCCGTCTTTTCATCGAAAGCGACATTCAGCATGTCGCCGACACCGGCGACGAATACCGCCACGCGGTCGCCGCCGAAGTCCTCGCGCAGCGCCAGCAGCATCGCATCGGTGCCGCGCCGGCCTGCGGCTGCGGGTAGACGCCAGCCGGTGCGCGGATCGAGCAGGCGGTCGAGCGCGATCTCGACGCCGGCATGGCCGCCCTTCTTCCATTCGCGCGGATTGCGCCGGTAGAGCTTCTCGGCCAGTACCCGCAGGCTGGCGAATACCTCGCGGCGATGGATGTCGGCGACGCGGTCGACATCGCTCTTGCCGATCTGCTTGGGGTCGAAGCCGGCGACCGAATCGCCGATCGCGCGCGCCTGGTCAGCGCCCGGCGCATCGGGTTTCGCGGCTTTCGGGGCGCCCGCACGCGCTCCGGTTTGCGCACCGGTTTGTGCACAAGCGGCCAGCAGCAGCAGAAGGCCCAGAGCCGCCGCGACGCGCATGGTCTCAGGAAGCCTTGGGCGCAAGGTGATGGCGCAGCCAGGCCAGGGCCAGCGGCGCCAGCGACAGGCCGATGGTGCCGAAGATGATCAAGGACAGGTTCGCCTTGACCCAGGGAATGTTGCCGAACCAGTAACCGGCCAGGCACAGCGAGAAGACCCAGAGCACGGCACCGGCCAGGTCGAAGGCGAAATAGCGCGGGTAGCTCATGTTGCCGACGCCGGCGACGAAGGGCGCGAAGGTGCGCACGAACGGCATGAAGCGCGCCACCAGCATGGTCTTGCCGCCATGCACCTCGTAATAGGCGTGGGTCATGTCGAAGGCCTTGCGGTTGAAGTAGCGCGAACCTTCGCCCCAGGCCAGGATGCGCTTGCCGGCCCAGCGTCCGATCCAGTAGTTGGTGTTGTCGCCGAGAATCGCGGCCGAAAGCAGCACGGCGATCACGATATTGATGTCGAAGACGCCGCCGCTGGTGGCGGCCAGCGCCCCGGCGACGAACAGCAGCGAGTCGCCGGGCAGGAAGGGCGTGACGACGAGGCCCGTCTCGCAGAAAACGATGGCGAAGAGGATCACGTAAATCCAGGTGCCGTATTGCGCCAGCAGCATGGCGAGGTACTTGTCCACATGCAGGATGATGTCGATGAACTGGGCGAGAAGTTCCACGTGGCGGCGGTCGATAAGGAAAGGGGCGATTTTACCGGAAGCTATAATCCGAACCCCATGGGAATCATCAAGCCGCTGCCGGATCTCCTGATCAGCCAGATCGCCGCCGGCGAGGTGGTCGAACGTCCGGCCTCGGTGCTCAAGGAACTGCTGGAAAACAGCCTCGACGCCGGCGCCACGAAGATCGACGTGCAGCTCGAAGAAGGCGGCGTGCGCCTGATCCGCGTTGCCGACGACGGCGCCGGCATCGGCCCCGACGACCTGCCGCTGGCCCTGGCGCGCCACGCCACGAGCAAGATCGCCAGCCTCGACGACCTGGAACGGGTCGCCAGCTACGGCTTTCGCGGCGAGGCCCTGGCCTCGATCGCCTCCGTGGCGCGCGTCACCCTGACCAGCAAGCACGCCGCGCAGGCTCATGCCTGGCGCCTGCGCAGCGATGCGTCCGCGGCGGAACCGGCCGCGCTGGCCGGCGGCACGGTGATCGAAGTCGCCGACCTGTATTTCAACACCCCGGCGCGGCGCAAGTTCCTCAAGACCGAGGCCACCGAATTCGCCCACTGCGACGAGGTGCTGCGGCGCACGGCGCTGGCGCGGCCCGATGTGGCCTTCACGCTGGCGCACAACGGCAGCGCAAAACGCCGTCTCGCCGGCGCCGTCCCGCGCGGGGATACCGCTGCGCATAGCTTTGCGCGGCGCGCCAGGGAAATCATCGGCGAGGAATTCTTCCCGCATGCGCGCCCGCTCGATGCGACGGCAGGGCCGCTACGGCTGTGGGGGCTGGCCGCGCTGCCGGCCTATTCGCGCGCGGGGCGCGACGAGCAGTATTTCTTCGTCAACGGCCGTTACGTGCGCGACAAGCTGCTGACCCATGCCGCGCGCCAGGCCTGGGCCGACATCCTGCACGGCGCGCGCCACCCGGCCTACGTGCTGTTCCTCGAACTCGATCCGGCCGGCGTTGACGTGAACGTGCATCCGGCCAAGATCGAAGTGCGCTTTCGCGATGCGCGCGGCATCCACCAGTTCGTCTTCCATGCGCTGCAGCGTACGCTGGCGACGCCGCTGTCCGGCGCAGCCGGCGCGGCGGAGGCGGCGCCGGCCGCAGCCACCTATGTGCCCTCCCCTTTCTCCTACGCACGCCAGGCCGGCCTCGGCGTCGAGGAGCCGGCGGCGCGCGCCTATCTCGAATTCGCCCGCGCCGCCTTCGCCGACGCCGGCGACGCCGCCGCCGTGTCGCCAGCGCCAACTCCTGCCGCGACGAACGATGGCGGCGCCCCGCTGCTCGGCTACGCCGTCGCCCAGTTGCACGGCGTCTACATCCTGGCCCAGAATGCCCACGGCCTGGTGCTGGTGGACATGCACGCGGCGCACGAACGCATCCTCTACGAAAAACTGAAAACCAGTCTCGATGCCGGACCGCCGGCGACACAATCCCTGCTGGTGCCGCTGCTGCTCTCGGCCAGCGAAGCCGAGATGGCGACCGCGAGCGAACAGGCCGAGGCGCTGGCCCAGCTCGGCTTTGCCGTCGCCGCCGCCGGTCCGCGCGAACTCGCGGTGCGCGGCCTGCCGGCGCTGCTGGCGGGCGGCAACGCGGTCGAGCTGGTGCGCTCGCTGCTCAGGGACCTGGCCGAGCATCCGGCCAGCCGCGTGGTGGAAACCCGGCGCAACCAACTGCTGGCGACCATGGCCTGCCACGGTGCGGTGCGCGCGCACCGGCAGCTCGCCCTGGCGGAAATGAACGCCCTGCTGCGCCAAATGGAAGCAACCGAGCGCGCCGACCAGTGCAACCACGGCCGGCCGACCTGGGTGCAGTTGTCAATGACGGAACTCGACCGCCTGTTCATGCGCGGACGCTGAGAGGCGGCGTATACGAAGAAAGCCCGGCAAGCCGGGCTTTCGTCATTCAACGCAGGGCAATTCGCTTAAATCATTTCCCAGATCGTGGTGATGCCCTGACCGCCGCCGATGCACATGGTGGCGAGGCAGTACTTGCTGCCGACGCGACGCGCTTCGTAGAGGGCCTTGGTGATGATCACCGCGCCGGAGGCGCCGATCGGGTGGCCGATGGCGATCGCGCCGCCATTCGGGTTGGTCTTCTTCGGGTCGAGGCCGAGCACCTTGGCCACGGTCAGCGACTGGGCGGCAAAGGCTTCGTTGGACTCGACGACGCCGATGTCGTCGATCTTGAGGCCGGCCTTGGCCAGCGCGATGAGGGTCGAGGGAATCGGGCCTTCGCCCATGACCTCGTGCGAGACGCCGCCGATGCCGTAGGACACCAGGCGGGCCATCGCCTTGTGGCCGCCGGCGGCGGCCTTGGCCGCATCAGCCAGCACCAGGAAGCCGGCGCCGTCGTTGATGCCGGAAGCATTGCCTGCGGTGACGGTGCCGTTCTTGTCGAAGGCGGGCTTCATCTTGGCCAGGGATTCCATGGTGGTACCGGCCTTGATGTGCTCGTCGGTGTCGAACACGACGTCGCCCTTGCGCGTCTTGAGCGTGATCGGGACGATCTGTTCCTTGAAGTAACCGGCGGCCACGGCGGCGGCGGCGCGGCGTTGCGATTCGCAGGCGAACTCGTCCTGCATTTCGCGCGTCAGGTTGTGCTTCTTGGCCAGGTTCTCGGCGGTCATGCCCATGTGGCCGGCACCGAAGGGATCGGTCAGCGCGGCAACCATGGCATCGATCATCTTGGTGTCGCCCATGCGCGCGCCGGAACGCATCGCCGGCGACAGGTAGGCGCCGCGCGACATGACTTCGACGCCGCCGCCGAGAGCGAAGTCGGCGTCGCCGAGCAGGATCGCCTGCGCCGAGCTGACGATGGCCTGCTGCGAGGAACCGCAGAGACGGTTCACGGCGAAGGTGACCGATTCCATGCTCATGCCGCCCTGGATCGTGGCATTGCGC
Source organism: Rhodocyclales bacterium (assembly GCA_016192435.1). Taxonomy (GTDB): domain Bacteria; phylum Pseudomonadota; class Gammaproteobacteria; order Burkholderiales; family Rhodocyclaceae; genus Sulfuritalea. The sequence goes on along the minus strand of JACPUD010000092.1, from coordinate 19,687 downwards.
GCGACGTAGGGATAGCGGGCCTCGGTGGGGATCACGTTGCCGACGGTGGCGAAGGTGATGGCCTTGGGATCGACGCCGGAACGGGCGATGGCTTCCTTGACCACCAGGCCGCCGAGGTCGGCGGGTTCCATGCCGGACAGCGAACCCATGAAGGTGCCGACCGCGGCACGAACGGCACTCAGTACAACGACTTCTCTCTTGTCAGCCATTACAAAACTCCTAAATTAGATATCAACTGCCGACCCAGCTGGAAATCCAGACCAGGGCCAGCACTGCCAAACCGAGCACGAGACTGCGCCAGACGAGGCCTATGGTGCTCTGCATGAAGTCGGGATCGGCGTCCTCCCCCAATCCCAGTTCCGGGCGATCGCTCGCGTCGCCCGTGTCTTGAATTACGTCATGTACCGGCATCCCCAGGCGTACGCCCAGCGCACCGGCACCGCTGGCCAGCAGTATACCGGAGCCGCCGTCGGGCCATAGATCCGCCTGATTTCGCCAGCAATGCACTGCATCCTCGAAATCGCCGACCACGGCAAAGGCCGCCGCGGTGACGCGCAAGGGCAGCCAGTCGATCAGGGCAAAGGCCTGATGCGCGAATTGGCCGAACTCGCCGAACTCCTGCTCGCTGCGCGCGCCCCAATGTTCGTCGAGCGAATGCGCCAGTCGGTAGAACATGGCCCCCGCCGGACCCAGCACGGCGAACCACAGCAGCGGCGCAAAGACGTGGCGATGCGACGAGAGCAGGGCCTGCTCGATCGCCAGGCGTGCGACTTCGTTGGCCGTCAGGCGGTCGCCGGCGCGTCCACGCCATTGCGCGAGCAGTTGCCGCGCCTGCTCGATGTCGCCGACCCGCAGCGCCAGATGGATATTGGTGAAGTAGTGGCTGAACTGGCGAAAGCCCATGGTCAGGTAGAGGACGACGATACCCAGCAGAAACCCCAAGAGCGGCTGGAACATCATCAGCAAGGCATACAGCAGCGACAGCAAGGCGGCCGGCAGCGCCACGCCGAGGCCCCAGGCGATCGCACCGTGGCTGCGGCCGCCGTCGTTGAACTTGTCCTCGAGAAACTCCGCCATCCGCGCCAGGGGATCGCGCACCGCGCGCTGCACCGGGAGCGCATGCAGCTGTTCGATGATCAGGGCGATGACGATGGAAATCAAACTCATTGAACGGCCCTCCCCCCGGCCCCCTGCGCAAGGCAGGCGGTGACGGTGGTTCGCCGCTGCGCGGCTCCGTATGTTGGCGGCACCCGCCTAGGGGCGGCCCGGCGGCGGGTGCTCATGTCCCCGAATACAGCATGCGGTGCAGCGTCACCAGCATGCCGGCGGTCGCACCCCAGATGAAATAACCCTGCCAGGGCATCGCCCAGTACTCGTGCCGGGCGCCGCGCACCTCGATGCTCTGGCGCTGATGGTTGGCGCTGTCGAGCAGGAATTCGAGCGGCGGCTCGAACACTTCGGCTACCTCGAAGTCGTCGAGCTTGAGGTTCAAGGGCGGCGTCACCAGGCCCACCACCGGGGTGATGACGAAGCCGGTGCCGGTCCGGTATTGCGGCAGGCGGCCTAGGATTTCGACTTGCGATGCCGCCAGGCCGACTTCTTCCTCGGCTTCGCGCAAGGCGGTGGCTTCGGGTGAGGCATCGCCGGCTTCGCAGCGTCCACCGGGAAAACTGACTTGTCCGGCATGGTCGCGCAGGTGCGCGGTGCGCTGGGTCAGCAACATGGTCAGCCCGGTTTCACGCACCACCACAGGCACCAGCACGGCGGCGGCGATCAGCTCCTTCTCGGCGGCGATCCAGGATTCGATTACGGGGGACGCAACAAGGCCTTCGCTGAATCGACGACGTATCAGGGAAAGCAGGCCTCCGCTAGAATTCGGGCCTGCGCTATCAAGAGACTCCGGCATGAAACCGATCGCAATATTCCGTCATAGCCCCGGCGAGGGGCCGGGCTATTTTGCCACATTCCTCGACCGCCATTCCCTGCCCTGGACGCTGTTTCCGATCGACGCGGGTGTGGCGATGCCGCCAGCCGCCGACGCGTTTTCCGGGCTGTGCCTGATGGGCGGGCCGATGAGCGTGAATGACGCGCTGGCGTGGATCCCGCAGGAACTTGAACTGATCCGTGGCGCCGACCGCCCCGGTATCCCGGTGATCGGCCACTGCCTCGGCGGACAGCTCATGGCCAGGGCCTTCGGCGGCACGGTGGGGCGCAACCCGGTCAAGGAAATCGGCTGGGGCCGGGTCGCGGCGACGTCCGCCGCCGCGCAGCTTGCCGCCGACTGGCTGGGCGACAGCGCCGGCTTCGAGGCATTCCACTGGCACGGCGAGACTTTCAGCATCCCGCCCGGCGCGACACGCATACTCGGCAGCGCCCACTGCGCCAACCAGGCCTTCGTCCGCGGCCCGCATCTGGGCATGCAATGCCATGTCGAGATGACCGAGACGATGATCCGGAGTTGGTGTGAGCAATGGGAGGCGGAAAATGTTCCACCCTCGGCCTCGGTGCAGACACCGCAGCAGATTCAGACCGGCATGGCAACGCGCATCGCGGCGATGCGCGCCGTTGCCGACCGGCTCTATACGCGCTGGATCGGAGGCTTGCACGAAGCCTGAAGAGTTGGCGCTGGCGCCACGGCGCCGCGCTGCTTCAGTCCCTGAAATTGCCGTACTGCAGCGGGAAGTCGGTAATCGACTTCTTCACCAGCGCGATGGTTTCCTGCAGCAGGTCGCGCTTGGCGCCGGTGACGCGCACGGCGTCGCCCTGGATGCTGGCCTGGACCTTGATCTTGCTGTCCTTGATCATTTTGACGATCTGCTTGGCCAGTTCCTGCTCGATGCCGATCTTGATCTTGAGTTCCTGCTTCGACTTGTTGCCGCCGACCGATTGCACGGGGCCGTGATCGAGGCGCTTGGTGCTTTCGCGTTCCTTCTTTTCCATTTCCGGAAACAGGATGTCCTTGACCTGGCTGAGCTGGAATTCGGAATCGCCGTGGATGGTGATGGTCTTGTCCTTCTCGTTCAGCTCGGCGCGCGCCGAGGTGCCCTTGAAGTCATAGCGGTTGCCGATATGGCGCCCGGCCACGTCCACGGCGTTCTTCAGCGCCACCAGGTCGGCTTCGGAAGTGATGTCGAATGAAGGCATGGCGCGCTCCCCGGATCAGGCGAAATGACAGACGTAATGGTAGGGCTCGCCGCTGACTTCGATCTCGAAACTGGAATTGCCCGGCACCTGGAAGCTCTGCCCGGCGCCGCTGGTCTGCCAGTCTTCGCCCTTGATGCGATAGCGGCAGACGCCGGAAACGCATTCCATGATTTCCGGGACGCCGGTGTTGAAGGTCAGGGTCGACGGCATGATTACGCCGACGCTTTTCTTCGTGCCGTCGGGGAGTTGCACGGTATGGCTGACGCACTTGCCGTCGAAGTACACGTTGGCCTTCTTGAACACTGCGACATTATCAAATTGCGACATATCAGATCCCCCACATTTTTTGGATGATGAACTTGGCGACGAAGCCGAGCATGCCGAACGCCAGGACAAAGAACAGGATGAAGGTGCCGAGCTTGCCCGCCTTGGACTTCCAGGCCAGCTCGCCGATGATGAACAGCATGTAGAGCATGAAGGCGCCAAGGCCAAACGTCATGCCGAACTCTGTCAGTTGCTCCTCCGAAATGCCGAACATCGGCGCGCAATCCGTCTACCTTCGCTGCTTCCTCAACCCTTCTTCTTGGACGCCCGGCTCTCGTCGCGGTTGGCACCGATGCGCAGGCGCAGCGCATTGAGGCGGATGAAGCCGTGGGCGTCCTTCTGGTTGTAGGCGCCGGCGTCGTCCTCGAAGGTGGCGATGGTCGGGTCGAACAGCGAATCGGTCTTCGAATCGCGACTGACCACGATCACGTTGCCCTTGTAGAGCTTGAGCCGCACCCAGCCATTGACGTGCTGCTGGGTGTGGTCGATCAGCGCCTGCAGGGCGCGGCGCTCCGGACTCCACCAGTAACCGTTGTAGATCAGGCTGGCGTAGCGCGGCATCAGGTCGTCCTTGAGGTGCGCTTCCTCGCGGTCGAGGCAGACCGACTCGATGGCGCGATGCGCGCGCAACAGGATGCTGCCGCCCGGGGTTTCGTAGCAGCCGCGCGACTTCATGCCGACGTAGCGGTTCTCGACCAGATCGAGGCGGCCGATGCCGTGCTTGCCGCCCAGTTGGTTGAGCGTGCCGAGCAGTTCGTGCGCCTTCATTTTCTTGCCGTTGATGGCCACCAGGTCGCCGCACTTGAATTGAAGATCCAGGTACTCGGCCTTGTCCGGCGCCTTCTCGGGCGACACGGTCCAGCGCCACATCGACTCCTCGGCCTCGGCGCCGGGATTTTCAAGATGGCGTCCTTCGTAGGAAATGTGCAGCAGATTGGCATCCATCGAATAGGGCGAGCCGCCCTTCTTGTGCTTCATCTCGACCGGGATGCCGTGCTTCTCGGCATAGGCCATCAGCTTCTCGCGCGAGAGCAGATCCCACTCGCGCCACGGCGCGATGACCTTGAGATTGGGCATCAGGGCATAGGCGCCGAGTTCGAAGCGGACCTGGTCGTTGCCCTTGCCGGTGGCGCCGTGCGAGATCGAATTGGCGCCGGTCTTTTTGGCAATCTCGACCAGGCGCTTGGCGATCAGGGGCCGCGCGATCGAGGTGCCGAGCAGGTATTCGCCCTCATAGACGGTGTTGCAGCGGAACATCGGGAAGACGAAGTCGCGGACGAATTCCTCGCGCAGGTCGTCGATGAAAATGTTCTTCGGCTTGATGCCCATCTGCAGCGCCTTGGCCCGCGCCGGTTCCAGTTCCTCGCCCTGGCCCAGGTCGGCGGTGAAGGTCACCACTTCGCAGTTGTAGGTGTCCTGCAACCACTTGAGGATCACCGAGGTGTCGAGCCCGCCCGAATAGGCGAGGACGACCTTGTTGTTGGCTGCCTTGCCTGCTGCAGCCTTGCTGGTTTTGGTCTTGCCTGCTGCCGCCTTGCTGACCTTGGTCTTGCCTGCTACTGCTTTCATTGGTCTTCCTTCAGTCGTTCACCCTGCCCAGGAGCAGGAATTCCATCAAAGCCTTCTGCGTGTGCAGCCGGTTCTCGGCCTCGTCCCAGACCACGCTTTGCGACCCGTCGATCACGTCGGCGGTGACTTCCTCGCCGCGATGCGCCGGCAGGCAGTGCATGAACACGGCATCCGGCTTGGCGGCACGCATCATTTCGACGTCGACCTGCCAGTCGGCGAAGTCGCGCAGGCGCTCTTCGTTCTCGGCTTCGAAGCCCATCGAGGTCCACACGTCGGTAGTCACCAGGTCGGCATCGCGCGCAGCATCCATCGGGTCGGCGAACTGCTCGAAATGGTCCGTGCCATAGAGTCCGGCGCGCTCCGCCTCGACCTCGTACCCCGGCGGGGTCGACACATGGACGTTGAAGTCGAGCACCTCGGCGGCCTGCAGCCAGGTGTTGCAGACGTTGTTCGAGTCGCCGATCCAGGCCACCGTCTTGCCGCGGATCGGGCCGCGGTGTTCGATGAAGGTGAAAATGTCGGCCAGGATCTGGCAGGGGTGGTATTCATTGGTCAGGCCATTGATCACCGGCACCCGCGAATGCCTGGCAAAGCGCTCGATGATGTCCTGCTCGAAGGTGCGGATCATGACGATGTCGCTCATGCGCGATATCACCTGGGCCGCATCCTCGACCGGCTCGCCGCGACCGAGCTGCGAGTCGCGCGTGTTGAGGTAGATCGCCGAGCCGCCCAGTTGCTGCATGCCGGCTTCGAAGGACAGTCGGGTGCGGGTGCTGGCCTTCTCGAAGATCATCACCAGGCTGCGGTCCTGCAGCGGCCAATGGCGCTGGTAGGCCTTGAAGCGTGTCTTGATGACGCGCGAGCGCTCGAACAGGTAATCGAGTTCGTCGCTGGAAAGGTCCTTGAACTGCAGAAAATGCCGCGGCGCCGCCATGATCAGGCTCCGAGAAACTCTTTGATCAGGGCGACCAGGGCGGCAACCAGTTCTGCCCCTTCGGCATCGCTCATGACCAGGGCCGGCAGCAGGCGGACGACCCGGTCCGCGGTGACATTGATCAGCAGGCCGGCTTCCAGCCCGCGCTTTACCAGGTCGGTGCAGGGGCGATCGAGCTCGACGCCTATCATCAGGCCGTCGCCGCGTACCTCGACCACGCCCGGGATGCCGGATAAGCCCTCGCGCAGGCCGCCGCGAATCGCTTCGCCCAGCTTGGCCGCATGCGCCATGAGGCCGTCGGCTTCGATGACGTCCAACGTGGTCAATGCGGCGACGCAGGCCAGCGGATTACCACCGAAAGTGGAACCATGATTGCCGGGCTTGAACACGCCGGCGGCGCGTCCCGTCGCCAGACAGGCGCCGATCGGCACGCCGGAGCCCAGCCCTTTCGCCAGGGTCATGACGTCCGGGACGATGCCGGCATGTTGATGCGCGAACCAGACGCCGGTGCGGCCGATGCCGCACTGCACCTCGTCCACCATGAACAGCCATTCCTTCTGATCGCAGATCTGCCGCAGCGAACGCATGAAGTCCTGGTGCGCAAGATTGATGCCGCCTTCGCCCTGAATCGGCTCGAACAGCACCGCCACGATGTTCGGGTTGCGTTCGGCCAACTGCTCGATGGCAGCGAAGTCGTCGAACGGCACGCGTACAAAACCGGTCACCAACGGCTCGAAACCCGCCTGCACCTTGCGATTACCGGTGGCCGAAAGCGTTGCCAGGGTGCGGCCGTGGAAAGCCTGCTCCATGACGATGATCGCTGGTTGGTCGATGCCGCGGTGATGTCCATACAGCCGGGCCAGTTTGATCGCCGCCTCGTTGGCTTCGCAACCCGAATTGCAGAAAAACACTTCGTCCATGCCGGACAGCGCGGCAAGCCGATCGGAAGCCGCTTCGGCCTCGCTGATGCGATACAGGTTCGACGTGTGAATGAGACGGCCGACCTGCTCGCGCAGCACCTTCACCAGCCGAGGATGATTGTGGCCCAGCGTATTGACCGCGATTCCAGCCAGGGCGTCGAGGTAGGTCTTGCCCTGCTCGTCGAACAGCCGGCAGCCCTCGCCGTGGGTAAAGGCAACCGGCAGCCGCCCATAGGTATTCATCAGATGCGGCATGAATGCACTCCGCGAGAACGTAGTTTCAGTGAAGGGTAATGCCGGCCTTGTCGGCGCTTATCGGCGTTTATCGGCGTTAAGCACCGCGACCGCAACTAATAGCCAAACGCAAAAAACATACGGCGGCCGAAGAGCAACGCGGCCGCCGTGCTTGAGAACGCCTCTATACTAAGTGAAAAATTTGCCCCTGTACAGAGCAGCACAGCGGAGGATTCGGCAGTGCGGATGGCGATATTCAATCAGAAGGGCGGGGTCGGCAAGACGACTACTGCACTCAATCTCGCCGCTGCATTGGCCAGGAATTCCGTACCTGGCTTGCTGATCGACCTCGATCCCCAGGCGCATCTGACAGCGATACATGGCCAAGCGCCGGGCGAGGCTCACAACAGTGTGTTCGCGCTGTATCAGGACAACCGGCCGCTCGATGAACTCGCCGTAATCTGGAGCGGGGTAGGCCGCCTGATCCCGGCGCATGCCGAACTGATCAAGGTCGATTCCATCTTCGGCAAGGGGCCGGCCATCCTCAACCGGCTCAACAACGGCTTGCAGGCGCTGGAAGGGGCTGGCGGCGAAAGCGTCGCCATGATCGACTGCTGTCCATTTCTTGGCGTGCTGTCGCTCAATGCGATTTTTGCCGCGGACAGGATATTGGTTCCCGTGTCCTCGGACTATCTGTCCCTGCGCGGCGCCCTGCAGATCGAGCACACACTGAAGGCGCTGGAGCCGGTAATCAAGCGGCGTATCGAACGCCGCTACCTGCTGACACGCTTCGACCGGCGGCGCAGGATGAGCTTCGAGATCCAGGATCGCCTGCGCCAGCAGTTCGGTGCCGAGCTATGTGAAACAGTGATTTCGGAGAATGTCGCCATCGCGGAGGCGCCGGCCATGAGTCGCGACATATTCAGCCACAATGCATCCAGTCGGGGAGCACTGGACTATCTGGCCTTGCTGGAAGAATTACGGGCGGCGCGATTTCTCTGAAACTCCGGTAGCGCCAACCGGAGCGTGGCTGACGCCTGACGCAAGCTCAGCGAACGATGAGGTTTGCGACTTCCTCGAAGCTGGCCACCGGGACCCGAACGCTGCCGTGGTGGCAAACACATTCCAGAATCTGGCAGTCGTGATACACCTGCCGCAGCTTACGCTGGGCTTCGTGCTCGTCGCGACCATGGATCATCAAATTATCCACAACCACACCCTGCCGGGTCTTGATACGAAATGCATATTTTATGAACTGATGGGATTGCATAAAACCCCTTTCACTTCAACGAAGTCAGGTGATTATATGCAGTGACTTCGGCAAACTCAACCTATTTATATAATTTAGCAAGGGATTTCACAAATCAGTATGCCAAACGCGGTTATACCGAAATCCACACAGGTTGCGGCAAATAAAAAAGGCTGCCTCGATAATCGAGGCAGCCTTTTTTCGGAACCCTTGATACTGGTCGTTCAGAGTGCCTTGATGGCAGCCGAGAGGCGGCTCTTCGAACGCGCGGCAAGGTTCTTGTGCACGATGTTCTTGTCGGCGATCGAGTCGATGATCGGCTGCGATTCCTTGAACACTGCCTGCGCCGCGGTCTTGTCGCCAGCTTCAATCGCCTTGCGTACCTTCTTGATTGCGGTACGCAACGTCGAACGCAGGCTCATGTTGTGAGCGCGCTGCTCGGTCGCTTGACGGGCACGTTTGCGGGCTTGGACGGTATTGGCCATGTGTCGATATCCGGTAGATCTTGGGAAAGCGCGTGATTATAGGGGGGTCTTCCTCCCATTGCAAGCGGCTTCTACCGGCAGCATCCCGGATACCATACAGGCGATGAATCTGCTCCGTGCTCTGGCCACCGTCAGCGGGATGACCCTGCTGTCCCGAATTCTGGGATTTGTCCGCGACTTCGTGATCGCCCGCAGCTTTGGCGCCGGCATGATGACCGATGCCTTCTTCGTCGCCTTCCGTCTGCCCAACCTGTTGCGCCGCCTGTTTGCCGAGGGCGCCTTCTCTCAGGCCTTCGTCCCCGTGCTGGCGGAATACCGCGGTCGTCGCGGCGACGAGGAAACCAAGAGTCTGGTCGATCGAGTCGCCAGTGCGCTGTTCCTGATCCTGATCGCGGTCACCGCGCTCGGCATGGCCGCGGCCCCCGTATTGATCGCGGTGACCGCGCCCGGGTTCGCCGCCGATGCCGAAAAATTCCAGCTTACCGTGGAACTGACCCGGATCACCTTCCCCTACATCCTGTTCATGTCGCTGGTGGCCCTGGCGGCCGGCATCCTCAACACCTGGAGCCGGTTTGCCCTGCCGGCCTTCACGCCGGTCCTGCTGAACCTGTCCTTCATCGGCATGGCGCTGTTCGCCGCGCCCTGGTTCGATCCGCCGGTGCTGGCGCTGGCCTGGGCGGTATTTCTGGGTGGTGCGCTGCAACTGGCGATCCAGTTGCCTGCCTTGGCCAAGATCGGCATGTTGCCGCGCTTTGATCTGGCCTGGCGCGACGAGGGCGTGCAGCGCATTCTCAAGCTCATGGCACCGGCCGTGCTGGGTGTTTCGGTGGCGCAGATCAGCCTGCTGATCAACACCATCTTTGCGTCCTTCCTCGAAAACGGCAGCGTCTCATGGCTCTACTATGCCGATCGCCTGATGGAATTCCCGGCCGGACTGCTCGGTGCAGCGCTGGGGACCATACTGCTGCCGAGTCTGGCCAAGACCCATGCCAGCGGCAAGACGGAGGACTTCTCGGCATTGCTCGACTGGGGCCTGCGCCTGACCCTGATGCTGACTCTGCCGGCGTCGCTGGCGCTGGCCATGCTGGCGGTACCGCTGCTGGCAACCCTGTTTCAGTACGGTGCGTTTGCCGCTGCCGACGTACTGCGCACCCGCGAGGCGCTGGTCGCCTATTCGATCGGTCTGACCGGGCTGATCCTGGTCAAGGTGCTGGCCCCGGGCTTCTATGCCCGCCAGGACATCCGTACGCCGGTGAAGATCGCCCTGCTTACGCTGGCGCTCACGCAACTGATGAACATTGCCTTCATCGGCTGGCTCAAGCATGCCGGGCTGGCCCTGTCGATCGGCCTCGCCTCCTGCGTCAATGCCGGACTGCTCTGGCGTGGCTTGCGCCAGCGCGGCGTCTACCAGCCGCGACCAGGGTGGGGCCGGTTCACGCTGAAACTTGTCGCCGCGCTGATCGTGCTGGGTGGCGTGTTGTGGTTTGCCGGCGGCCAGGATACGGCGTGGCTGGCGATGAGCGGCAGTCAGCGCGTGCTGCGCCTGGCAGGCGTGGTTCTGGGCGGAATCGCAGCTTATTTCGCCACCCTGTGGCTGCTCGGTTTTCGCCTGCGCGATTTTCGGCGCAAAGCCGCCTGATCAATCGCCGCGGGCGACACCTTCGCGGCGCGGATCGACCGCGCCCAACCAACCATCGACGTTGCGCACAATCAGGTGCAGACCGCTGGTCATGTCGCTGCGCTGCAGCGCATGGCCACGCCTTTCCAGTTCCTGCGCCAAGGCGTCCGGGACCCGACCGCTCTCGATTTCGGTAGCCCCGTTGCGGTTGCCGACATGCGGCAGGGCCAGCACCGCCGCAGGGTCAGCCTGTCCGTCGAGCAGCGCGACCAGGGTCCGCGCCACATAATTGATGATGCGGCTGCCGCCGGGAGAACCCAGAACGGCATGGAGCCGCCTGCCGGCATCGAAGACCAGCGTCGGCGCCATCGACGACAGCGGCCGCTTGCCCGGCTCCAGGCGGTTGGCGACGGGCTTGCCGTCGCGCTCGGCAGCCAGGGAAAAGTCGGTGAGCTGATTGTTGAGCAGAAATCCTCCAACCTGAATGCGGCTGCCGAAGGCACTTTCGATCGAGCTGGTCAGCGCCACGGCATTGCCGGCTCGGTCGACGATCGAAATATGCGTCGTCGCCGGCAGTTCGGGCGCGTCATCGTCGGCCTGCGCGCGACCGGCCTGAAGTTCTCCCGGCTGGGCGACACCCATGCTGCGCGGCAACTCGATCAGGCGCGAGCGCCGCTCCAGGTACCGGGATTCAAGCAGCGCGCGCTGCGGCACGGCAACGAAATCCGGATCGGCCAGGTAGCGCGCGCGATCGGCGTAGGTCAGGCGCCCGGCTTCGGCGAACAGGTGCACCGCATCCGGGCCGGCCGGATCGCCAGACGGCAGCCCGCTGCGTTCCAGCAGGCCCAGCAGTTGCAGCACGCCGATGCCGCCGGACGACGGCGGCGGCATGCCGCAGATGCGCCACCGGCGATACTTGCCGCAAAGCGCAGCGCGCTGCTTTGGGCGGTAGGCCGCCATGTCCGTTGCGGTCAGCATGCCGCCGCGTTGTTCGACCGCGGCGGCGATGCGCCCGGCCAGTTCACCCTCGTGCAAGGCATTCGCGCCCGTCGCCGAAACAGCGCGCAGGACTTCGGCGAACTCCGGGTTGCGCAGAATCTCGCCGACCGGCTTCGCCTCACCGCTCTTCGTGTAATACAGCGCCCGCGCCGCCGCATCGCGGCGCAGCAGCAGGTCGTCGCGCAGGAGTCGATGCAGGCGCGGCGAAATGGTGAAGCCGTTACCGGCGAGGCGTAGCGCCGGTCGGATCAGACGTTCCCATCTCAGCTTGCCGTGACGTCGATGCGCCGTCTCCAGCATGGCCACCAGGCCCGGCACACCGACTGCCTGGCCGGTCGCCAATAGTTCGGCGAAACCTGCCGGACTTCCGTCCGCGCGTCGTGCAAAGTTGGCGCTGGCGCCACGGGGAGCCGTCTCGCGGCCATCCCAGGCCGACACCCGCTGCTGCCTCGCGTCCCAGTACAGCATGAAGCCGCCGCCACCGATACCCGAGGACTGCGGCTCGACCAAGTTCAACACCCATTGTGCGGCGATGGCAGCATCCAGTGCGTTGCCGCCCAGTTCCAGGATTTCCACGGCGGCATCGCTGGCATAGGCATTTGCCGTGACCGCCATGAAGCTTTTGCCGGCTACCGCCGGCCGCGGCACGAAACCGCTGGCCGCCTCCGGCTGGTCGGCCTGGGCTCGTGCCTCGCAGGAGCTCGCCAGAACGGCCAGCACCAAGAAAAAACGGGCAGCCCGCAGGCTGCCCGTTCGATCAAACATGTTGCGAAGAATCACACTACCAGCGGCAGGATCAACAAAGCCACGATGTTGATGATCTTGATCAGCGGATTCACCGCCGGGCCCGCCGTATCCTTGTAGGGATCGCCCACGGTGTCGCCGGTCACAGCCGCCTTGTGCGCCTCGGAACCCTTGCCGCCGAAGTGGCCGTCCTCGATGTACTTCTTGGCGTTATCCCAGCAGCCGCCGCCGGTAGTCATCGAAATCGCGACGAACAGGCCGGTGACGATGGTGCCCATCAGCACACCACCGAGGGCGCGAACGCCCGCGCCGACACCGTTCAGGGACGGCATGAGGAAGTTCATGATGACGGCAACCACGACCGGAACCAGCACCGGCAGCAGTGACGGGATCATCATTTCCTTGATCGCCGCCTTGGTCAGCATGTCGACGCAGGTGCCGTATTCCGGCTTGGCCGTGCCCTCCATGATGCCCTTGATCTCCTTGAACTGGCGGCGCACTTCGACCACCACGGAGCCGGCGGCACGACCGACGGCTTCCATGCCCATCGCTGCGAACAGGTAGGGCACCATGCCACCAACGAAGAGGCCGATGATGACGGCCGGATCGGACAGGTCGAACGCGAACTTGATGCCCGGCTTGAGCGATTCCAGGCCGTGCGTGAAGTCGGCGAACAGCACCAGTGCAGCCAGACCCGCGGAACCGATGGCATAACCCTTGGTCACCGCCTTGGTCGTGTTGCCCACCGCGTCGAGCGGATCGGTGATGGCGCGCACGGAAGGCGGCAGTTCGGACATTTCGGCAATGCCGCCGGCGTTATCGGTGATCGGACCGTAGGCGTCAAGTGCAACGACGATACCGGCCATTGACAGCATGGAGGTGGCCGCGATGGCGATGCCGTAGAGGCCGCCCATCGCATACGAGGCCCAGATCGCGGCACAAACGGACAGCACCGGCCATGCAGTGGACTTCATCGACACGCCGAGACCGGCGATGATGTTGGTGCCATGACCCGTGGTCGAAGCTTCCGCGACGTGCTGCACCGGCTTGAACTCCGTGCCGGTGTAGTACTCGGTGATGTAGACCATCAGGCCGGTCAGCACCAGACCGATCACCGCCGCACCGTAGAGGCGCATATGCGAACCGCCGCTGATGTTCAGCACGCTGTCGAGCAGGTGATCGTCGATCAGCATGGTGGTCATCGGGTAGAAGGCGACCAGCGCCAGCACGCCGGCAACCGCCAGTCCGCGATACAGCGCGTTCATGATCTTGCCGCCGTCACGCGCCTTGACGAACATCACGCCGATGATCGAGGCGATGATCGAGAAGCCACCCAGGGCCAGCGGATAAATGATCGCCTGTTCGGCAAAGGCGGGATTCGCCTTCAGCAACAGCACACCCAGCAACATGGTTGCAACCGTCGTCACCGCGTAGGTTTCGAACAGGTCGGCCGCCATGCCGGCGCAGTCGCCGACGTTGTCGCCGACGTTGTCGGCGATCACCGCCGGGTTGCGCGGATCATCCTCGGGAATGCCGGCTTCCACCTTGCCCACCAGATCGGCGCCGACGTCGGCGCCCTTGGTGAAAATGCCGCCGCCAAGTCGGGCGAAGATCGAGATCAGCGAGGAGCCGAAGCCGAGGCCGACCAGCGGATGGATGATGTCTTCCAGCTTGATGGCGGGACCGCCCATCATTTTCAGCACGGCGTAGTAACCAGCGACGCCCAGCAGGCCGAGACCGACCACCAGCATGCCGGTGATGGCGCCGCCCTTGAAGGCCACGTTCAGCGCTTCGTTCAGGCCGACGGTTGCCGCCTGCGCCGTGCGCACGTTGGCGCGAACCGAAACGTTCATGCCGATGTAACCGGCAGCGCCGGACAACACGGCACCAATCACGAAACCAATAGCCGTCTTTGGCCCGAGAAATATCAGAATCAGCACGGCAAGTACCGCGCCGACTATGCCAATCGTTGTGTATTGACGGTTCAGATACGCCTGTGCGCCTTCCTGGATCGCCGCGGCAATTTCCTTCATGCGGTCGTTACCCGCCGGCTGGGCCAGAATCCACTGGCTCATGATCCAGCCGTAGGCGATCGCCGCCACGGCACAGATCAGCGCAAACATCAGTCCTGCTGACATAAATTCTCCCCTGATTGATTAATGTAATGAACCAAACGCATAAGTTTATCACGCGATCCTAAGGATCGTTGCCGCAGGCACGGCAACTTGTGCTGCATCAAACTTAACCGATTGTTCGGTGCTGTCGGGGATTGGAATGCTGCCTTGTATGTCTAATCGACTTGTCTGTTTCCGCCAGTATGCGCAATTGCCGATCGCAGATGCCAAAATCTGTTGATGGCCAAATCGGGTTGATGGATACCGACTGCGCATAATGCCGGATATAGTAGATATCGAAGTGCAGGTTCGCCGCCTGCATGTGCTCGATGCTGAATTCATATTCGCTCGCATTCCGGATTATCAATCCAGTCTGTTCAAACGAAAGGAAAGCCAGATCATGCCGCAGGGTAAGGTGTTAGTCGCTCAAGGAGGAGGACCGACCGCAGTCATCAACCAGTCGATGGCCGGCGTCGTCCTCGAAGCCCGCAAGTTCCGCAATGTCGAACTGGTCTATGGTGCGTATCACGGAGTTTCCGGCATCATCGATGAGGAGTTCCTCGACCTCACCCAGGAAACCAGCCACAACATCGAAATGGTGGCCAATACGCCGTCCTCGGCGCTCGGCTCGACCCGTGACAAGCCTGACCTGAAGTATTGCCAGGAGATATTCAAGGTCCTCAAGGCACATGGCATAGGTTACTTCTTCTATATCGGCGGCAACGACTCCTCGGACACGGTGCGCATCGTCAGCGAGGAAGCGCGCCGCGCCAACTACGCTTTGCGCTGCATCCACATTCCAAAGACCATCGACAACGACCTGGTCGGCAACGACCACACGCCGGGCTTTCCGTCGGCGGCCCGCTTTGTCGCCCAGGCGTTCATGGGCGCCAATCTGGACAACGCCGCGCTGACCGGCGTCTATCTGGCGGTGGTGATGGGGCGGCATGCCGGATTTCTCACCGCCGCGTCGGCACTCGGAAAGAAATTCCCCGATGATGGCCCGCACCTGATCTACCTGCCGGAGCGAGTCTTCAGCGTCGAGAAATTCCTGGCGGACGTCAAGGCCACCTACGACAAGTACGGCCGCTGCGTGATTGCAGCCTCGGAAGGCATTCATGACAACCAAGGCACACCCATCATCACGCAGCTAAGCAGCCAGGTGGAGCGGGATGCCCATGGCAATGTCCAGCTTTCCGGTACCGGGGCGCTCGCCGACCTGCTGTGCGACGAGATCAAGAACAAGCTCGGCATCAAGCGCGTGCGTGGCGACACCTTCGGCTATCTGCAGCGGTCATTCATGGGCTGCGTTTCCGATGTCGATCAGCGCGAGGCGCGCGAAGTCGGCGAAAAGGCCGTGCAATACGCCATGTGGGGCGATCGCGACGGCTCGGTCGCGATCAAGCGCACCGGCTTCTATTCCGTCGATTACCAGTTGGTCCCGCTGGAAAGCGTGGCCGGGAAGACGCGCGTCATGGAAGATGAATTCATCGCCGCCAGCGGTACCGACGTCACCGACGCCTTCCGCCTTTACCTGCGTCCCCTGCTCGGTTCCGGCATGCCGGATGCTTACCGACTGCGCCTCAACAAGGTCGAAAAAATCCTGAAATCCGGGAAATAAGCCGATCGCCGAACCGGCGATTGATGCGGGCTGTCTCCCGGATCAATCGCCGAAGGCGATGCCCAGGTCCCGCCCGGTCTGCAGGGTGTCGCTGTCGAGGGGAACCGCCTTCATGCGACCGGCGACTTCCTCCAGCGCCACGTAATTCACGTTGGGGAATCCGAGCGCTACCATGATGCCGGATTGCCCTTCCTCCAGGGCTCGAACCGCCGCGGTGCCAAAGCGCATGGCGGCGAGGCGATCGAAGGACGTGGGACTGCCGCCGCGCAGCAAATGACCCAGCACCACCACCCGGACATCCTTGCCGGTGCGGTCGCCGAGCACCCGCGCGACTTGTTCGCCGACACCACCGAGCCGCTCGGCATGACCGATCTCCGCCGGGGCCAGCACTTCCCTATGCCCGTGGATAGGCTCGGCCCCTTCGGCTACCAGGACCAGCGAATACATTCTGCCCTCGGCATCCCGAGCGCGAATCTTGGCGGCCACCTTGTCGATATCGAAAGGGATTTCCGGGATCAGGATGGCGTGAGCGCTGCCGGAAATGCCCGCGTGCAGCGCGATCCAGCCTGCATAACGACCCATGACCTCGACCACCATCACCCGCTGATGGCTTTCCGCGGTACTGTGCAAGCGGTCCAGGCACTCGGTGGCAAACGCCACCGCCGTGTCGAAGCCAAACGTAGTGAAGGTTTTGTCCAGATCGTTGTCGATGGTCTTGGGCACACCGACGACGCGCAACCCCTTCTGATGCAGGGCGTTGGCGATGGTGAGCGAACCGTCGCCGCCGATGGAAACCAGGGCGTCGATTTCCTTGCGCGCAAAGTACTCGAGAATCTCCCCTGAAAGATCCATGTCCTTGGTCGTGCCGTCGGGCATTTTCAAGGGGAAATGCAGCGGGTTGCCCTTGTTCGTCGTACCGAGGATGGTGCCCCCCAGATGCCCTATCCCGCGCACCTTTTCGCGAGTGAGGCGGGACACGCCGCCCTCTGGGTAACGCTCGGGGAAGAGGATGCCGTTGAAACCGTCACGGATGCCGTAGCATTCCCAGCCCCGATTGGCGGCGGCGATCACCACGGCCCGTATGACAGCATTGAGTCCGGGGGCGTCGCCACCCCCGGTGCACACGGCTATGCGACGGATGTGACTGGACATGAAACCTCCTGCGCAAAAATGGGCCGGGCGCCTATTTCAGCAAAAACCGTCAGCTCAGCGCGGCGAACACGGCACTCTTGATCGAATCAAGCGAGCCAATACCGGCAACTTTGCGGTGCCGGGGCGCGCCCTCGGCTCCCGTGGCGGACCACTTCGAATAATAATCCACCAGCGGCTTGGTTTGGCTGTGATACACGGAGAGGCGTTTCCTGACTGTTTCTTCCTTGTCGTCGTCGCGCTGGATCAGCGCTTCACCGGTAAGGTCATCCTTGCCTTCGACTTTGGGCGGATTGAACACGACGTGATAAGTGCGCCCGGAACCGGGGTGCACACGACGACCGCTCATGCGCTTGATGATTTCATCATCGCCGACGTCGATCTCAAGCACATAGTCAAGCGCTATGCCCTGGGCGCGCAAGGCTTCAGCCTGGGGAATGGTCCGCGGAAATCCATCAAACAGGAAACCCTTGGCGCAATCGGGCTGCTTGAGGCGCTCGGCGATCAGTCCAAGAATGATGTCATCGGACACAAGGCCGCCAGCATCCATGACCTTTTTTGCCGCCAGACCCATCGGGCTCCCGGCCTTGACTGCAGAACGCAGCATGTCGCCGGTCGAGATCTGCGGAATTCCATATTTTTCGCAAATGAATGCTGCCTGCGTCCCCTTACCGGCGCCAGGAGCACCCAACAGAATCAATTTCATAACTGCCTCCCATAATTTAGTTTATCTACATGATTTCAAAGTGCTTTTTACTATTTCGAGCAAGCCAAAACTTACTCCGAATCGAGGTCTGCGTCAAACAGCCGGCGCACGCGTTCGAGGTCTTCGACGGTATCGACGCCCGGCGCCGGCGCGTGATCAACGCAGACGACCTGGATCGGATAACCATGCCAAAGCGCTCGCAACTGCTCCAGAGACTCGCAGCGCTCAAGCGGCGAGGCGGCAAGCTGCCCGAAACGCCGCAGGAAGTTCACCCGATAGGCATAAAGGCCGATGTGGCGCTGCGCCGGAAGGTCCGCGGGCAACTCGCCGGGCGCCGCGGCAAAGCGATCGCGATCCCAAGGTACGGGCGCGCGGCTGAAGTACAGTGCTCGGCCGCGCGCGTCGCAGACCACCTTGACCACGTTGGGATTGAAGAAATCGGCAGCTGCCGTCAGGGGATGGGCGGCCGTCGCCATCGCTGCTTCGGGGTCCTCGCGCAAGGCCGTGGCCACGGCCTCGATCAAGGCCGGGTCGAGCAAAGGTTCATCACCCTGGACATTCACCACTATGTCCTCGTCATTCCACTGCAATCGATCGGCCACTTCGGCGATGCGATCGGTGCCGCTGCCGTGATCCGTCCGCGTCATCACAGCAGCGAAGCCATGCCGGCCAACGGCTGCGGCAATCCGCTCGTCATCGGTGGCGATCCATACGCCATCCACCCGGGCGCGCCGTGCAGCCGCCGCCACGCGCACTATCATCGGCTGGCCGGCGATATCGGCCAAGGGCTTTCCCGGCAGGCGCGTCGACGCGTAGCGCGCCGGAATGACGACGCGAACGGTCATCAGTATTCTTCAGGAGCCAACTGACGTGCCTCGTCTTCCAGCATCACCGGAATGCCGTCCTTGACCGGATAGGCCAACTTGCAGCCTTTGCAAACCAGTTCAGCGGTGGCCTTGCGGTTCTCCAGCGGTCCCTTGCAGACGGGACAAACGAGGATTTCAAGCAGACGGGTGTCCATTGAGTTTCTCCAGAACAAATGCGGCAAGGTCGGGGCTTACGTCCGCCGTCACAGGCAACACCCAGATCGGCAGCGACAAGGAAAGGCGGCTCAATTTTACGGCATCCTTTTCCGTCGTCAGGATGGCGTCGCCGACAAGCGCGAGATCGTCGGCGCAGTAGTCGTGGTGATCGGCGAAGGAATGCCCGGCGAACACCAATCCCATATCGTGCAGGTGATCAAAAAACCGCTGTGGCGCGCCGATGCCGGCTACCGCGTGCAATATGAGGCCTGCCAGATCGGCCGGCCCGCAGGTGATCCGCGGATCGTCGAGACGATGAAGACGCTGGCCTAGCAAACGCATCGCGAATACGGGACGATCAAGAGTTGGCGCTGGCGACACGGCGTCGCCGTTTTGCACCACGGCATCGACCTCGGCCAGGCGCGCGACGGGTTCGCGCAGAGGCCCGGCTGGCAGGCACCAGCCATTCATGATTCCTCGATGATCGAACACCGCTATCTCGATATCGCGCTGCAGGCGATAGTGCTGCAGGCCGTCATCGGCAAGAATCACATCGCATTGCGGATATGCTGCGAGCAGGGCGCGCGCCGCCGCCGGGCGGTCGCGGCCGACAAATACCGGACAGCCGGCGCTGCGCGCCAGCAGCAGCGGTTCGTCACCGACGGCGGCAGGATCACTGCCGGCAGTGACTTCCATCGCTGTCGCAGCGCCACCTCGATAGCCGCGACTGACAATACCCGGCTGCCGCCCGCGGGCGCGCAATTGCAACGCCAGATGGATCACCAGCGGTGTCTTGCCGCTGCCGCCCACGGTGATGTTGCCGACTATCACCACCGGCACCGGCAGACCTTCGCC
>JACPUD010000079.1 GCA_016192435.1 Rhodocyclales bacterium | reverse complement strand
TCGCCATGACTGCAGCCAATCCGCCCGTCCCCGTAGATTTTTCACTGATCGTCAAGACCTTCGCCCCCGGCTGGCCGGCCGCCGTGATGGGCACCGGCGCCTTCGCCCTGACGACGCTGCATTTCTCGCATCAGGTGCCCGCGCTGGCCGGACTGGCCTGGGCGCTGCACTGGTTCAACCTGGCATTGTTCGCGCTGATCAGCGTGCCCTGGCTGCTGCGCTGGGTCATGGCCTGGCCGGCGGTGGTGGCCAGCTTCCGCCATCCGGTGGCGGCGAACTTCTATCCGGCCTATGCCATCGCCATTCTTGTGCTGGCGGCGCAGCTGCGCGCCTTCGGCGGCCACGACGCGGCGGCGCTGGTGGCCTGGTGGCTCGGCGTCACGCTGCTGTTCTCGCTGACGCTGGCGGTGCTGATTTCGATCTTCCAGGGCGAGCACGTCAATCTCGACCACATCACGCCCGGCATCTTCATGCCGCCGGTGGCGCTGGTGCTGATTCCGGTGGCCGGTGCGCCGCTGCTGGCGATCCAGCCCGACGCCCTGCGCGACCTGGCGCTGACCATCAATGCGATCGGCCTGGGTTCCGGTATCTTCATGTACATGGCCTTGCTGGCGCTGGCCTTTCACCGCTTCTACGTGCATAAGCGCCTGCCGCCGACCATGGCGCCGACCTTCTGGATCAATCTGGCGCCGCTGGGCGTGACCGTGGTCAGCGTGCTGAATCTGGTGGCCGCCACCCCCTTCGCCGGCGACAAGGCGCCCTACCTGATGGCGGTATTCCTGCTCTGGGGCTTCGGCGCCTTCTGGCTGGTGCTGGCGGCGCTGTTCACCTGGTCGGTGAGGAAGATCGCGCCTTTGCCCTTCTCCCTGACCTGGTGGGCCTTCACCTTTCCGCTGGGCGCCTTCACGCTCGGCAGCCAGCGCCTGTCCGAAGTCACCGGGCTCGCCACGCCGCTGGCCTTCGGCTGGCTGGCCTGGATGCTGCTCGCCGCCATCTGGACCGTGACGCTGCTGAAGACCATCGCCGGCGTGGCCAGCGGCAAGCTGTTCCAGCCGCATCCCTGACTTTCATGATGCGGGAAACATCGTCCCGCTTCATGAAAGTCAGCCCTTCTTAATCGCCCGCCCCCCTTCCGCTGCGCGGCCCACGGCTGGCTTTGCACAGCCAGCCGGCTGCGGCGGCGCGAAGCAGTGCTTCGCGAAACCCCGCCTTCGCCCCCTCTCGGGGGGTTCCTGGTTGGCTCGCTGCGCTCGATATCACACCGCGCTATGACGCCGCATTTCACGCTAATCAGCGCCGGCAGGCCGACCAGGAATTAGCGACGAATTAGCCGCGGCGGCGAATCGCGCTTGACGCCCTTGGCTGCCGTCATTAAGATAGTAACCAATTACTATCTATTGGGCTGAGCCATGGTGCACAACGAATCCAAACCGCGCAACCTGCCTGCGGAACAGCGCCGCGCGGTCACCGTCGAAGCCGTCATCGCACTGACGGCCGAACAGAATCCGGGCGACATCACCACCGCGGCCATTGCGCAGCGCATGAATCTCACTCAGGGCGCGCTGTTCCGCCACTTCCCGAGCAAGGAGGCGATCTGGCAGGCGGTCATGGAATGGGTCGCCGAGCGGCTGCTGCAGCGGGTGGATAAGGCCATGCAGGATGCGGACTCGCCGCTGCTGGCGCTGGAAGCGGTGTACCTGACCCACATCGAGTTCGTCGTCGCGCATCCGGGCGTGCCGCGCCTGCTGTTCGGCGAATTGCAGCGGGCCGAGGACACGCCCGCCAAGCGCATGGTGCGCACCCTGATCGGGGCCTACCGCAAGCGCCTGAGCGGACTGATCGACGCGGGCAAGGCCAGCGGCGAAGTGGCCGCGGACGTCGATACCGCGGCGGCCGTGGTCGCCTTCATCGGCAGCATCCAGGGCCTGGTCATGCAATCGCTGCTGAGCGGCAAGGCCCGCCAGATGCGCGCCGACGCGCCGGGCGCCTTTGCCATCTATCGCCGCGGCATCCGGAGCCAGCAATGAAGCCGAATCGCACGCTGCAAGGCTTGGCCATCGCCGCCCTGGCGTTTGGCCTCCTCACCATCGTCAGCGGCGGCCGGGTTCTGTTCGGCGGGGCCGAGGCGCGCGCCGCGGCGGGCAACATCGTGCCCTTCGTGCTCTGGTTCAACTTCGTCGCCGGTTTTGTCTATGTCGCCGCCGCTGCAGCGCTGCTGAAGGCCTGGCGCGGCGCCGCCCGCCTGGCCCTGTTTCTGGCCGTGGCCACGGTACTGGTTTTTCTCGCCTTCCTGGCGCACGTGGCGTCCGGCGGGGCCTACGAAATGCGCACCCTCGGCGCCCTCTCGATCCGCGCGTTGTTCTGGATCGTGGTCGCTGCGCTTGCGCTGCGCGCCGCGAATGACTCGTCGACCCGGAGCCATGCCTGATGAAAACCCTGTTCAGTCGGCGTTCCGCCTTCATTCTTGCCGGCATCGCACTGCTGGGTGCCTTTGCCTGGGGGATGGCGCGCAGCGGGCCGCTGGCGCCGCAGCAGGTGATCGTGGCGCAAGTGCAGCGCGCCGACCTTGCGCCGGCGCTGTTCGGCATCGGCGTGGTCGAAGCGCGGCGCAGCTATCTGGTCGGCCCGACCAGCGCCGGCCGCGTGCGCCGGGTTGCGGTCGATGTCGGCGAGACGGTGACGGCTGGCCAGTTGCTGGCCGAGATGGACCCGGTCGACCTCGATCAGCGTCTGTCCGCCACCGGTGCCGCCGCCGCACGCGCAGCGAAGGCGATCGACACCGCGGCGGCGCAGTTGAGCGACAGCCTCGCGCGGCGCGAAGTCGCGGCCGCCAATGCGCGTCGCTATGATGACCTCGGCAAGAAGGGTTTCGTCAGTTCCAGCGTCACCGAAGGCAAATCGCAGGAACTGAAATCCGCCTCCGCGCAAGTGGCGGCAGCCGAAGCCGGCCTGGCCGGCGCGCGCCAGGACCTGGCACGGCTCGATGCCGAACGCGAAGGCGCCCGGCAACAGCGCGCCAACCTGCGCCTGCTGGCACCCGCCGACGGCGTGGTGACCGCGCGCGATGCCGAGCCCGGTTCCACCGTCGTCGCCGGCCAGGCCGTGCTGCGCCTGGTGGCGGCAGACAGCCTGTGGGTCAGGCTGCGCCTCGATCAGCAGCGCGCGGCGGGCCTGCAAGTCGGCCTGCCGGCCGAGATCGTGCTGCGCTCGCGGCCGGGCCAGGTGCTGGCCGGCAGGGTCGCGCGCGTCGAAATGCTGAGCGACAGCGTGACCGAGGAACGCATCGCGCAAGTGAGTTTCGATGCATTGCCGCTGGATGTTTCGATCGGCGAAATGAGCGAAATCACCCTGCGCCTGCCGGCCATCCGCCAGGCGCTGGTGCTGCCCAGCGCCGCCCTGCGCCAGCGCGAGGGCAAGACCGGCGTCTGGGTCCGGGCGGGCGACAAACTGAGCTTCGTCGCGGTCAAGCCGGGCAGCAGCGGCGCCGACGGCCGGGTGCAGATACTCGAAGGCCTCAAGGCGGGCGATGAGGTGATCGTGCATAGCGAACGCGAGATCGGCGAACAGAGCCGGATCCGCGTGGTCTCCGCGCTCACCGCGTCCTGAGTCCGCCATGATCAGCCTCGCCGGCCGCGACATCCTGCATTCCTGGGGCAAGTTCGTCCTCACCGGGATCGGCCTCGGCCTGCTGATCGGCGCCACGCTGACCATGGCCGGCGTCTATCGCGGCATGGTCGATGACGCGCAGGTATTGCTGAGCAACAGCGGAGCCGACATCTGGGTGGTGCAGAAGGACACGCAGGGACCCTACGCCGAAGCCTCCAACATCAAGGACGACGTCTACCGCGGTGTGCGCGGCCTGCCCGGCGTGGCCCAGGCCGCCAATGTCACCTACCTGACCATGCAGGTGCAGCAGGGCACCCGCGAGAGCCGCGTCATGGTGGTCGGCTTCGAGCCGGGCCAGCCGGGCGAGCCGGGCTATCTGGTGGCGGGGCGGCGCCTGCTGCGCGGCCACTTCGAGGCCATCGCCGACGTCAAGACCGGCTTCCGTCTCGGCGAGCGCATCCGCATCCGGCGCCACGACTACGAGGTGGTCGGTCTGACGCAGCGTACCGTGTCCTCCGGCGGCGACCCGATGGTCTTCATTCCGCTCAAGGATGCGCAGGAGGCGCAGTTCCTCAA
The DNA here is from genome assembly GCA_016192435.1 of Rhodocyclales bacterium. GTDB lineage: Bacteria > Pseudomonadota > Gammaproteobacteria > Burkholderiales > Rhodocyclaceae > Sulfuritalea. The sequence continues at coordinate 20,010 of JACPUD010000079.1, read as the reverse complement.
GGACAACGACGCGATCATCGCCGACCGCGCGCGCACCGCGGCCAACCCGGCGCTGAATCGTCCCGGCGTGCCGGGCCTGCTCGACGCCGTGAATGCCGCGCAGACCGTCAATCGCAGCGTCAATGCGGTGCTGGTGAAAGTTGACGCTGGCGCCACGCCGGCCGCCGTGGCGCAGGAAATCCGCCGCTGGAAGCACCTGCAGGCCTACACCCGCGAGCAGATGGAAGAGATCCTGGTGGCCAAGCTGATCGCCACCTCGGCGAAACAGATCGGCATGTTCCTCGCGATCCTTACCGTGGTCAGCGCCGCCATCGTCGCCTTCATCATCTACACCATGACCTTGGGCAAGATCCGCGAAATCGCCGTGCTCAAGCTGATCGGCACGCGCAACCGCAGCATCGCCGGCATGATCCTGCAGCAGGCGTTGGGCCTCGGCCTGATCGGCTTCGTCGTCGGCAAGATCTCCGCCACGCTGTGGGCGCCGGCCTTCCCGAAATACGTGCTGCTGGAAAACGGCGACGCCCTGCGTGCCTTGGTCGTCGTCATGCTGGTGTGCACGCTGGCCAGCACGCTGGCGATCCGCGCCGCGCTGAAGGTAGATCCGGCTGAGGCGATAGGCGGCTGAGATGGACCAGGGCATCCACATCGAAGGCTTGAGCAAGCGTTACGGCGCAGGCGATACCGCCGTCGATGCGCTGAAGGAAGTCAACATGAGCATCGCGCCGGGCGAGGTGGTCGGCCTGGTCGGTCCCAGCGGTTCGGGCAAGACCACGCTGCTGAAATGCCTCGGCGCGGTGATCGAACCCACCCGCGGGCGCATGACCCTGGGCGGCGAAGTGATCTACGACCATGCCGAGGGCGGCTGGAAAACCAAGGACCTGCGCGCGCTGCGGCGCGACCGCATCGGCTTCATCTTCCAGGCGCCCTACCTGATTCCCTTTCTCGACGTCACCGACAACGTGGCCCTGCTGCCGATGCTGGCCGGCCGTGCCAACGCGGCGTCGCGGGCGCGTGCGCAGGAGCTGCTGCAGGCGCTCGACGTCGCCCATCGTGCGAAGGCGCAGCCGAGCGAACTCTCGGGCGGCGAGCAACAGCGCGTGTCGATCGCGCGCGCCCTGGCCAACCAGCCGCCGGTGATCCTCGCCGACGAACCCACGGCGCCGCTCGACAGCCAGCGCGCGCTGGCCGTGATGCGCATCCTCAACCAGATGGCCAGCCAGTACCAGACCGCGATCATCGTTGTCACCCACGACGAGAAGATCATTCCCATCTTCAAGCGCATTTATCACATCCGCGACGGCAGGACAGTGGAAGAGGCGGGCGAAGGGCGGCAGATTTCTTAAGCAAGTCGGGCGGCAGCGGCCCGCGCCATGGTTCGCGGCCGCCATCCGGCGACGATTCCCCTCCATCTGTTTGCGCGTATATACGCCATCATGTATATTCGCGCCGATGGAAGCCCAAGCCCTGTTCGACACCCTCGCCGACCCGACGCGGCGGCGCATTCTGGCCCTGCTGCTGGCGCGCGACGAACTTTGCGTCTGCGAACTGACCGGCGCGCTCGAGGAAATCCAGCCCAAGGTCTCGCGCCACCTGGGTGTCATGAAAGGCGCCGGTCTCGTGACCGCCCGCCGCGAAGGCACCTGGATGCATTACCGCATGGCGCGGCTGCCGTCCTGGACCATGGCTCTGCTCGGCCCGCTGGCAACGGGAGCCGTACCCGAATTCAAGGCCGACATGAAACGCCTCAAGACCGTAGCCGGCCGCGCCGCACGCTGCGCCGACTGATTCCGGAGACTACGATGAACAAGCTGTGTGCCCTGCTGCCCGCTGTCGTGCCGAACCCGATCGTTGCTGCCGCTTGCGGTCTTTGAGGAGAGCATGGGGATGAGCAGGACCTTCAAGGTGCTGGTGCTGTGCACCGGCAATTCGGCGCGCAGCATACTCGGCGAGATGCTGTTCAAGCATCTGGGCAGCGGCCGCATCGAGGCGTATTCCGCGGGCAGCCAGCCGGGCGGCGCGGTCAATCCGGTGGCGCTCGAGACGCTGCAGAGGCACGGCGTGCCCTGCGACGGCGCGCGCAGCAAGTCGTGGGATGAATTCGCCGCACCGTCAGCGCCAACTCTCGATTTCATTTTCACGGTCTGCGGCAATGCCGCGCAGGAAACCTGCCCGGTCTGGCCCGGCCACCCGGCCACCGCGCACTGGGGCATTCCGGACCCGGCCCATGTCGAGCCGCTGGAGGCGCGCCGCGCGGCCTTCGAGCAGGCCTACCAGTCGCTCAGGCAGCGCATCGAAGCCTTTCTCGCCCTGCCGCTGGAAACCATGACGCCGCAGCAGTCGGCGCTGGCGGCACGGCGCATCCATACCGGAGAGTAGATACCCATGTCCGCACAATGCGAAGTCGCCATTAAGCAATCCGCCGGCGCGCCGATGAGCGTATTCGAGCGCTACCTGACGGTCTGGGTCTTGCTCTGCATCGTGGTCGGCATCGCGCTCGGCCAGTTTCTGCCGGCGCCCTTCCAGGCGCTGGGACGCATGGAAGTGGCGCGGGTCAACATTCCGGTCGGCCTGCTGATCTGGGTGATGATCATCCCGATGCTGGTCAAGGTGGATTTTGGCGCATTGCACGAAGTCCGCAACCATGTCAAAGGCATCGGCGTGACGCTGTTCGTGAACTGGCTGGTGAAGCCCTTCTCGATGGCCTTGCTGGCCTGGCTGTTCATCCGCAACGTCTTCGCGCCCATGTTGCCGGCGGACCAGATCGACAGCTACATCGCCGGCCTGATCCTGCTCGCCGCCGCGCCCTGCACGGCGATGGTCTTCGTCTGGAGCCGGCTGACCAACGGCGATCCGCTGTTCACGCTGTCGCAGGTGGCCTTGAACGACAGCATCATGATCGTCGCCTTCGCCCCGCTGGTGGCCTTTCTGCTCGGCATCTCGGCCATCATCGTGCCCTGGGATACCTTGTTCACCTCGGTGCTGCTCTACATCGTGATCCCGGTGATCCTGGCCCAGATCTGGCGCAAGTCGCTGTTCAGGAAGGGACAGGCGCATTTCGACGCCACCATGGAAAGGATCGGCCCCTGGTCGATCAGCGCGCTGCTGGCGACGCTGGTGCTGCTGTTCGCCTTCCAGGGCAAGGCCATCATCGAGCAGCCGCTGGTCATCGCGCTCCTGGCGGTGCCGATCCTGATCCAGGTCTTCTTCAACGCAGGCCTGGCCTACTGGCTCAACCGCGTCGTCGGCGAGAAGCACAACGTCGCCTGCCCTTCCGCGCTGATCGGCGCCAGCAACTTCTTCGAACTCGCGGTGGCCGCCGCGATCAGCCTGTTCGGCTTCGAGTCGGGCGCCGCGCTGGCGACCGTGGTCGGCGTGCTGATCGAAGTGCCGGTGATGCTGCTGGTGGTCAAGGTGGTGAACTCCAGCAAGGGGTGGTACCAAGCCAAGGCCTGAAACCGTCATGGACCTCGTCATCGCCGCGCTGCAAAGCGGGTTCGCCAGCCTCGCCGCCTATCTCGCGGCGCACGTGCTGCTGTGCCTGGTGCCGGCCTTCTTCATCGCCGGCGCGCTGTCGGCGCTGGTGCCGCAGGCTTCCATCATCCGCTTCCTCGGCCCGGGCGCGTCGAACTGGGTGTCCTATCCCGCCGCGGCCGGCGCCGGCAGCCTGCTCGCGGTGTGTTCCTGCACCGTGCAGCCGCTGTTCGCCGGCATTTATTCCAAGGGCGCCGGGCTGGGGCCGGCTGTCACCTTCCTGTTCTTCGCTCCGGCCGCCAACATCCTCGCGCTGTCCTATACCGGCGTCGCGCTGGGGGCCGATTTCGCGATTGCGCGCGTCGTGCTCGCGCTCAGTTTCGGCATCGGCATCGGCCTGCTGATGGCGCTGCTGTTCCATCGCGAAGAGATGGCGCGTAGCGCGGCGAACGGCGCCTTCGCCGCCGGCGTGGAGATTCCACGGTGCAACCTCCTGTTCCTCGCCGTGCTGGTCGCGCTGCTGATCGCCGGCACGCTGAAAATCGACTGGCTCGCCGCGCCCCTGTTCGGCACCGAACTGCCCTGGCAAGGCGCCGCAGCGGCGCAGGGATTGCTCGACCGGCTGGTGCCGGTGAATGCAATCAGGGGCGAGGAAGGCCTCAGCCTGCAGGGCCTGAGCCTGATCGGCCTGCTGCTGGCGATGGGTGCCGCGGCCTGGCGCGGACTGGGCAAGGTCGATGCCGGCTGCAACCGCCTGACCTGGCTGGCGCTGGCGCTCACCGTCGCCACGCTGGCCTTCGCCGCGCTCGGTGTGCGGGCGAACGAGGCCGGGCTGGTGCTGACCGTCAGCGGGCGCACGCTGGCCGTGATGCTGCTGAGCCTGGCCCTGATACCGCTGGCGCGGCGTTTCGACGCCTGGGACATGCAGCAGTGGCTGTGGGAGACCTGGCGCTTCATCAAGATGATCTTCCCCTTGCTGGTGGTCGGCGTGTTCCTGGTCGGCGTGGTGCGCAGCTTCATCCAGCCCGAGTGGATCCAGTTCATCGCCGGCAGCAACACGCTGCTGGCCAACCTGGCCGGCGTGGTGTTCGGCGTCTTCATGTATTTCCCGACCCTGGTCGAAGTGCCGATCGCGAAAATGTTCCTCTCGCTCGGCATGCACCCGGGGCCGTTGATCGCCTACCTGATGGCGGATCCGGAACTGTCGCTGCAGAGCATCCTGATCACCTCCGTCATCATCGGCAAGCTCAAGGCCTGGACCTACGTCGGCCTCGTCGCGCTGTTCTCGACCGCGGCCGGACTGAGTTACGGCGCCTGGGTGGACGGCACGCCATTCTTGGGCCTGGCGCTGGGCATCGGCGGCTTCATCGCCACGCTGACGGTGCTGGTGCATTTGATCGAACGCCGCCGGCGCGTGCCGGCACACTGATACACAAGGAGACATCATGCAGATAAAAATCCTCGGCACCGGCTGCGCCAAGTGCCAGCGGCTGGAACAGCTCACGCGCGAAGTCGTCGCCGAACTCGGCGTCGAGGCAGAGTTCGACCACGTGCGCGACATGCAGGCGATCATGGCCTACCCGATCATGACCACGCCGGCGCTGGTGATCGACGAAGAGGTCATGGTCTTCGGCCGCATGCCGAGCAAGGACGAAATCGCCGGCTGGATCAAACAGGCGTGATCCTCGAATCGACCCTGACCTGTCCGCTCTGCGGCCACGTCAAAACTGAAACCATGCCCACCGACGCCTGCCAGTGGTTCTACGAATGCGAAGGCTGCCATGCGCTGCTCAAGCCCAAGCCCGGCGACTGCTGCGTCTTCTGCTCCTATGGCACAGTGCCCTGCCCGCCGATCCAGGACCAGCGCGGCTGTTGCGCCAAAGGCTGAGATGCGCTGCCTGACCGACGCCTGGACGGCCCACGCAGCCGAGCTGCGCCGCTTCCTGCGCCATCGTGCGCACAGCGAGGCCGAGGGCGACGATCTGCTGCAGGAGGTTTTCCTGCGCGCGATGCGCCGCCCCAACGGCCTGTGCGACCTCGACAGCCCGCGCGCCTGGCTGTTCCATGCGGCGCGCAACCTGCTGATCGACCGCCTGCGCCTGGCCCGCGACCAGGTGCCGCTGCCCGATGACCTGGCCGCCGAGCCCGCGGCCGTGCCCGCGCCGGTCGATGGCCTGGCGCAATGCCTGCCGCGCGTGATGGCCGAACTGGCGGCGGAGGATCGCGACGCGATCACCTGCTGCGACATCGAGGGCATGAGCCAGAAGGACTACGCCGCCCGCCTCGGGCTCAGCCTGCCGGGCGCCAAGTCGCGCCTGCAGCGGGCGCGGGCGCGGCTCAAGGCGCGCCTGACCGTGGCCTGCCAGGTCAGCTTCGACGCCGGCGGCGGCGTCTGCTGCTTCGTCCCGCGCCAACCCGAGGCCTGAGCCTGCGGCGCCGCAGCGCCAGCGCCAACTCCTGAAAGACAGCAGGCGCGCCTGCATCCTTTTGTCGCCGCATTCGTCTCCTGCATGTAACGGACGTTTTGGTCCGATCTGCTACGGAGACCCTGCATGCAAACACTGGCCCTGCAACTCAAACTCTGGCCCGGCCGCCGACCCTTGCTGTTCCTGGCGCTGGCAAGCCTGTTCTGGTTCGCGCTGTACCGGACGCTGCTGCCCGCGTCGGAAGCGCTGGTCGCGGCGCTGCCGGTGGCGCGCGACAGCCATCTGGGCGGCGCGCTGCAATTTTTCTTCTACGACACGCCCAAGGTGCTCCTGCTGCTGACCGGCATCGTCTTCGCGATGGGCATCGTGCATACCTTCGTTTCGCCCGAACGCACGCGCGCGATGCTGTCCGGCCGACGCTTGGGAGTCGGCAACGCGATGGCCGCCAGCCTGGGCATCGTCACGCCCTTCTGCTCCTGCTCGGCCGTGCCGCTGTTCATCGGTTTCCTGCAGGCCGGCGTGCCGCTGGGGATCACCTTTTCCTTCCTGATCTCGGCGCCGATGGTCAATGAAGTCGCGCTGGCCCTGCTGTTCGGCATGTTCGGCTGGAAAGTCGCCGTGCTCTACCTGGTCATGGGCCTGCTGGTCGCCATCGGCGCCGGCCTGGTGATCGGCAAGCTCGGCATGGAGCGCCACCTCGAAGACTGGGTGCGCGCGATGCAGAACAGCCGGCCCGCCGGCGGCGTCGACCTCCCCGCGCTGTCCTGGGGCGAGCGCATCGACAGCGGCTTCCAGCACGTGCGTGAAATCGTCGGCAAGGTCTGGCCCTACATCCTGGCCGGCATCGCGCTCGGCGCCGGCATCCACGGCTATGTGCCCGAAGACTTCATGGCCTCCATCATGGGCAGGGATGCGCCCTGGTGGTCGGTGCCGGCGGCGGTGGCGCTCGGCGTGCCGATGTACACCAATGCCGCCGGCATCATCCCGATCGTCGAGGCGCTGATGGGCAAGGGCGCGGCGCTGGGCACGGTGCTGGCCTTCATGATGAGCGTGATCGCGCTCTCGGCCCCCGAAATCATCATCCTGCGCAAGGTGCTGAAACCGCGGCTGATCGCCACATTCGTCGGCGTGGTGGCGGCCGGCATCCTGCTGGTCGGCTACGTGTTCAATGCGCTGCTGTAAGCGCGGGGCGCAGCGCCTGTCCGGAGCCTCGAAATTTTCCTTTCTACCCCTTTCCCGGTATGGCAAATGATTGCATCCGTTGGTGCGCCGTCTACCATGGAAAGATGCAAGGGGGATTCAATCGTTCAACACGACTCAGGGAGGCACCATGAAAATCGCAAACAGATTCCGCAAGGCCGCCATGGCGCGCGCGGCACTCGTGATGATGGGCGCGGCGGCGGCGACTGCCAGCGCCGCGGACAAGACCGTGGATGTGGGCAAGTTCGAGTACGAAGGCTCCTGCGCCGTCTGCCATGGCATCACGGGCAAGGGCAACGGACCCTTCATGGGCCAGTTGGCGACCAGGGTTCCCGATATCACCTTGCTCGCCCGTAGCAACGGCGGCGTGTTTCCCTTCGACCGCGTGTATCAGGTGATCGACGGCCGCGCCGAGCTGAAGGCCCACGGCTCGCGCGAGATGCCGATCTGGGGCCGCAGCTTCCGCATGCAAAGTTCCGCGTTCTTCGAAAACTACCCGGCGCACGATGCCGAATCCTCCGCGCGCAGCCGCATTCTGGCGCTGACCGAATACGTCTACCGGCTGCAGGCGAAGTGATGCGCAGGCGCGGGCGGGCGTTGCGGACTGGCGCATGAGCGGAGTCCGGGCCGGAATGACGCGATCGCCGTCGCGCCAGCAGCGGGAGTCGGCATGCCTGCATACCCCGCTGCGCTGGCGGCCGGTGACGGCCTGCCGGCGACCATGAAGCGCTGCGGCGTTCTGCTGCTGCTTTGCCTGACGCTGCTGGCGCCGTTCGCCGCGCGCGGCGAAGATCCCTGGATCGCCACCGGCGCCGACGGCACGCCGCAGGTCCAGTTCTATTTCTTCTGGTCGTTGAGCTGTCCGCACTGTACCGCCGCGCACCCTTACATCGAGGCCATCCCGCAGGCGCGGCCCTGGGTCAAGCTGCACGCGCTGGAGCTCACGCGCCATCCGGAGAACGTCGAGCGCTTCGACCGCATGGCGCGCGATCTCGGCGAAGTGGCGGCCAGCGTGCCGGCCTGGCTGTTCTGCGGCGAAATGCATGTCGGCTGGGCCGACGACGAGACCACCGGCGCCACGCTGCGCCGGCGCCTCGACGCCTGCCGCGCGCGCGCCGTTGCCGGCGTAGGGGCTGCGGCGGCCACGGCACAGCCGCCGGCCGCGAGCATCGATCTGCCGCTGATCGGCGCGCTCGACCCCGCCCGCCTCTCGCTGCCCCTGCTGACCCTGGTGCTGGCCGGGCTCGATGCCTTCAACCCCTGCGCCTTCTTCGTCCTGCTGTTCCTGCTGTCGATGATGGTGCACCAGAAGAGCCGCACCCGCATGCTGGCGATCGGCGGCGTCTTCGTCGTGGTCTCGGGCCTCATGTATTTCGCCTTCATGGCGGCCTGGCTCAATGTCTTCCAGCTCTTCGGCCATCTCGCCTGGGTGACGGCCGCCGCCGGCGCGCTGGCGCTCTTCGTCGGCGCGGTCAACGTCAAGGACTATTTCCGGTTCGAGCAGGGGCTCACGCTGTCCATCCCCGAATCGAGGAAGCCCGACATCTTCCGCCGCGCGCGCAGCATCCTCGGCGCCGAAAACCTGCCGGCGATGATCGCCGCCACGGCCTTCCTGGCCATCGCCGCCAACTTCTACGAGCTGCTGTGCACCGCTGGCTTCCCCATGGTCTATACGCGGCTGCTGACCCTGGCCGACTTGTCGCCGGCCGCGCGCTACGGCTACCTTGCCGCCTACAACCTGATCTACGTGCTGCCGCTGGCGGCCATCGTCGTGGTCTTCGCCGGCAGCCTCGGCGCGCGCAGGCTCAGCGAGCGCGAAGGGCGCCTGCTTAAGCTGTTGTCGGGGACGATGATGCTGGAACTGGGCGCCCTGCTGCTGCTGGCGCCCGAGCGCGTGAGCCAGGTCGGCATCGCCTTCGGCTTGCTGGTGATGGCGGTCGGCATCACCTTGCTTGCCGCCCGGGTTCGCGGCCCGCAGTGACTGTGCGTGCTGGTTGCATCCCTTTGCAGCCAGCCTCGTCAGCCGGGGATTGCGCTGCGCCGGCCGTAGGCGCCAGCTCTTGCGCCTACGGCCTCAGCGCGGCAGCAGCAGCGTGGCGCGCAGGCCGCCCGCCGCCGGATTCTCCAGCACCAGCCTGCCGCCATGCAGCAGCGCCGCATCGCGGGCGATGGTCAGCCCGAGCCCGACGCCGCCCGTCTCGCGGCTGCGCGAGGCTTCGAGCCGCACATAGGGTTCGACCACACGCGCCAGGTCGGCCTCGGCAATGCCGGGGCCGCCATCCTCGACGCTCAGGCGCAATTCCGTGGCGTTGTCCGCGATCACGATCCGCGCCGAGTGGCCGTATTTCACCGCGTTGTCGATCAGGTTGGCGAGCGCGCGCTTGAGCGTCGACACGCGACCGACATAGGGCGCGGCGGCGCTGCCGGCGAGCGTCACCGGATGGCCCAGCGCCTGTTCGTCGGCGACCAGGCTGGCCAGCAGCGCCCCGATGTCGATGGCCTGGACCGCCTCGTTCTCGCGCAGGCCGCGCAGGTAATCGAGCGTCGATTCGACCATGGCCTGCATGTCGTCGATGTCGGCGTTGATCTGCGCGCGCAGCGCTTCGTCGTCGACCAGTTCGGCGCGCAGGCGCATGCGCGTGAGCGGCGTGCGCAAGTCGTGGGAGACGGCGGCGAGCGCCCGGCCGCGCTCGGCGATCAGGCGGCGCAGGCGCTCCTGCATGCGGTTGAAGGCTTCCGCGGCACGCCGCGTTTCGGTCGGCCCGGTTTCCGGCAGCGGCGGCGATTCGAGGTCGCCGCCGAAGGCGTCGGCGGCTTCGGCCAGGCGCTGCAAGGGGCGCGTCACCAGGCGCACCGCGAGCAGCGACACCGCGATCACCGCCGCCAGCGTGATCAGCAAGTGGGTGGCGAAGCGGCTCGGCAGCACCGGCATCTGGCCGTGGAACTGCTGCATGATCAGCGCCCGTTCGCCCATGTGCAGCCACATGCTGGCGAACTGGGCCGCCAGCAGGCCGACGATCAGGATCAGCGTCAGGCGGCCGAACAGCGATGCGGGAATCAGTCGCACGATGCGCGCCCCTCGACGCTGGCGGCCAGCACATAGCCTTCGCCGCGCACGGTCTGGATCAGTTGCGGCTCGCGGCCTTCGTCGCGCAGGCGCTGGCGCAGGCGGCTGACCTGCACGTCGATGGCGCGGTCGTAGGGTTCCGCCTCGCGGCCGTGGATCAGCTCGACCAACTGGTCGCGATTCAGTACCCGATTGGGATGTTCGAGCAGGATGCGCAGCAGGCGGAATTCGCCGCCGGACAAGGGCACCACCACGCCGTCGGGTGCGGTCAGCGCGCGCGTCGCGGTATCCAGGCGCCAGCCGGCGAAGGCCAGGCAGCGCTGCGATTCGGGGCGCAGGTTGGGCGGCAGGGCGCGCGTGCGGCGCAGGATGCTCTTGATCCGCGCCAGCAGTTCGCGCGGGCTGAAGGGCTTGACCAGGTAGTCGTCGGCGCCCATCTCGATGCCGACGATGCGGTCGGCTTCCTCGCCGCGCGCGGTGAGCATCAGCACCGGCATGTTCGATCGCGCGCGCAGGTCGCGGCACAGGGTCAGGCCGTCGGTGTCGGGCAGCATCAGGTCGAGCACCACCAGGTCGATCGCGTGCCGCTCCAGGCCCTGCCACATCTCGCGCCCGTCCTTCGCGGCGTAGGCCTCGAAGCCGTTCTTCGCCAGGTAATCGACCAGCAGGCGGCGGATTTCCGGGTCGTCGTCGACGATGAGAATTCTGTCCTTGGTGTCCATGGCGGTCTTATAGCGCGTCGAAAAGAACTTGGGTGCCGGCAATGTAACGCACTGTAACGGTCCATGGGTCCGCAACGCAGGGATGCAAAACGCTGCCCCGCGGCAAAGGCCTGCTTACATTCCGGACGTCAAATGGCCTCCATGGGCGAAGGCAAGCGCCGACGCTCCACTGACCGGCGGCCAAGCTCCGGTCCCGAATGTCACTCGCTACAGGAGATCAACATGAGCACCAGCAAGTTTCGCCAGGGCGCAATCGCCATCGCCATCACCGCCGGTCTCGTCACCGCCTTCGTCGCGGTGGCCCACCCTGGCTTCGGCGGCTATGGTCCAGGCTATGGTCCAGGCTACGGTCCGGGCATGATGGGCGGCGGTCCCGGCTACGGCCCCGGCATGATGGGCCGCGGCGGTCCCGGGATGATGATGGGCTGGGGTCACGGCCGGATGTTCGCCGGCAAGGACACCGACATCGCCAGATTCCAGCAGGAACGGCTCGGCGAGCTCAAGTCGCAGCTCGGCATCACGGCCGAACAGCAGCCGGCGTGGGACGCCTTCGCCGCCCAGGCCGCGGCACAGGCCAAGACCATGCAGGCCCTGCGCAATGACACCGGCACCGCGACGATGCCCGAGCGCATGCAGCAGCGGCAGAAAGCCATGGCGTCGATGAGCGAATCCTTCACCAGGCTCTACGAGGCGCTGACGCCGAAACAGCGCGAGCTGTTCGACCAGTCTTACGGCCCGATGTATCGCCGCGGCTGAGCGGCCGCGGGCTCGCCCCGCGACGCAAGCGCATTGCCGAGCGAAAGCAGCAACGCCACCGCGCAAGGGTGGCGTTTGCGGCGGGTGCCGTGTCGCCAGCGCCAACTCTTGCCTGTGTAACTTTGGTTACATCGTTGCCGAAACCGGGCGACTAGGATGGGCTCCGCTTATTTCACAAACCATTCGGAGACTTCCCCATGCACCTGCTTGCCAAGAAATCCGTCCGCTTGCTCGCCGGCGGCCTCATCGCCATGTCCCTGTCTGCCGCCAGTTTCGCTGCCGACAAAACCTTGTATGCACGCCTCGGCGGCAAGGCAGCCCTGCAAGCCGTGGTCGGCGAGTTGTGGAACAACGTCGCCGCCGATGCGCGCATCAATGGCCGCTTCAAACACACCAAGCCGGAAGCCTTTGGCGGCCAGTTGGTCGACTTCCTGTGCCAGGCCAGCGGCGGCCCCTGCCAGTACCAGGGCAAGGACATGAAATCCGCCCACACCGGCATGAAACTCACGGACGCCGAGTTCAGCGCCCTGGCCGAAGATACGACCAAGGCGCTCGACAAGTTCAAGGTGCCCGCCAGGGAGCAGAGCGAAGTGATCGGCTTGCTCGCCAGCCTCAAGGGCGACGTCGTCGGCCGCTGAGGCAGAATAGGGCGACGGACCGCTGGGTTCGTCGCCTTCCCGCCCATCATGAAATCATTTTTCCTTGTTCCGCTGCTGGCATTCATCTTCGCCACGACGGCCCATGCCCTGACCGATCGCGAGCATCTCGACAAGTGGTGTACGCAGGCTTCGTCCGTCGCCGCCGGACGTTGCATCGGTTACCTGCTGGCGGCCGAGGATGCGCTGTCGCATGACAGCATCGAAGGGGTGCGCGCCTGCCTGCCGCCCGCAATCGGCTTGTCCGAACAACACCGCATCGTGATCGATTGGCTCAAGGCCAATCCCGAGGCCAAATCACTGACCGCACTGGGGCTGGTGGCGCGCGCGTATGCCGCGCATTATCCGTGCGGCAAATGACTGGATCGCACCGGCTCGCGTGGGCCCTGGTCCTGGTGCTGGCGGGATGCGCGCCGCTGCCGGCCCCCGACGGGTTGACGACCGAATACGTTTGCGCCAACGGCTCGGGCTTCCGGCTCACGACGGCCGCGGACGAGACCGCCATCGAAATCTCCGGCATGCGGTTTCGCCTGCAGCAGCAGCCGCGTAGCGGGGGCGAGACGGATTACGTCTGCGACATGCTCAAGCTAACGCGCAACAGGGACGCGCTGCGGGTCGACATGGACGGCAGGCCGTACCTGGACCAATGCCGCTTGAAGCGCTGACCGCATGATCGAAATGCATCGGGTGGGTTGCCCGCAGTTCTTCGCAGCCCCGCTTTGTAACGCAGCGTAACCGGGACTGCCCGCGCAACCGGGCGATGCAAATCTGTCGTCTGTGGCAATGCATGGCTTGCCTGCTTGGTGTCAAATCGCGCCATGTACTTTTGAAAGGAACGACATGAGCAAGATTTTCGGTTTCGGCGAGACGGTGCCGGGTTACGAGGTGCCGGTATTGAACGAGCGCGAGGTACGGGCCGCCGCCGGCATCCTGCTGGTGTTCGCCATGATGAGCTTCGCCAACGCGTGGTTCATGGGCAACTTCCGCCCGACCAAGATCTTCGTGATCGCCTTCCTGATCGATTTCACGATCCGCATCTTCATCAACCCGAGGTATTCGCCGAGCATGATCGTCGGCCGCTTTGCCGTGCACAATCAGGCGCCGGAATGGACCGGTGCGCCGCAGAAGCGCTTCGCCTGGGCGATCGGCTGGGGCCTTGCCGTGACCATGCTCTGGCTGATCGTGATCAACAACGTGATCGGGCCGATCAACATGCTGGTCTGCGCCACCTGCCTGACGCTGATGTTCTTCGAGAGCGCCTTCGGCATCTGCATCGGCTGCAAGATCTATAACGCCCTGCCGAACCGGCAGGCGCAACACTGTGCCGGCGCAAGCTGCGAAGTCATCACCCATCATGCCAGCCAGAAAGTTGGCGCTGGCGGCACGGCGATCGTGGTGGCTTTCCTCGCGCTGGTCGGCGTCGTCGGCCAGCAGGGCTTTCCCGCGGCGGACACGGTTGAGGTAGCCCAGTCTGCCCCGACCGCCGCCGCGGCAGGCGCCGAGGATCGCTGCACGCCGCCTGCCTTTGCGGTGGCCATGGGCCATGCCGAGAAGTGGAAGCTGCACAACAACTGCAAGTGAAGGACTACTGAAATGAGCCTCGTGCAAGCAAGCAGCCTGACCAAGACCTACCGCGTCGGCGACATCGACGTGCCGGCGATCAAGGGCATCGATTTCGCCATCGAGGCGTCGTCCTTCGTCGCCTTCGTCGGCCCCTCGGGCAGCGGCAAAAGCACGCTGCTCAATATGGTCGGCTGCCTCGACCACCCGAGCTCGGGCACGCTCAGGGTGCTCGCCACCGACATCGCGACGCTGGACCGCCGCGCCGCCGCGCGCTTTCGCGGCGAGCATATCGGCTTCGTCTTCCAGGACTTCAACCTGATCCCGGTGCTGACCGTGTTCGAGAATGTCGAATATCCCTTGCGCATGGTGCAGGAGTGGCCTGCGGCGAAGCGGCGGGAGCAGGTGCTGCGCATGCTCGACGCCGTCGGCATGGCGGACCAGGCCGACAAGCGCCCCGACCAGATTTCCGGCGGGCAGAAGCAGCGCGTCGCCGTGGCGCGCGCGCTGGTGAGCCAGCCCAAGCTGGTGCTGGCCGACGAGCCCACAGCCAACCTCGACCACGACACCGCCTACCGCATCCTCGAACTGATGAAGAAAATGCGCGACGATTTCGGCACTACGTTCATCTTCTCCACTCACGACCCGAAGATCATGGGCGAGGCGGAAACCACCTTCACGCTCGAAGACGGCCGTTTGATGACAAACTCGAACGGAGGCAGCCATGTTTGACATACTCGGCATCGCCAGCCGCAACCTGCTGCGCTACCGCCGCCGCAGCATGCTGACCCTGCTGCTGATCGTCATCGGCATGGTCGCGGTGCTGTTGTTCATTGCCGTTGCCGGGTCCTTTCGTTCCATGATGGTCGGCCAGATCACCGACTCGGTGCTCGGCCACCTGCAAGTGCATCGCAAGGGCTATGTCGCCTCGATCGACAACCTGCCGCTCAACCTCAACATGAAGCCGCCGATGGTGGCCAAGGTCGAGCAGGCGCTGCAGGCCAATCCGGCGGTCGAGACCTGGTCGCCGCGGGTCAAGTTCGGCGGCATGTTCAGCAACTTCGCCGAGACCACCAGCATCCGCGTGAACGGCATCGACCCGGCGCGCGAGGCGGCGACCACGCCCTTACTGCCCGGCCGCATGATCGAAGGCGAGAAAGCAGGGGCGCTGGTCGGCCGCGGCCAGATCGTGATCCCGCTGCTGCTGGCGCGCGGCATGAAGACCAAGGTCGGCGACACCGTGGTGGTGGTCGCCACCAACCGCGACGGCTCGGTCAATGGCAGGACCTTCGTCGTGCGCGGCATCCTGGAGAGCGTGACCGGCCCCGGCGGGCGCGACGGCTATGTGCATATCGACGACGCGCGCGAACTGCTGCGCATGAACGAGGCCGAGGTCAGCGAAATCGCCGTGCGGCTGAAGGACTTCGCGACGCTGGAGCGGACCACCGGCCAGATCAGGACTGCGCTGCAAGGCGTGAGCAACAAGGAAGGCAAGCCGGTGCTGGAGACCCATACCTGGGCCGACCTCTCGCCCTTCGCCAACCTGGCCAAAATGATCGACCTGATGACGCTGTTCATCAAGGTGGTGCTGGTCTCCATCGTGCTGGTCAGCGTGATGAACGTCATGATCATGGCGGTGTTCGAGCGCATCCGTGAAATCGGCACCATCGCCGCGATCGGCACGCCGCCCTCGCGCATCCTCTGGCTGTTCCTCGCCGAGGGCCTGATGCTGGGCATCGTCGGCACCATAGCGGGTACGCTGCTGAGCCTCGTCGCGATCTTCGGCATCAAGCTCTGGAGCCCGACCTTCAATTTCGGCCAGCAGCAGAACCTGGTCATGGCGCCGACCATCGCCGGCGGCGACGTGCTGACCATCGCCGCGCTGGTCGTCGTCGTCGCCATCGTCGCCAGCCTGCAACCAGCCTGGAAGGCTTCGCGCATGGACCCGATCAGCGCGCTGCGCCACGTTTAGGGGACTGCTTGGCATATGCCGAAGTCGTTGTAGGGCCGACTTCAGTCGGCCAGGGGTGAATGGCGGACTGAAGTCCGCCCTACGACGGAAGCACCATTTCGCACACACGACACGAGAAAGCCCGCCATGAAGAAGATATTGTTCCTGCTGCTGTGCCTGCTCGCGCTGCCCGCGCTGGCCCTCGACGGCGCGGCGATCCTGAAGAAGGTGGACCGCAACCTCGAACCCGAGTCCTACGAGATGCTGAGGAAGCTGATCAACATCGAACCGGACGGCAAGAAAAAGGAGTTCGTGCTGTATTCGGTGAAGAAGGGCCGCGACAAGATCGTCGCGCTCTTCCTCGCGCCGCAGAGCGACAAGGGCCGCGCCACGCTGCGCCTTTCCGACAACATGTGGCTCTACATTCCCGAGGTTGGCAAGCCGATGCGCATCACCAGTTTGCAGTCGGTGACCGGTGGCGTCTTCAACAACGCCGACATCCTGCGCATCGACTACACCGAAGAATATGCCGTCGAAGCCGCCGTCGAGGAAAAGGAACAGTACCTGCTGACGCTCAAGGCCAAGACCAACGAAGTTGCCTACGACAGGCTGAAAATGTGGGTGGACAGGAAGGCGCTGCTGCCCGTCACCATCGAGTGCTACGCTGCCAGCGGCATGCTGATCAAGACCCTGCGCTTCAAGGACACCAAGGATTTCGGCGGCGGCATCCGGCGTCCGGCGACGATCGAGACCGACAGCCCGCTGTACAAGGATTACAAGTCGGTGATGCTCTACGCCAACATCAAGAAGCGCGACTTCCCCGACGAGGTGTTCTCGCTCAACTACCTGCCGCGCGTCGAGGATTTACGCAAATGAGGCGCCAATGAAACGCGCGCTGGCCGCGCTCGTCTGCCTGCTGGCAGCCACGGCGTGGGCGGAGGATTTCAAGTTCGACGCGGCGGAATTCGACAGGCAGCCCTTCGAATTCGGCGGCTATCTCGAACTCAAAGCCGATCGCTCCTGGCTCAGGCGCGACGGCAGTTTCTACACCCTGAACGGCCTCGCGCGCGACACGCTTGACCGCAATAGCGCGACGCTCAAGCTCAACGCCAAGTACACCCAGGGCATTGCCAGCTTCAACCTGCGCGCCAATGCCGAGGCGCGGCGCGACCAACTGGGCAGCGAAGACACGCAGCGTTTCGACGAGGCCTATGTCTCGTTCAAGCCCGACCCCGGCTTCACGCTCGATGCCGGCAAGATCGCGGCGAAATGGGGCAAGGGTTACGCCTGGAATCCGGTCGGCTTCATCGAGCGCATGAAAGACCCCAACGACGCCGAACTGGCGCGTGAGGGCTACACCATGGTCGCGGCCGACTTCATCCGCAATTTCGATGGCAAGCTCAAGACCGTGGCTTTCACTCCGGTGCTGCTGCCGGTCGGCACCCAGACCAACCAGGACTTCGGCCGGCCCAAGCACCTCAACGCCGCGGCCAAGCTCTACCTGCTTTACCTCGATACCGACATCGACTTCACCTGGCTCGGCGGCGGCAGCCGCACGCCGCGTTTCGGCATCGACTTCTCGCGCAACCTCAGCAGCGCGCTGGAAATCCACGGCGAGTGGGCGCGCATGCGCGACGTCGAGCAACGCCGCATCGACGCCGCCGGCAAGGTCAGCAGCGAAGTCCGCGATGCGACGAGTTATCTGCTCGGCCTGCGCTACCTGACCGCAAACGACTGCACCTGGATCGCCGAGTATTACCGCAACGGCGCGGGCTACACGCAAGATCAGCTCACCGATTTCCATCGCCTGGTCGACAGCGGCAACCCCCCCCTGCTGGCCAAGGCGCGGCAGATCAGTCCGTCCTACGGCCGACCCAATGCCGGCGAGCGCTACCTCTACCTGCGCGCCAGCCAGAAGGAAGCCTTCGACATCGTCTATTTCACGCCCGCGGCGACGCTGATCGCCAATCTCGACGACCGCAGTTGGTCACTGACGCCGGAACTGCTCTACACCGGCGTCACCAATCTCGACCTGCGCCTGCGCGCAACCTGGCTGCATGGCGGCGCGCACAGCGAATTCGGCGAGAAGCAGAACGCGCGCAAACTGGAGCTGATGGCGCGCTACTATTTCTGAATCGGCGTCCGAATCGCCGCAGCGCCAGCGCCAACTCTTTACGGAGCCATTCATGAGTGATACCCAGCAGTTCAGCTTCACCCTCGAACAGCAGGAAGACTATGCCTTCCTGATCCGCTTCGACCAGGACATCCCGCCGCTCCTGACCGACGAGCCGCCGCCGCTGGGCAAGGACGCCGGCCCCAATCCCTCGCGCCTGCTCGCCGCCAGCGTCGCCAACTGCCTTTCGGCCAGCCTGCTGTTCGCGCTGCGCAAGTTCAAGAACAATCCCGGCCCGATCGTCACGGTGGTCACCGCACACATTGAACGCAACGAGGCCAAGCGTCTGCGCGTCGGCAGCGTCGATGTGATGATCCAGGTCGATGCGCCGGCCGACAGCCTCGAACATCTCGACCGCGTGCTCGACCAGTTCGAGGATTTCTGCGTCGTCACCCAGAGCGTCAGGAGCGGCTTCCCGGTGCATGTCAGCGTGCGCGACGGCGCCGGCAAGCTGCTCAAAAGCTAGGGTCATTGCGGCGGCCGCACCGGGAGCGGCCCCGCCAGCGCAAAGCACCGCCGGGTTTGATCTTTGAAAGCGCAATCGGTCCGCAGATTACGCAGATTGACGCAGATTTTTCATGGTCTTGGCGACGCCGGCTAGCTGACCCATGGGGTGTGGCGCGTGTCATCGATAAAGGCTCAGTAATCTGCGAAATCTGCGGAAATCTGCGGACGAATAGAGTTCTTTGGGTTGATGCACAATGCCAACATGAGGCCGCATCCCTTTCCCGCCGCCGGGCCGCGCGGAGCCCGCCCGGACCACGCGGCGCCGGCTTTGGGCCGGGGCGGGAGCGTCGTGTGAGCGCCGCCCCGCAGCCCGCGCCGAAGATCCCCCGCAGCATCTGGGCGCTGGGCTTTGTCAGCCTGCTGATGGATGTTTCCTCGGAGCTGATCCACAGCCTGCTGCCGGTGTTCATGTTCACCGCGCTGGGCATTTCCGCCTTCAGCATCGGCCTGATCGAAGGCGCGGCGGAGGCCACGGCGCTGATTGTCAAGGTCTTCTCCGGCATGCTGTCCGACTGGTGGGGCAAGAGGAAACCCCTGGCCCTGCTCGGCTATGGGCTTGGTGCGCTGTCCAAGCCACTGTTCGCGCTGGCCGGCGGCGCCGGGCTGGTGGTCGCGGCGCGCCTGATCGACCGCGTCGGCAAGGGCATCCGCGGTGCGCCGCGCGATGCGCTGGTGGCGGACATCGCGCCGCCGGAAATCCGCGGCGCGGCCTTCGGTTTGCGCCAGTCGCTCGACACCGTCGGCGCCTTCCTCGGCCCGCTTCTGGCGATGGGTCTCATGCTGCTGTGGGCCAACGATTTCCGCGCGGTGTTCTGGGTCGCGGTGATTCCGGGCTTGCTTGCCGTCGCGCTGCTGCTGTTCGGCGTGCAGGAGCCTGAGCGCAAGGCGCAGGGGCCGCGCGTGAATCCGCTCCGGCGCGAGAACCTGCGCCGGCTGCCGGGCGCCTACTGGTGGGTGGTGGCGATCGGCGCGATGTTCACCCTGGCGCGATTCTCGGAGGCTTTCCTGGTCCTGCGCGCCGCCGAGGGCGGATTGCCGTTGGCATTGACGCCGCTGGTCTTGATCGCGATGAACCTGGTCTATGCCGCCAGCGCCTATCCGCTGGGCCGGCTGGCGGATTCGATGAGCCACGCCAGGCTGCTGGCGGCGGGGCTGCTGGTGCTGATCGCGGCCGATGCGGCGCTGGCCTGGGACGGCCACTGGAGCGCGGTATGGCTGGGCGTGCTGCTCTGGGGCCTGCACATGGGCATGACCCAGGGCCTGCTGGCGGCGATGATCGCCGATACCGCACCGGCCGACCTGCGCGGCACGGCCTTCGGCTTCTTCAACCTGGCCAGCGGCATCGCCATGCTGTGCGCCAGCGCGCTGGCCGGCCTGCTGTGGGACAGCTTCGGCGCGGCCTATACCTTCATCGGCGGCGGACTGTTCGGCGCGGCGGCGCTGGCCGCCATCATGCTGCGCGGCGCGCGGGCCGATACTGCGTAAAATGGGCAGCGAAAAATCTATGTCTTTCGACCAGTA
>JACPUD010000078.1 GCA_016192435.1 Rhodocyclales bacterium | reverse complement strand
TAGAGCAGCACGGTGGTGGCGATGGCCAGCATCACGGCGTTCGAGGTGTAGCCGAACCAGACCATGGCGCCCAGCGCATAGCAGACCATCAGCGCGACCACCGAGGTGGTGCCGGGATCGCCGGTGTCGAGCGGGTCGGCAACATGCGCGGCGATCATCATCGCGGCGATCGCGAGCAGGCCGGCGGCGAGTATCCAGCCGCTGTCGGTGATCTGCGCCAGCAGGGCGCACAGACAGCCGAGCAGCCCGACCAGGGCGAAGGTGCGCAAGCCGGCCTTGAGATCGGACTGGCGCTCGCGCTCCAGGCCGATCAGCAGGCCGATGCCGATGCTGGTGGCAAAGGCCTGCAAGGCTTCGTATCCGGCTTCTGCGGCGAACATGTGCGTCCTCGCGCGAATTCCTGTAGTCCGATTGTATAGAATCGCACCATGACTTATCACGCACTGGTTCCCGCCGCGGGCTCGGGCTCGCGCATGGGCGCGCTCTCGGGGCGCGCCCTGCCCAAACAATATATGCCGCTGGCCGGCCAGCCAATGATCCGTCATGCCCTGGCGACATTGTGCGCCACTTCGGTGATCGCGCACGTGTTCGTGGTCCTGGCGCCAGACGATACACACTGGCCGGCCGCCGCGATGGCTGCGCTGGGCCCGAAGTTGCGCGTGCTGCGCTGCGGTGGCGATACCCGCGCGCACAGCGTCGCCAACGGCCTGCGGGCGATGGCCCGCGAACTCGGCGAAATCGGCAACGACTGGGTGCTGGTGCACGACGCGGCGCGGCCCTGCCTGACCGTCGCCATGGTCGAGAACCTGATTGCCGAGGTCGGCCAGGATGACGCCGGCGGCCTGCTGGCGGTGCCGGTCGCCGACACCCTGAAGCGCGCCGACGAAAACGGCCGCGTGCGCCAGACCGTGTCGCGCGAGGGCCTGTGGCAGGCGCAGACGCCGCAGATGTTCCGCCATCGCCTGCTGCTCGATGCGCTCGATTTCGCGCCGCAAGTCACCGACGAAGCCAGCGCCATCGAGACGCTGCGGCTCGCGCCGCGACTGGTGGCGGCCGATGCGAGCAACCTCAAGGTTACTTATCCGCTCGACCTGCAGCTTGCGGAATGGATACTGCAGAACCGCGGCAAGCCGAGTCGATGATGAAATCCGTACTAAGCCTGAGCCTGCTTTTTTTCGTCGGCAGCGCGATGCCGGCCCTGGCAGCGACCCCGGGCGAAGTCGAAATCGGCGGCACGCTGCGCGAGGCCGCCATGCAGGGCCTGGCCGGTCCTTCGCGCCAGCTCTCGGAATTTCGCGGCAAGCCGCTGCTGATCAATGTCTGGGCCAGTTGGTGCGGGCCCTGCCGGTCCGAAATGGGTTCGCTGGAACAGTTATTCTGGCGCTATGAAGGCAAGAAATTCGCGATGATCGGGATTTCCACCGACGACTATCCCGACAAGGCCAGGGCCTTCCTGAAGCTATATCCGACGAGTTTCGCCCACTTCATCGACCAGCGACTGCTGCTGGAAAACATGCTCGGCGCCAATCGGCTGCCGCTGACCGTGGTGGTCGACGCGCGCGGTCGCGTGGTCGGGAAATACTATGGGGCCAGGGATTGGGACAGCCCCGAGACGCGCGCGATGATCGGCAAGGCCCTGGGCATTCCCATGGGGGCGCAATGAAGCCGGCGGACGGTTTAGCAAGCGAACCGGCGCGCGAGGAGATCGATGCGCTGCGCGAGGCGACCGTGATCGAGTTCGGCGCCGCGCATTGCGGGCACTGCCGCGCGGCCCAGCCCTTGATTGCCGCGGCGCTTGGCGCCCATCCCGGGGTGCGCCACATCAAGGTCGAAGACGGTCCCGGCCGCCGCCTCGGGCGTTCCTTCCGCGTAAAGCTCTGGCCCACGCTGGTATTCCTGCGCGAGGGCCAGGAGCTTGCCCGCCTGGTGCGCCCGGCGGCGCAGCAGGAAATCGAACAGGCGCTGCGGCAGATCGATGCCGCCGCCACGAAGGGGGATTCCTGAATGAACCTGCCATACCGCATCGGCCAGGGCTATGACGTGCATGCGCTGGCGCCGGGCCGCAAACTGATCCTCGGCGGCGTCGAAATCGCTTATCCGCGCGGCCTGCTCGGGCATTCCGACGCCGATGCGCTGCTGCATGCGATCACCGATGCGATCCTCGGCGCGGCCGGGCTGGGCGACATCGGCGGCATGTTTCCCGACACCGGCTCGCAGTGGGAAGGGGCCGACAGCCGGAGCCTGCTGCGCGGCGCGATGCAGGCGGTGCGCGCGGCCGGCTGGCAGGTGGGCAACATCGACGCCACGGTGATCGCCCAGGCGCCGCGCATCGCGCCCCACGTCGCGGCGATGCGCGCCAACATCGCGGCCGACCTCGGCATCGCGGTCACGGCCGTGAATGTCAAGGGCAAGACCAACGAACGGCTCGGCTTCGAGGGGCGCGGCGAGGGCATTGCCGCCGAGGCCGTCGCGCTGCTGGTGCGCGCCGACGCGGCAGCATGAGCGAGGCCCGTTCGCGGCGCGTGTTTTTCGCGCTATGGCCGGACGCCGAGGCGAGTGGCCACCTGGCGGCTCTTGGCCACAGCCTGGCGGGTGCCGGCGGCCGGACCATCCGTCCGGCGTCCTTGCACCTGACCCTGGCTTTTGTCGGCTCGGTGACGCCGCGTCAGGTCGCCGAGCTCGAAGGCATAGCCGCCGCGGTGCGCGCCGATGCCTTCGAGCTGAGCCTCGACCGGCTGGGCTTCTGGCCGCAGCGGGGCATCCTCTGGGCAGGCTGCCGCCAGACGCCGGCGCCGCTGCGCCGGCTCGGCGAGACGCTCGGCGCCGAATTGCGTGCGGCCGGTTTTGCGCGCGCCGCGCACGCCGCCCAGGTGCCGCATGTCACGCTGGCGCGGCGCGTGCGCTGCGCCGCGCTGCCGCGGCTGGAAACGCCGGTGCACTGGCCAGTCGGCGAATTCGCCCTGGTCGAGACCCATCTGCATCCCTCGGCGGCAAGCTACCGGACGCTGGCCAGTTTTCCGCTCGCCGCAGCGGACGCCGATTGATTAACGTGAAATACGCAACTGAGGGCGTCTTGTGGCATTCGACGCCTGCCCCCGAAGGGGAATCCCAGGCGGGCAAAGCCATAGCGAGCCAACCAGGAACCCCCCGCGAGGGGGGCGAAGGGGGGCGGGCGTTCAATTCGCTCTTGCGTTGTTTCATCGTCAGGGGTGCAGTCATGGGCGCCATGAGCGTTAGAATGGCGTCATTACGACTCTGACGGAGCCGCCACCGTGGTCAGCCTGTTTCGCCCCCGAAAAACCAGCCCGCGGCTGGAGCGCCTGCACAGCCTCAGCCTGTTCGTGAACCTGACGCCGGCCGAATTGCAGATCGTCGATGGCCTGTTGCACGAACGCGAATATCTCGGCGGCGAGGTGATCTTCGACGAAGGCGAGGAAGGTCAGGCGATCTACATCGTCGCCGCCGGCGAGGTGCTGATTTCGCGCCACGAAAACGGCGATGCCGGAGGCGCGGCGCACGCCGAGCATGTAGCCGGCGCTGTCCATCCGCGACGGCGTCAGGGCGATAGCGGGCAGCTGGCCCAGCTCGGCCCCGGCACCTTCTTCGGCGAACTGGCGCTGCTCGACAATTCGCCGCGCTCGGCGCAGGCCCGCGCCGTCATGCCCTGCCAGCTGATCGTGTTTTTCCGCGACGATTTCGTCGGCCTGCTCGACACCCATGCCCGCATCGCCTCGAAAATTTCACGCCAGTTGGCCTGTCACCTGGGCACCCGCATGCGCAACATGGCGCTGGCGGTGGGCGCGCATCAGCACATGGTCTGAGCCGCGCCGGTGAACGGATCAAACCACAGCCCGGCAATTGCCGGATCGGTTCATAACGGCTCCGGTCCGGTGGTCTGGGCCGCCATCATTGCCGCGACCTGCCTGCTGCTGCTGGTGTTCCAGAAAATGCTGTGGCTGGTGGTGCCTTTCCTGCTGGCGCTGATCCTCTACTATTTTCTGTATCCGGCGGTCAGGGCGCTGATCTATCGCGGCATGAGCCGCGATGCGGCGGCAAGCGTCGTCACCCTGGCTTTCCTGGTACTGGTGATCATCGCCGGCGTCGCGCTGATGCCCTGGGTGGCCCGGCAGATTGTCGATTGGCAGAACACCGTCGAGCGCTATGCCGAGGGCGGCATGCGGCTGCTCGATGCTTCCTTGCGCGCGCTCGAAGCCCATTGGCCGACCCTGGCCCGCGCCCGCCTCGCCGATACCGCCGCGGCGCGCCTGGCGCAGGGTGCCGGCAGCGTCGGCGACCATCTGGAGCCGATTGCCATCGGCATCTTGGCGTGGACCCCGTCGCTGTTGCTGGCGCCCTTCCTGGCGTTTTTCTTTCTGCGCGACGGACGTCGCTTCAAGCGCTTTCTCAGCGCCGCGGTGCCGAACGCATTTTTCGAGAAGACGCTGTTCCTGCTGCACGAAATAGACCGCACTTCGCGCGCCTATTTCCAGGGCCTGATCAACCTGACCGTACTCGATACGCTGACCCTGGGCGCCGGCCTCTGGCTGCTGGGCATCCCCGGCCCGCTGGCGCTGGGCCTGACCTGCGCGGTGCTGGCCTGGGTGCCCTATGTCGGTTCGATTCTCGGCGGCCTGTTGGTGGTGCTGGTCGCGGCCACCGACTTCCCCGATGCTCCCGGCATGGCCTACTGGGCGGTCGCGCTGTTCGTCGGCGTGCGGCTGCTCGACGACTTCGTGTATATGCCGCTGACCATAGGCAAGAGCCTGGAGCTGCATCCGCTGGTGACGGTGCTGATGATCTTCGTCGGCGGCGCGGTGGCCGGGGTGCCCGGCCTGATGCTGGTGCTGCCCGTGCTCGGGGTGGTGATGGTGATCGGCGAAACCATCGGCCTCATCGTCACCGACCCGCGCCTGATGGCGCGCCATCGCCACGCCCGCGCATTGCGCCGGGAACAGGCCAGCAGCGACCTCTAGTTTCAGGAGCGGGTCGGGAAGTTCCGGTTGCGTATGTGATAGGCCAGCTCGGTGAGCGACTTGTCCAGGCTCGCGCGCAGTTCCTCGTCGGTCACCACCTCGGCGAGCGCCAGGCGCATGCACAGCATCCATTGCTCGGCTTCGTCGCTGGCGATCGGGAAGGGCAGATGGCGCGCGCGCAGCCTGGGGTGGCCGATTTTTTCGACATATAACTGCGGGCCGCCGAGCCAGCCGGACATGAACATGAACAGCTTTTCTTCGGCGCTGGACAGATCGGCTTGGTGCAGCTTGCGGATGCCGTAGGCTTCGGGCAGCGTATCCATGTATTCGTAGAAGAGCCTGACCAGGCGGCGCAGCGCGGGCTCGCCGCCGATGCGGGCATAAGGGGTGGGCGTGGCAGTTTCGTTCATGTCACGGAGCTGGCGGATGAATTGAGTGGGCGCAGGATGAGCCGGGCGATCAGCCCGCCGCCGGGCCGCGGCAGCAACTCCAGGCGACCGTTGTGCGAGCGCGCGATGCGTTCGACGATGGCCAGTCCCAGTCCGGCGCCGGTGGTGTTGGTGCGCGCGGCTTCGAGCCGGGCGAAGGGCCGCTTCATGCGCTCCACATCCTGCGGCGGGATGCCGGGGCCGCTGTCGCGTACCTCGATGCCGAATTCGCCGGCGGCAGGGCTCAGGCCCAGTTCCACCGCGGATTCGCTGCCGGCATGGCGCAGCGCATTGTCGATCAGGTTGCTGATAGCGCGGCGCAGCGCCTGCGGCCGCACCGATACGGCGCCGGCAAGAGTTGGCGCTGACGACGCGGCGACGGGGGCTACTAGGTCGACGCGGAAGCCGCGCCGTCGGTATTGCGTGGCGAGTTCCTGCAACAGGGCGGCGAGGTCCACCGACTGCGCCGGCTCGCCACCTTCCGAGCGCGCGAAGTCGAGGAACTGGCCGATGGTCTTGTCCATTTCCTCGACGTCGGCCGACATGCCCTCGCGCTGGCTTTCGTCGGCCGACATTTCGATGCCCATGCGCAGGCGCGTCAGCGGCGTGCGCAGGTCGTGCGAGATGCCGGCCAGGATCAGCGCGCGGTCCTGGTCGATCAGGGCCAGGTCGGTGCTCATCTGGTTGAAGGCGCGGGCCACCGTCGCCAGTTCGGTCGGGCCGGATTCGTCGAGGCGGGCCGGCGTCTCGCCCGCACCGACCTGCCGTGCCGCCTGTTGCAGGGCCTTGAGCGGACGGGTGATGCGGTACACGATGAGCCAGGCGCCGCACAGGGAGAGCAAGAGCGCTGCCACGCCCCAGCCCAGCCAGCCCAGAGGAAACACGCGCTCGATGCGTTCGCTGGGCAGGGCCAGCCAGTAATTGCCTTCGTCGCTGTCGTCGATGCGAAAACTGACGAACAGGGCGCGTTCGCCCTCGCGCTCCAGCGTCAGGCGGGTGGCCGGCCCCAGTTGCTGCCTGACGTTTTCTTCGACCAGATGCAGGAAGGCGCGGTCGGGCAGGGGCGCAATGCGGTCTGCCGCATCGGCCGGGTAGATGCGGATGCCTTCGCGGTCGGACAGGTCGCGCAAGAGCTCGACGCGCGCCTCGGGGCGCGCCGAAATCAGCGCGGCGCGCGTCAGGTTGGCGACGCTGACCAGGGTCTGCGCCAACTGGCGGGCGCGCGGTTCGCGTTCATAGCTCCTGAAAATGGCGAACCACGCCACCACCGACAACATCATCAGCAGGGCGAGCAGCAGAAAGGTGCGCCACAGAAGCGAGCGCGGCAACAATCTCATTCGTGCTTTTTGCCGTCGGGGACAAAGACGTAACCGAAGCCCCAGACGGTCTGGATGTAGCGCGGCTTGCCGGGATCTTCCTCGACCAGCTTGCGCAGGCGCGAGATCTGCACGTCGATGGCGCGGTCGAAGACTTCGTATTCGCGGCCGCGTGCCAGTTCCATCAACTTGTCGCGGCTCATCGGCTGGCGCGGATGCTCCAGCAGCACCCGCAGCAGGCCGAATTCACCCGAGGTGAGCAAGGTGCTGGTTTCGTCGCGTTCGAGTTCGCGCGTCGCCAGGTTGATCCGGATCTTGCCGAAACTCACGCTTTCTTCGGTAATCGCCGGAGCCCCGGGCGGCGGCGGGGCGGTGCGGCGACGCAGCACGGCATGGACGCGGGCGACCAGCTCGCGCGGGTTGAAGGGCTTGGGCAGATAGTCGTCGGCGCCGACCTCCAGGCCAACGATGCGATCCACCTCGTCGCCCTTGGCGGTCAGCATGATGATGCTGACCGGGTTGGACTGGCCGCGCAGGCGGCGGCAAATGGCTAGGCCGTCTTCGCCGGGCAGCATCAGGTCGAGCACGATCAGGTCGTAGAGTTCGCGTTCCAGCGCGCGGTCCATGCCCGGCGCATCGGGTACCGCCTTGACCGTGAAACCCTGATCGGAAAGATAGCGTTCGAGCAGTTGGCGCAGGCGCTGGTCGTCATCGACGACCAGGATTTTGGCTTTGGGTTCATTCATGGGCTAAATCCTAGCCGGATCGCCGGCATCGTGCCAGCGGGCTTTACAAACGATTACAAACCCGGTCCCGCGGCAACAATTGCCTTACAGCCACTGCAGAGAATGCAAGCGTGCCTGAAAAGCGGCATCGATACGGCGACCACGGAGGCAATCATGAAAGCGCTATTCTTTGGCATGACCCTGGCTATCGGACTGGCGTTGTGGGGCGCGGATTCGCCGGCCGCGGTCGATCAGCTGATGGCGGCCAGCCATGTGGCCGGCGAGCAGGTTTACAATATCTTTCGTTGATGGATTAAACAGGAGTCGATGTGAGCTCAAAACGTAGTATCGGATGGGCAGCGCTGGCGGGCGGATTGTGGCTGCTGGTGGCAGGCGCTGCGGCCCAGGATCCGCAGCGCCTGGGACCGGGTCGCGACGCCGGCGGCGACGGACCGCAGCGCCTGATGCCTGCCGAACGGCGTTTTGAGCAACTCTCTTCCGACGGCGATGCGCGTGGTCGCGGTCAGCGTTTGTCACCCGAAGAACGCCGGCAGTTGCGCCGCGATGTGCACGATGCAGGCCGCGATCTCTATCCGCACCGGATGTCGCAGGGGCGCCGCGAGTCGCGCCGCGAATAGCCCAATTCCGTCGCATCGGATTGCACGGTTTCCAACCACGCCCCGGCGAGAATTCTCCGGGGCGTTTTTCCACCTGCCTTTGGCCTCGCGCCAGTCAATACCGCCTTTCCGGTAGCGGAAATACGGCTGCCGTAGTATTTCAAACTCCATCCATGCAGGATATTTTTCAAGTCTGGATATTCCGGCTTGATTCGTATTCCGGTCGAGTGCGGAACGAGCCAAGCAAGGAGAAAAGCATGGATGGACAAAACGCCACAGCCCGGCAGCAGGCCGATGCGACGCAGGACATATTCCATGCGGCGGCGAACTTCGTCAATCGAGGCGAATACTGCACCCTGATTCTCGATCGCCTGGGGCGGATTCTCAGTTGCGGTACGCCTGCCGAGCGGATATTCGGAGCCGGCCAGGTGGGTCTGGTCGGGCGCCTGATTTCCGATTTCATCGCCGGGTTGTTTCTCAACGGAAGTTCGCCGAGCTACAGCGCGAGGTATCTCATGTACCTGTGTGCCGACGGCGAGTGGCGCAAATTCGAGGCCAAGGATGTCACCGGACGGGCTTTTACGGTTGAACTGAATCTGGCGCGCATGGCATCGGTCAGCCCGGAGCGCGAAATGTTCCTGCTCAACGTGCGCCGTCCCGAACGGATCGCCGATTTCTAGTTTTCTGCGGGCATCGCTGCGATGTATTCCGTGTATCTGAAAAGCACTCCGGGCGGCTCCGGGCCGGCGGCGCCCGATGCCACGGCCGCCGGCAGGCAAGCCCTGCTGGCAGGCGTGGCGCTGCTGGCACGGACGTGGCTGGAGCGGATTCCGGCGGGCGATCCGCAGCGCGAACATCTGATCCGGATGGGTATCCTGACCGAGAATCTGATGAAAACCGGCGATCACTCCCCCGCCGCCATGGCAACGGCACGGATGCTGTTGTGCGCCAATTGCCGTTACCTCAACGCGGGCCCGGAAAAATGCGTCGGCCAGGCGCTGAATCGATGTCCGCTGTTGAAGGCATCCGGGCCATGAATTGGGCCAGCTCGGCAGACACCGGCGGATGTTCGTGACCCTTGTCACTCAATCCAGTTCCATTCGGGAGAAGAAAATGAAGGCCAGAAGCGAAGCAGCAGGCAGGACCAAAGGCGGTATGCCTGCAAAACAGGTCCGAGTCGTGGTTAGAGCCGATTCGCCAGCGGAAAACTACGAGTGTCCGCGGGAACAAATGATTGCCGAAGCCGCCTATTTCCGTGCCGAGCAGCGAGGCTTTGCGCCCGGCAACGAGATGTCGGACTGGCTCCAGGCCGAGGCAGATGTGGAGAGCATCCTGCACAACCTTCACTAGCTGCGCGACGCGTCGCAGGCCGGACATCCGAACATTTTCAAACAATGACAAGAGCACAATCATGGCCAACATAACCCGTTTCGATCCGTTCAGCGAACTGACGCGCCTCGACCCCTTCAGCGATTTCGACAATCTGTTCAAGGGCTTCATCGTGCGTCCGGTATTCCAGGGCGCGCCGGCAGCGCCGCAAATGAAACTCGACGTGACGGAAGACGACAAGGCCTACACGGTGAAAGCCGAAATTCCCGGCGTCAGGAAGGAAGACATTCGCATCTCCGTGGATGGCAACCTGGTTTCCATCAGCGCCGAAGTAAAAAAGGAAACGGAGAAGAAGGAAGGCAAGAAAGTGGTACACAGCGAGCGCTATTTTGGCCAGGTGTCACGCAGCTTCACGCTCGACAAGGAAGTGGAGCAGGGCGCGGCGACTGCCAAATACGCCGATGGCGTGATGATATCGGGCCGGTAGCCGGACTCGGCGATCCCCCGCGCCAGCTTGAGCGCGAGCGCGTGCACTGAATTCCAGCTGATGAGCTGGAAAGGTTCCGGTCTGCTCCGCATTCCGCTGCGCCTTCCGCTCAGCGGGAATCGTGCTCGCGCAATGCGATGCCGACCAGTTCCAGCAACACGCCGAGCGCCAGCAATGCCAGGCCGGTCCAGGTTTCCGGCGCGAGGAACATTGCGATGGCGCCGAACGCGACCAGTAGCAGGGCGACGGAGCGCCGGATTTTAGCTTTCTTCAGCATGGCGGCAGCCGGGATACAGAGCCACGCCGAGAGCGATGGCATCGTCCATGGGCTCAGACCTCCTGTTTGCCGGGCGCGCGGTCAGCGCGTCCAGTGCACACGCAGCAGATTCTCGTCCGGCTTGTAGTGGAACTCAAGCGCACCCTGGTAGGCGTGATGCACTGCATCGCCGATGCTGCGCGCGAGATGCACATCGGTGGTGGTGACCGTCACGCCGTCGTCCTGCGCTTCCACTGCCATGATGCGCTTGAGCGGGTGTGTCTGCCGTTCGCGTTGCTCTTCGTGATGCACGAGGCTCATGATCTCTTCGCGGTGGGCGGCGAAGAAGGTTCCCCCCAGACTGACGAAGCCGGCCGGATAGTGGTCTTTGACGCGATGGCAGGCCGGGCAGGTTTCCCGATGCGCGTCCGGCGGAACTTCGCCCTGGAGCCAGCGTCCCCCGCGGAATACCGCGCCGCAGTCCGGGCAGACTGTCGGTTCGGGCAGCTTGCCCCTGAGCTTGTATGTATCGTGCGTCTGTTCCTGCAGCAGGCGGTCACGACGGACCGGGTGAAAACCGGGATGAAGGCTGTGGCTGTTCATGATGGGTCCTTTGCTGGTGGTGTCCTCGACGGTTCGCGGCATGACCTGATTTCGAGGCCGATGCACGGTCGGCTGCGGTATTCGGTCAGGCCGAGTCTAGGTTTTGCGTCGGGTCTGTAAATACCAAACGGGTGGTATTCCGGCTAATGGTTTCGGGGTATTTGCCGGCGGATGGGCGTCGTCGATAATCTGCGGCCGCGACAGACGTAGAGGGGCATTGCCATTGCGCGGTATAGTAGGTGCGCTTTCCGCTCCGTTGCTTGCGGCAGCTGGTTGCGATAGGTGCCCTGATTGCGACGCCAGAAAAGGAAACCCGTGCCATCCCGGGAATTTGCCAAGAATGCTTCAACCCGCCGCGACGTAACTGCGGCGATGGCGGTTCTGTCGCATCGCGGCGCGAAACCGAGGGTGGAACCGCGCCAAGACAGCGATGCGTTGCCCAAGGAGTTGATTTCATGGCTATGAAGCCGCATCGGCCCAGCGATGGCGATGCCGCCGCCGAGTTGCCGCGCCGCGGCGAAAATTTCCTGCATGAAATGCACGAATGGCGCAGCGAACTGGAGTTGCGCAACGACGAGTTGCGCCATTCGCAGGCCGGCGTGAAGACGGGACTGGAACGCTATACCGACTTATACGATCTTTCCCCGGTCGGCTTGGTCACGCTGGACGGCGACGGTGCGATAGGCCGGGTCAACCTGACCGCAGCGCTTTTGCTCGGACGAGAGCGCAGCCGGTTGCTCGGCAGGCGCTTCGCGGAGTTCGCGACCGAAGCCGATCGTCCGGGGTTTCACACCTTCCTGCAGCGTGTCCATGCGGGTGAGGCGAGGCAATGCTGCGAATTGGAGCTGACGATCGACGGCAAGCTGTCGCGGACCGTCCAGATCGATGCCACGCTGTCCGCCGACCGCAGGGAATGCCGCTTGGTTGTGGCGGACATCAGCGAGCGTAAGCTCGCGGCAGCGATGCTGCTCGAATCCAGCCGATTCAACGAGCAGGTGATCGCCAACGTGCAGGAAGGTATC
The DNA here is from genome assembly GCA_016192435.1 of Rhodocyclales bacterium. Lineage (GTDB taxonomy): Bacteria > Pseudomonadota > Gammaproteobacteria > Burkholderiales > Rhodocyclaceae > Sulfuritalea. The sequence goes on along the minus strand of JACPUD010000078.1, from coordinate 32,791 downwards.
GTGGTCTATGGCTCCGACCTGCGCTATCGGGTGTGGAATACATATATGGAGATATTCACCGGCATGAAGGCCTGCGATGTTCTCGGGCACCATCCGCGGGATGTCTTTCCCTTTCTTGAGGAGCGCGGCGTATTTGCCAATCTGGAAAACGCCCTTGCCGGCGGTATCGCCAAATCCGTCACCTTTCCTTTCCAGGTCAGGCAAACCGGTCGTACCGGCTGGGCGCTGGACCGCACCGCGCCGCTGCGCAACGCCAAGGGCGAGATCATCGGCGTGATCGGCACGGTAACCGACATCACCGAACAAAAACGTGCGCAGGATGCCCTGACGGCCTCGAATCAATTTGTCCGCAGCCTGATCGATTCGATGCAGGATGGGTTTTCGGCAGTGGATCTCAGGGGCGTGCATCTCGACGTAAACCCGGCCCTGTGCCGCATGACCGGCTTCTCGCGCGAGGAGCTCGTCGGCAACGGCGTGCCCCATCCTTATTGGCCGCCGGAACAGTACGAGTTCATCCATGCGGAGTTCAGCCGGGTGTCGCATGGGGAGCTGGGCGAGCTTGAGCTGATCTTCATGCGCAAGAACGGCGAGCGTTTCCCGGTGATGATCACGCCGTCCGCAGTCCGCGACGGAAGCGGCCAGATCGTCAGCTACGCGGCCACCGTGAAGGACATCACCGAGCGCAAGCAGGCCGAGGAGGTCCTCGCGGCTTCCCAGCGGCGCTTCCGGGACATCGTCAATACTACCGATGGCATCGTCTGGGAGGCCGACGCAAAAACCTTCGATTTCACCTTCATCAGCCGGCAGGCGGAGCGCCTGCTGGGCTATCCGGTTGCGGACTGGTTGCAGCCGGAGTTCTGGGTCAGCAATCTGCATCCCGACGACAGGGACTGGGCGCCCGCATATTGCCAGTCCTGCACCGAGCGCATGATGCCGCACGATTTCGAATACCGCTTCATGGCGCAGGACGGACGCACGGTCTGGCTGCACGACATTGTCACAGTGGTCGAAGAGAACGGCGCACCGCGCTGGTTGCGCGGCATCATGGTGGATATCACCCATCGCAAGCAGGTCGAACAGCAGTTGCGCGAAATGGCCGAAAGCCTCGAATTCAAGGTGGCCGAGCGCACCGCGCAGTTGCGCAGGCTGTCGGCGCAGTTGGCCATGACCGAAGAGCGCGAGCGGCGCAATCTGGCGCAGGACCTGCACGACAATCTCGGCCAACTGCTGGCCGTCATGAAAATCAAGCTCACCTCGACATCCGCCGGCGAGCTGCAACCCCTGATCGATCAGATGGTGGCGCTGGTGGTCCAGGCCGACCAGGCGGCGCGCAACATCACCCAGCAGCTGAGCCCGCCGGTGCTGCACACGCTCGGCCTGTTGCCGGCACTGCAATGGCTGGCCGAGGAAATCGAGCGCGTCTACGGCGTCATGGTCCATGTCGACCACGACGACTGCCGCCGGCGCCTGATCGACGAGGTGCAGGCGGTGCTTTACCGCGCGGCGCGCGAACTGCTGATCAATGTCGCCAAGCACGCCGGGGTGAGGGATGCCAGTCTTTCCTGCCTGTGCAGCGGCAGCCGGCTGATGTTGGTGGTGAGCGACGCCGGATGCGGTTTCGAGCCGGCCGACCATCTCGGCGCCTGGCCCGGGTATCAAAGTTTCGGGCTGCGCTCGATCTATGAACGGATTGCGAACATCGGCGGCGAAATGGAAGTCGACAGCAGCCCCGGCAACGGCACCACGATCACCCTGAGCGTGCCGCATTCCCTCGGTGAAAAGGAGATCTGCGATGATCCGCATAATGCTTGTCGATGACCATACGATGGTGCGGGAAGCCTTGCGCGTGGTGCTTGAGCAGGACAATGGCATGGATGTGGTGGCAGCCGTCGGCGATGGCGAGACGGCTCTGCGTCTGGCTGACGAACTGGCGCCCACCGTGGTGGTGATGGATGTCGCCCTGCCCGGGCAGTCGGGCATCGAAACCACGCGGCGCCTGCTGGCCAGGCATCCGCAGATCAAGGTGCTGGCCTTGTCCACCTACCTCGATCGGCGCATCATCCAGCAGATGCTCGATGTCGGCGCCAGCGGCTACATCGCCAAGTCGGCGGCCGGTGCCGAGCTGAAACAGGGCATACGCAACGTCGTCGCGGGCCGCAGTTACCTTTGTTCCGAGGTCGCGGCGCTGGTCGCCGATGGCCTGCGCGACCGCCGCAGCGCAGCGGGGCAGCAGGAGCCCAGTCCGCTGTCGCGGCGCGAGGTGCAGGTGGCCACCCTGCTGGCGGAAGGCAAGAGCGCGCCCGACATCGCGGCCGAATTGCATATCGCGCCGAGCACGGTCGACGTGCATCGGCGCAACCTGATGCGCAAGCTGGAGTTGCACAATGTCGTGGAACTGACCCGCTATGCCATTCGCACCGGTCTGGTGCTGCCCTGAATCTGGGTCGGTCAGGGCATACACCGGCCGCAGGCCAGCCAGCATTACCGAAAAGGTAGTAAGCAAAATACCGGTCTGGGAGTATATGCAAGCGCTGTGGGCTGAATAGAATTATCTAATGTCAAAGTTGCCCCGACCTCGGGCAGCCTGATCTCCAGATTCTCCGGATCGCGTCGTTTTCCAGGCCGCTGCGCCGTGCGACGCGGCTCCATCGTCAAGAAAGGTTCTGAAATGCCGGCAGCCAAACCTCCCGCCACCAGCCGCGCGCTTGTTCCGACCGCAGCCGAATCCGGCATCGCCGGCAAGTCCAGGCGCGTCCGGCTCGCCAAGGTGCTCGCGACCAGGCCGGCGGCGAGAATTCCGGACATGGTCACGCCGCTGCCGACCAAAGCCAAGCAGCGCAAATCCACATCGAAACGCTACAAGCTTCCTGATGACGAAAATGCGCAACTCGGCGCACTCAAGCAACGCCTGCAGGCGCTGGACACCGACGTCAAGAAAAGCCAGTTGTTGCGCGCCGGCCTGGCGCTGCTGGTGGCCATGAATGACGCTCAACTGACTCAGGCGATGGCGGCTGTCGGCGTCGTCAAGGCTGAATGCCAGCCGCAGCGGGTCAGCTAGGGCTTGGCCGGCGAATCTGATGCGCCAGGCGTGATGGCACAACGAATTCCACCGCTCAATGAAATCGTCGGCTTGCCGGCGGCAACAGCGCTGGCGGATATAGCCTGCGCCAGCGAAAGGCGCTTTCAGTTGCTGATCGACCAGGCTTCGCGCGGCGATCCGGATGCCCAGCGCGAGGTGGTCAGGTTGCGGCTGGCCTATCTCAACTGGGCCTACGGCGACCAGATTCCCCGGCAACTTTCAGCACGCCCTTACGAAACCCGGGTATAAAAAAACCGCCCCCACGGATTTCTCCATGGGGGCGGTTTGCCTTGAAAGTTGGCGCTGGTACTACGGCGCCGAAATGCTGCCTACACCGTCACCGTATCCGCGACTTCCTTGAACTCGGCGATCTGGTCGAAGTTCATGTAGCGATAGACGTCGGCGGCCTTGGCGTTCACCGTCTGCACCTGCTCCATGTACTCGGCCACGGTCGGGATCTTGCCCATCAGCGCGGTCACCGCTGCCAGTTCGGCGGAACTTAGATAGACGCGGGTGTCGATGCCGAGCCGGTTGGGGAAGTTGCGGGTCGAGGTCGATACCGCCGTGCTGCCCTTCCTGATCTGTGCCTGGTTGCCCATGCACAGGCTGCAGCCGGGCATTTCCATGCGCGCGCCGGACTTGCCGAGGATCGCGTAATAGCCTTCCTCGTTGAGGATCATGGCGTCCATCTTGGTCGGCGGCGCGATCCAGAGGCGGGTCGGAATGTCGGTCTTGCCTTCGAGCACCTTGCCGGCGGCGCGGAAGTGGCCGATGTTGGTCATGCAACTGCCGATGAAGACTTCGTCGATCTTCTCGCCGGCGACTTCGGACAACAGCTTGACGTCGTCCGGATCGTTGGGACAGGCCAGGATCGGTTCCTTGACGTCGGCCAGGTCGATCTCGATCACGGCTGCGTACTCGGCATCCGCATCGGGCGCCAGCAAGGTGCCGTTGGCGATCCAGTTCTCCATGGCCTTGACGCGGCGGCCCAGGGCGCGCTTGTCGTCATAGCCTTCGGCGATCATCCACTTCATCAGCGTGATGTTGGAGCGCATGTACTCGACGATCGGCTCCTTGTTCAGGCGCACCGAGCAGCCGGCGGCGGAACGCTCGGCGGAGGCGTCGGTGAGCTCGAAAGCCTGTTCCACCTTGAGGTCGGGCAGGCCCTCGATTTCGAGGATGCGACCGGAGAAGATGTTCTTCTTGCCTTGCTTGGCCACGGTCAGCAGGCCTTGCTTGATGGCGTAGAGCGGAATCGCGTTGACCAGGTCGCGCAGGGTGATGCCGCGCTTGCCGGCCTCAGTCAGCGAGCCCTTGAAGCGCACCAGCACGGATTCCGGCATGTCCAGCGGCATCACGCCGGTGGCGGCGGCGAAGGCGACCAGGCCGGAGCCGGCCGGGAAGGAAATGCCGATCGGGAAGCGCGTGTGGCTGTCGCCGCCGGTGCCGACGGTATCCGGCAGTAGCAGGCGGTTGAGCCAGGAGTGGATCACGCCATCGCCGGGACGCAGCGAGATACCGCCGCGCGCGGTGATAAAGGAGGGCAGGGTGCGGTGGGTCTTGACGTCCACCAGCTTCGGGTAGGCGGCGGTGTGGCAGAAGGACTGCATCACCAGGTCGGCGGAGAAGCCGAGGCAGGCGAGGTCTTTCAGTTCGTCGCGGGTCATCGGGCCGGTGGTGTCCTGGCTGCCGACCGAGGTCATCTTCGGTTCGCAGTAGGTGCCGGGACGCACGCCCTTGCCTTCGGGGAAACCGCAGGCGCGGCCGACCATCTTCTGCGCCTGCGAGTAGCCCTTGCCGGAATCCTTGGGTGCTTGCGGCAGGCGGAACAGCGTCGAGGCGGGCAGGCCGAGGAATTCGCGGGCCTTGCCGGTCAGCGCGCGGCCGATGATCAGGTTGATGCGGCCGCCGGCGCGGACTTCGTCGAAAACGACGTCGGACTTGACCTTGAATTCCGAAATCACGGCGCCGCCCTTGAGGGCCTTGCCGTCATAGGGACGCAGCTCGACTTCGTCGCCCATGTTCATCTGGCCGACGTCGAGTTCGATCGGCAGCGCGCCGGCATCTTCCATGGTGTTGTAGAAAATCGGCGCGATCTTGGTGCCGAGGCAGACGCCGCCGAAGCGCTTGTTGGGGACGAAGGGGATGTCTTCGCCGGTGAACCACAGCACGGAGTTGGTGGCCGACTTGCGCGACGAGCCGGTGCCGACCACGTCGCCGACGTAGGCGACCAGGTTGCCCTTGGCCTTGAGCGCATCGAGCTGCTTGATCGGGCCGCGTTCGCCGGCCTTGTCGGCCTCGATGCCGGGGCGCGGGTTCTTCAGCATGGCCAGCGCGTGCAGCGGGATGTCGGGACGGCTCCAGGCGTCGGGCGCCGGGGAGAGGTCGTCGGTGTTGGTTTCGCCGGTGACCTTGAAGATGGTGACCTTCAGCGATTGCGGCACTTCCGGGCGCTGGGTGAACCATTCGGCATCGGCCCAGGATTGCATCACGGCCTTGGCGTTGGCGCTGCCGGCCTTGGCTTTCTCGGCCACGTCGTGGAAGAAGTCGAACATCAGCAGCGTGGATTTGAGCGCTTTGGCGGCAATCGCGCCGACCACGGCATCGTCGAGCATGTCGATCAGCGGCTTCACGTTGTAGCCGCCGACCATGGTGCCGAGCAGTTCGGTGGCCTTTTCGCGCGAAATCAGCGGGCACGCCGTGTCGCCAGCGGCAACTTGCGCAAGGAATTCAGCCTTGACCTTGGCGGCATCATCGACGCCGGCCGGCACCCGATGGGTAATCAGGTCCACCAGGAAGGCCTCTTCGCCCGCGTTTGGCAACTGCTGTGGAGCCATCAGGAGAGCGACCAGCGCTTCAGTCTGCTGCTTGGACAGCGGCAGCGGGGGGATACCAAGTGCGCCGCGTTCGGCGACGTGTTGGCGATAGGCTTCAAGCATGATGAGGTCCTCTCGTTGGGTTCAGTGGGTTTGACAGGTTGATTCTTGGTCGCCTGCGGCGGCCGTGGGGAAGAAGCGATGCCGGACTTCGGCCGGCAATGCGGCGCCGGTGGCATGTGCCCGGCGCAGCAGCTCCCAGTAATAGCGATAGGAGGCGCGATCGTGCAGCCTGCCTTCCCAGGCGATCGGTCCCCAATGGGCATTCTGCGCGGCCAGCAGGATGCCGGCGGCCTCCGTCACTTCGGCAAAATCCGGCCGCATGGCTTCGACGATGGGCTGGATCTGCCGCGGATGGATGCTCCACATGCGCAGGAAACCGAATTCCTGGCGCGCGCGGCGCGCGTCTTCGCGCACGACATCGGGGTCGTTGAGTTCGGTGGTCACGTTGTGCGCCGGAATCACGCCATTGCCCAGCGCCGCTGCGGCGATTTCGCATTTGGCGCGGGCGATCAGCGGATGGGAAAACTGGTCCGGCGAGCGCATGGTGCTGCCGGGAATCGCGCCATGATGGGCGCTGACGAAATCCATCAGGCCGAAATCGATCGATTCGACATGCGGCAGCGCGGCGATCTGCCAGACTTCATGCAGCGCACCGGGCGTCTCGATCAGCACATGGACCGGTATTTCGCGCTCGATGTCGTAGAGGCTGCGAACTTCATCGAGGGCGACGATCTGGGTCAGCGCGTCGTCGGCGCTGTCGACCTTGGGCAACACGATGTAAGCCAGTTGCCTACCGGCGCGGCCGACGATGATTTGCAGGTCGTCGCGCCAATGCGCATGGGTCACGTCGTGGATCCGCGCGCCGAGCCGCGCGTGGCGGTTGTCGGGGCTCAACAGCAGGCCGGCGATCATTTCGGCATGTTCGGCTTCGCGCCCGGCGGGCGCGCCATCCTCGCAATCGGCGGTGATGTCGAACACCGGACGATCGTCGACCAGCAGCTCCGATTGCAACTGCAGGGCCTTGCGCAGGTTATTTTCCGACCCGGCGAAATGCTCGCAGGCGGCGAGCGCCGGAAAGGGCTTGGCGCCCTGATACAGGACAGCGGCAGGATGCAGCGGCTGGCTCACCTCAGTTCGATCTCAGTGTGCTGCGCCGCATCCTGCCGACCGTCATCAGCCGAGGAGGCCTGAAACGCCGGCTTGCTCTTCCTGCAGCTCGGCCAGCGTCTTGTCCATCATGGTGCGCGAGTAGTCATCGACGGCCAGGCCTTCGACACGCTTGTACTCACCGCCTTCGCAAGTCACCGGAACGCCGTAGATGATGTCCTGCGGGATGCCGTAGCTGCCGTCGGACGGTACGCCCATGGTGACCCATTTGCCCTGGGTGCCGAGCGCCCAGTCGTGCATGTGGTCGATCGCGGCGTTGGCGGCCGAAGCGGCCGACGATGCGCCGCGGGCGGCGATGATCGCGGCGCCGCGCTTGCCGACGGTCGGAATGTACTCGTTGCGGTACCAGGCCTCGTCATTGATCGCGGCGGGAGCGGCCGTGCCGGCGACGGTGCAGAAGCGCAGATCGGGGTACATGGTGGGCGAGTGGTTGCCCCAGACGATCATCTTCTCGACATCGGAGACGGTCTTGCCGGTGCGTGTCGCGAGCTGGGAAATCGCGCGGTTGTGGTCCAGCCGCAGCATGGCGGTGAAGTTCTTCTTGGGCAGGCTGGGCGCGGATTTCATGGCGATATAAGCATTGGTGTTGGCCGGGTTGCCGACCACCAGCACTTTGACGTTGCGCGAAGCGACATCGTTCAATGCCTTGCCTTGTTCGATGAAGATCTTGGCGTTTTCCATCAGCAGGTCCTTGCGCTCCATGCCCGGGCCGCGCGGCTTGGCGCCGACCAGCAGGGCGTAATCGGCATCCTTGAAGGCGACCTTCGGATCGTCGGTGCCGACCATCCCGGCCAGGGTCGGGAAGGCGCAGTCGTCGAGTTCCATCATGACGCCCTTCAATGCCGCCTGGGCCTTCTCCATCGGCAGTTCGAGCATTTGCAGAATCACGGGTTGATCCTTGCCGAGCATTTCACCGGCAGCTATGCGAAACACCAGGGCGTAGCCGATTTGTCCGGCGGCGCCGGTCACTGCAACACGAACGGGGGCTTTTGCCATTTTTGAACTCCTGTATCAGTTTGAATCGATTGGTCAAGACTGCATGAATGCCGGCCGATCGGATGGCGCGCGACGCGGCAGCGATGATTGCGGACGATACGACGAGGATGCCGGACGAAATCTTAAAACCGATGCTGCGCTGTGTCAATATCTGTTAGTTGTCTTATATAAGACATAAGACATGGTGTGGACGAGCTGTAAAAAATATGTTCCAATGTCACCCATGCCGCATTCTGCCTTATCCCCGAAAGGGGCTTCCACCGATGCGCAGGCAAGCAGCGCATCTTCGGCGACGCCCGCCAAGGGGGCATCCTCCGGGGCGTCGTCGCCGACCTTCAGCCCCCTTTACCGTCAGATCAAGAGCCTGTTGCTGCAAAGGCTCGAATCGGGCGAATGGCGTCCGGGCGAGGCGATACCCAGCGAATCCGAGTTGGCGATACGTTTCAACGTCAGCCAGGGCACCGTGCGCAAGGCCATCGACGAAATGGCGGCGGAGAATCTGCTGCTGCGGCGCCAAGGCAAGGGAACTTTTGTTGCATCGCACGACGACCCCCGTGCCTTTTTCCGCTTTTTGCGGCTGGTGCCGCTGGCGGGCGGCATCGAACAGGCCCAGAGCGTCCCGCTCGAATGCTGGCGCGCCAAGGCCGGTCCCGAAGTCGCGCGCATGCTCGAACTCAATATCGGCGATCCGATCAACATCGTGCGCCGTCTGCTGAAGTTTTCCGGCAAGCCGGTGGTGGTCGACGAAATCTACCTGCCGGGCAGCATCTTCGGCACTGTCTCCCTGGACATGCTGCGCGACTATCAGGGATCTCTCTACAGCTTCTTCGAGAATCAATTCGGCGTCCGCATGATTCGCGCCGAGGAGCGGCTGCGCGCCGTCCCGGCGGATCGCTCCAGTGCGGAACTGCTGGGCGTGGCGGAGGGCAGCCCGCTGTTGTCGGTCGAACGGGTCAGCTTCTCCTATGCCGATAAACCCGTGGAGTGGCGACGTGGTCTGTATTCGACCAATGATCACTGCTACTTCAACGAGCTGGGCTAGCGATCCGTATAAAAATTGTTTTCAGTTGATACGTATTGTTTTATAGTGCGCCGCATCAAAAACGGCGCGTAAAGGAGGGATTTAGCTATGCCAGAGTTGACCAAACAGCGTCCGAAGTATTTGGCGCTTCATGAAATCCGGCTGCCCCTGGCCGGATTCGCATCGATTCTGCACCGCGTCAGCGGCGCCGGTTTGTTCCTGATGCTACCGCTGCTTATCTGGCTGCTGCAGCTTTCGCTCGGATCGACGCAGCAAAGCGCTGAACTCTTCGCCGCCGTGACCGGCAACTGGCTGGTCAAACTGATCCTGCTGGGCCTGTTGTGGGCCTTCCTGCATCACTTCTGCATGGGCATCCGCATCCTGCTGATCGACGTCCACGTCGGCGTCGAGAAGCAGCAGGCGCACAATTCGGCCATGGCGGTCATGGTCATCAGCCTGGCGCTGACCCTGGTCTTCGGCCTGAAATTGCTGGGAGCCTACTGACATGAACCGTCTCGTTGTTGGTGCCCATTACGGCCTCAAGGACTGGCTGGCGCAGCGCGTCACCGGCGTTGTCATGGCCGTGTATACGCTGATCATCTTCGCCGCGGCGCTGGGTGGTGCAACAGCGTCGCGCGAGGCCTGGCAGGCTTTCATGGCCAACGGCTTCATCCGCTACATCAGCTTCCTGTTCATCGTCAGCCTCTGCTATCACGCCTGGGTCGGCATCAGGGACATCTGGATGGACTACCTCAATTCGGCGGCGCTGCGCGTCATTCTGCACGTATTGACGCTGCTCGCCCTGGTCGGCTATGCCGGCTGGGCCGTACAGATCATCTGGAGGCTATGACTGTGAATTTGAATTACACCGTTCGCAAATTCGATGCGGTCATTGTCGGTGCCGGCGGCGCCGGCCTGCGCGCCGCGATTCAGTTGTCCGAAGCCGGCTACAAGACTGCCGTGCTGACCAAGGTTTTCCCCACCCGCTCGCATACCGTCGCGGCACAGGGCGGCGTCGCCGCCAGCTTGGGCAACTCCGAGGAAGACCACTGGCACTGGCACATGTACGACACGATCAAGGGTTCCGACTGGCTCGGCGACCAGGATGCGATCGAATTCATGTGCCGCAAGGCCAACGAAGTCGTGGTCGAACTCGAACACTACGGCATGCCTTTCGACCGCCTCGACAACGGCAAGATCTACCAGCGCCCCTTCGGCGGCCACATGTCGAACTTCGGCGAGAAACCGGTGCGCCGTTCCTGCGCCGCGGCCGACCGCACCGGTCACGCCATGCTGCACGCGATGTATCAGCGCAACGTCAAGGTCAACACGCAGTTCTTCGTTGAATGGCAGGCGCTCGACCTGGTGCGCGATGCCGACGGCGACGTGCTGGGCGTCACCGCGATGGACATGGAAACCGGCGAGATCGTGGTCTTCCACGCCAAGGCGACGATCTTCGCCACCGGCGGAGCAGGGCGTATCTTCTATTCCTCGACCAACGCCTTCATCAATACCGGCGACGGCCTGGGCATGGCGGCGCGTGCCGGCATCCCGCTCGAAGACATGGAGTTCTGGCAGTTCCATCCGACCGGCGTGGCCGGTGCCGGCGTGTTGATCACCGAAGGTGTGCGCGGCGAAGGCGGTATCCTGCGCAATTCTGCCGGCGAGCGTTTCATGGAGCGCTACGCACCGAATGCCAAAGACCTGGCCTCGCGCGACGTGGTCTCGCGCGCGATGACCACCGAGATCAACGAAGGTCGCGGCTGTGGTCCGAACAAGGATTTCGTGCTGCTCGACATCACCCATCTGCCGCCCGAGACCATCATGAAACGCCTGCCGGGCATACATGAAATCGGCGTCCAGTTCGCCGGTGTCGATTGCCTCAAGGAACCCCTGCCCGTGGTGCCGACCGCCCACTACCAAATGGGCGGCATTCCGACCAATTACCTGGGGCAGGTCGTGGTGCCCAAGGGCGGCAACCAGAGCGAGCCGGTGCAGGGTTTCTATGCCGCCGGCGAATGCGCCTGTGCCTCGGTGCACGGCGCCAACCGTCTCGGCACCAATTCGCTGCTCGACCTGCTGGTGTTCGGCAAGTCGGCCGGAGAAACCGCCGTGGCCGATCTGAAAAACAGCGTCAATGCGCACAAGCCCTTGCCGCAGGAAGCCATCGACAAGACCCTGGCGCGCGTCGATCGTCTGAACCAGCAGAAGGATGGCGCCGATGTGCATGACACGCGGCTGACCATGCAACGCACCATGCAGAAACATGCCGGCGTGTTCCGCTTCAAGGGCATGCTGGCCGAGGGTGTGCAGCGCATCGGCGAAATCGCCGAGCAGGTCGCCCGTACCCAGATCAAGGACAAGTCGATGGTGTTCAACACCGCACGCATCGAAGCGCTGGAACTCGACAACCTGATCGAAGTCGCCAAGGCCACCATGACGTCCGCCAATGCCCGCACCGAGTCGCGCGGCGCCCACGTCCGCGACGACGCCACGGATACCCCGGAAACGCCGGACGGACGCGACGACAAGAACTGGCTCAAGCACTCGCTGTGGTACCGCGAAGGCAATCGCCTCGATTACAAGGCGGTACAGATGAAGCCGATGAGTGTCGACACCATCGAGCTCAAGAAGCGCGCCTACTGACAAGGAATGACGATGACGAACGCCAACCGTACCGTCCAGTTCAAGATCTATCGCTACGATCCGGACCAGGACGCCAAACCCTATATGCAGGACATCTCGGTCGAGATCGAGTCGACCGACCGCAAGCTACTCGACGCCATGGTCAAGCTCAAGGCCAAGGACGATTCGATCGCTTTCCGCCGCTCCTGCCGCGAAGGCGTCTGCGGCTCCGACGCGATGAACATCAACGGCAAGAACGGCCTAGCCTGCCTGACCGCGATGGACAGCTTCCCGGAAGGCAAGCCCATCTTGCTGCGCCCGCTGCCGGGCCTGCCGGTGATCCGCGACCTGATCGTTGACATGACGCAGTTCTTCAAGCAGTACAACTCGATCAAGCCCTACCTGATCAACAACGATCCGCCGCCCGAGCGCGAGCGCCTGCAGTCGCCCGAGGACCGCGAGGAACTCAACGGGCTCTACGAGTGCATCCTCTGCGCCTGCTGTTCGACCTCCTGCCCGTCCTTCTGGTGGAACCCCGACAAGTTCGTCGGTCCGGCCGGCCTGCTCGCCGCCTACCGCTTCATCGCCGACACGCGCGATCAGGCCACCAGCGAGCGGCTCGACGATCTGGAAGACCCCTATCGGCTGTTCCGCTGCCACACCATCATGAACTGCGTCGATGTCTGCCCGAAGGGCCTGAACCCGACCAAGGCGATCGGCAAGATCAAGGAAATGATGGTCCGCCGGGCCGTCTGACCATGGCTGAAGACCGCAAGGCACGCATCAATCGCCTGAAATGGCATTGCCGGCGTGCCCTGTTGGAACTGGATCTGGTGTTTGACCGCTTCTGGGAGCGCCATGAAGGCGATCTCGATGCGCAAGGAGAGGCGGCGCTGGAGCGCCTGCTGGAACTGCAGGACCACGACTTGTGGGCATTGGTGAGCGGCAGGGAGACCACCGATGATCCACAGTTGAAGCAAATGATCGAGCGGCTGCGGGAAGTTTCACCCGCCGCCAATTTTGAGTGACAGAAGCATTTCAACGGACCTGAAAGAGGATCTGATTATGAGCACGAATCGCACAGCAAGCCTGACCATAGACGGCAAGACCGTGGAGTTCCCGGTGATGACAGGAGTTCACGGCAACGATGTGATCGACATCCGCACCCTGGGCGCCAAGACCGGATTGTTTACTTATGACTCCGGCTTTCTTTCGACGGCAAGCTGCCAGTCGAAGGTGACCTTCATCGACGGCGACAAGGGCGAGTTGCTGTATCGCGGCTATCCGATCGAACAACTGGCCGAAAACTGCAACTTCCTCGAAGTCGCCTACCTGCTGAAGAACAGCGAACTGCCGAACCAGGCACAGAAGTCCGAGTTCGAGACCACGATCAAGAAGCACACCATGGTGCACGAGCAACTGGTCAAGTTCTTCCAGGGTTTCCGCCGTGACGCCCATCCGATGGCTGTGATGGTCGGCGTCGTCGGCGCGCTGTCGGCCTTTTATCACGATGCCACGGACTTTTCCGATCCGGCCGACCGCAACGTATCGTTCAACCGTCTGGTGGCCAAGCTGCCGACCATCGTCGCCATGGCCTACAAGTACAACATCGGCCAGCCTTTCATGTATCCGCGCAACGACCTCGACTACACCGCCAACTTCATGCACATGATGTTCGGCACGCCTTGCGAGGAATACAAGCCGAATCCGGTGCTGACCCGTGCGCTGGACATCATTTTCACGCTGCATGCCGACCACGAGCAGAATGCCTCGACCTCGACCGTGCGCCTGGCCGGGTCCAGCGGCGCCAATCCCTTCGCCTGCATCTCGGCCGGTATTGCCTGTCTCTGGGGTCCCGCTCACGGCGGCGCCAACGAGGCGTGCCTGCAGATGCTGGAGGAGATCGGCGACGTATCCCGCGTCGGCGAGTACATCAAGCGCGCCAAGGACAAGAACGACAGCTTCAAGCTGATGGGCTTCGGCCATCGCGTGTACAAGAACTTCGATCCGCGCGCCAAGCTGATGGGCAAGGTCTGCGCCGACGTTCTCGCCGAACTGGGCCTGGAGAACGACCGCCTGTTCAAGCTGGCCAAGGAACTGGAAAAGATCGCACTGGAAGACCCCTACTTCGTGGAGAAGAAGCTCTACCCGAACGTCGATTTCTACTCGGGCATCGTGCAGCGTGCGCTGGGCATCCCGACCTCGATGTTCACCTGCATCTTCGCCCTGGCCCGCACCGTGGGCTGGATGGTGCAGTGGGAAGAGATGATTACCGATCCCGAGTACAAGATCGGTCGTCCGCGTCAGCTTTACATCGGTGCCGCGCGTCGCGACGTCAAGCCGCTGAATCAGCGCTGAGGCATAAGGAGGGGCGGGCCACGCCCCCTTTTTTTTGCTCTACCCCATTCAGAATCAGGTGATGCAATGATGAAGCAGATGCTGTCCAACTCGTATCTGTTCGGCACCAATACGCCTTACATCGAGGAACTCTACGACGCTTATCTCGTCAATCCGGGCTCGGTCGAGCCGGCCTGGCGCGACTATTTCGACAAGCTCGGCACCTTGCCCGGTGCCGGCAACTACACGGGCCCCGACGTGGCCCACTATCCGGTGATCACCTCCTTCGCCCAGCGGGCGAAGGAAGGCACCTTGCAGGCTTCGTCCCGCGCCGCCAGCTCCGATGGCAAGCAGGTCAAGGTGCTGCAGATGATCAATGCCTACCGCTTCCTCGGCAACCGCTGGGCGCAGCTCGATCCCCTGAAGCGCAGCGAGCGTCCCGCGATTCCCGAACTCGAACCCTCTCATTACGGTTTCACCGAGGCCGACCTGGGCCAGGTATTCCAGACCGGCTCCTTTGCCGCGGTACCCGATACGGCGACTCTGCGCGAGATCCTCGAGGCCTGCCGGCAGACCTTCTGCGGCACCATCGGGGCCGAGTTCATGTATCTGTCCGATGTCGGCCAGAAGCGTTGGCTGCAAGGCAAACTGGAACCGCTGCGTGCGACGCCGGCCTACAGCGCCGAAGACAAGAAGCGTTTCCTGGTGCAACTGACCCACGCCGAGACACTCGAACGCTACCTGCACACCAGGTACGTCGGCCAGAAGCGTTTCTCGCTCGAAGGCGGCGAGGCCTTGATCGTCGCCATGGACCAGTTGATCCGCACCGCCGGCATGGTCGGCGTGCAGGAAATGGTCATCGGCATGGCCCATCGCGGCCGCCTCAACGTGCTGGTCAACACCCTGGGCAAGCAGCCCTCGATGCTGTTCGACGAGTTCGAAGGCAAGAAGAAATCGGCGCTCTCGGCCGGCGACGTCAAGTACCACATGGGCTACTCCTCCGACGTCGGCACGCCGGGCGGTCCGGTGCATCTGACGCTGGCATTCAATCCGTCGCATCTCGAAATCGTCAATCCGGTGGTGGCCGGATCGGTCTATGCGCGCCAGGTGCGCCGCGGCGCCGAAGGCAAAGTCCAGGCGCTGCCGGTGCTGATCCACGGCGATGCCGCGGTCGCCGGCCAGGGCGTGAACCAGGAGATGCTCAACTTCTCCAACACGCGCGGCTATGGCACGGGTGGCACCGTGCATATCGTGGTAAACAACCAGATCGGCTTCACCACCTCCGACCTGCGCGATTACCGCTCTTCGCTGTATTGCACCGACATCTTCAAGATGATCGAAGCGCCGATTTTCCACGTCAATGGCGACGACCCGGAAGCCGTGGCGCTGGTGACCCAGGTCGCCATGGAGTTCCGCCAGGAATTCAAGAAGGACGTGGTCATCGACATCGTCTGCTTCCGCAAGCTCGGCCACAACGAGCAGGACGAGCCGATGGTGACCCAGCCGCTGATGTACAAGAAGGTCGCCCAGCATCCGGGCACGCGCAAGCTGTATGCCGAAAAGCTGGCGGCGCAGGGCGTGATCGGCCAGGGCGATGCCGAGCAGATGATCAAGGACTACCGTGCCGCCCTGGACGAAGGGCGGCACCTGATCGACCCGGTGATCAGCGACTACCAGAGCAAGTTCTCGATCGACTGGACGCCTTACATCGACGTGTCTTATACGGAAAAATGCGACACCACCGTATCGATGAGCGAGATGCAGCGCCTGGCGACGCGCCTGACCGATATTCCATCCAATTTCACCCTGCATTCGCGCGTGCAGAAGATCATCGACGACCGCCGGTTGATGGGCGAAGGCAAGCTGCCCGTCGACTGGGGCATGGGCGAAAACCTGGCCTACGCCTCGCTGGTCGCCGCCGGCTACAACATTCGCGTCTCCGGTGAGGACGTCGGGCGCGGCACCTTCTTCCACCGTCACGCCGCCTTGCACGACCAGAATCGCGAGAAGTGGGACGAAGGCACCTACTGGCCGCTGCAAAACATCCAGGAAAACCAGGGCCGCTTCATGTGCTTCGACTCAGTGCTGTCCGAGGAAGCGGTGCTGGCCTTCGAATACGGCTTCGCCACGGCGGCACCGAACGAAATGGTGATCTGGGAAGCGCAGTTCGGCGATTTCGCCAACGGTGCCCAGGTGGTCATCGACCAGTTCCTGTCCTCCGGCGAAGCCAAGTGGGGCCGGGGCTGCGGCCTGGTGCTGCTGCTGCCGCACGGCTACGAGGGTCAGGGCCCGGAACATTCGTCGGCGCGCCTCGAGCGCTACATGCAGTTGTCGGCCGAGTTCAACTGGGAAGTCTGCGTGCCGTCCAACGCGGCGCAGGTCTATCACATGCTGCGCCGGCAGATGTTGAGAAAGCAGCGCAAGCCGCTGATCGTCATGACACCGAAATCGCTGCTGCGCCACAAGGACGCCACGAGTTCGCTCGAAGAGCTGGCCAATGGCACCTTCCAGACCATCATCGGCGAAGTCGACAAGGTCGAGGCGAAGAAGGTGACGCGCATGATCACCTGCGCCGGCAAGGTCTTTTTCGATCTGCTCGCCGCGCGTCGGGAAAAGAAGATCGACAACGTGGTGCTGGTCCGAGTCGAGCAGCTGTATCCCTTCGACG
The DNA here is from genome assembly GCA_016192435.1 of Rhodocyclales bacterium. GTDB lineage: Bacteria > Pseudomonadota > Gammaproteobacteria > Burkholderiales > Rhodocyclaceae > Sulfuritalea. The sequence continues at coordinate 16,019 of JACPUD010000078.1, read as the reverse complement.
ATAACCGGCTCGCCGAGGAGATGAAGAAGTATCCGAATCTCAAGGAACTGATCTGGTGCCAGGAAGAGCCGCTGAATCAGGGCGCGTGGTATGCCAAGCACCATCGCCTGTCGGAGCTCATCAAGAAGGGCCAGACGCTCGACGTGGTCGCTCGCCCGGCGTCGGCCTCGCCGGCCGTCGGCTATGCCGCCAAGCACGTCCTGCAGCAGAAAGAAGTGGTCAACGCCGCCCTGGGCATCAAGGAATAACGGAGAAATCATGCTGATCGAAGTCAAAGTACCCCAGTTGTCCGAATCGGTGGCCGAAGCCACCCTGTCGGCCTGGCATGTCAAGGAGGGCGACGTCGTCACCCGCGATCAGAACCTGATCGATATCGAAACCGACAAGGTGGTTCTGGAACTGCCCGCGCCGGACAGCGGTGTGATCGTCAGGATCATCAAGGCCAACGGTGAGACCGTGGCCTCGGGCGAAGTCATTGCCCAACTGGACACCGAGGCCAAGGGCGCCGTGGCGGCCCCTGCCGCCGCCAAGCCGGCCGCAGCCGCTGCACCGGCCCCGGCTACGGCCGCGACGGCGATGCCGGCGGCGCGCAAGATCATGGATGAAAAGAGCATTGCTGCCGCCGATGTGCAGGGCAGTGGCCGCGGCGGCCGCATTCTCAAGGAAGACGTCAGCGGCGCAGCCCGGCCGGCGGCCGCCGCACCGGCAGCCGCCGTGTCGCCAGCGCCAACTCTTGCCGCCAAGCCGGCCCTGCCGCAACCCAACGTCGTCAATGCCGATGCCATCATTGCCGATCGCCCCGAGCAGCGCGTGCCGATGTCGCGCCTGCGTGCCCGCGTCGCCGAGCGCCTGGTGCAGTCGCAATCCACCAACGCGATCCTGACCACCTTCAACGAGGTCAACATGGCCCCGGTGATGGAAATGCGCAAGAAGTACCAGGACAAGTTCGAGAAGGAACACGGCGTCAAGCTCGGCTTCATGTCCTTCTTCGTCAAGGCCGCGGTTGCGGCGCTGAAGAAGTACCCGGTGATCAACGCCTCGGTGGACGGCAACGACATCGTCTATCACGGCTACTTCGACATCGGCATCGCGGTCGGCAGTCCGCGCGGCCTGGTGGTGCCGATCCTGCGCGACGCCGACCAGATGAGCCTGGCCCAGATCGAGAAGAAGATCGCCGAATTCGGCGCCAAGGCCAAGGACGGCAAGCTTTCCCTGGAGGACCTCAGCGGCGGCACCTTCTCCATTTCGAACGGCGGCGTGTTCGGCTCGATGCTGTCGACGCCGATCATCAATCCGCCGCAGTCGGCCATCCTCGGCGTGCATGCGACCAAGGACCGCGCCGTAGTCGAGAACGGCCAGATCGTGATCCGCCCGATCAACTACCTCGCCATGTCCTACGACCATCGCATCATCGATGGTCGCGAGGCGGTGCTGGGCCTGGTCACCATGAAGGAAGCGCTGGAAGATCCGGCCCGCCTCCTGCTCGACGTCTGAGGAAACCGCCATGGCAAACAAGCAATTCGACGTGGTGGTGATCGGCGGCGGTCCCGGCGGTTATGTGGCGGCGATACGCGCTGCGCAGCTCGGCCTGGCCACGGCCTGCATCGAATCCGAGGCTTATGCGGATCCGAAGGGCGAAGTGCGCCTGGGCGGCACCTGCCTCAATGTCGGCTGCATTCCCTCCAAGGCGCTGCTGCAATCCTCGGAACTCTTTGAACAGGCCAACCATTCCTTCGTCATGCACGGAATTTCCGTCAGCGGCGTCAAGATGGACGTGGCGACCATGATGAAACGCAAGGACAACATCGTCGGTCAGCTCACCGGCGGCATCAAGGGTCTGTTCAAGAAGAACAAGGTCACCCTGCTGCCCGGTCACGGCAAGTTCGTGAACCGCGAGGAGGAGCGCTGGCGGATCGACGTCAATGGCGAGATCGTCGAAGCCACGCATGTCGTCGTCGCCACCGGTTCGAAGGCACGGCATCTGCCCGGAATTCCAGTCGATAACCAGCTGATCTGCGACAACGTCGGTGCCCTAGCCTTCGATGCCACGCCGAAGCGTCTCGGCGTGATCGGTGCCGGCGTGATCGGCCTGGAACTCGGTTCGGTTTGGAAGCGTCTGGGTTCGGAGGTGACGATACTCGAAGCGCTACCGGATTTCCTCGGTTCGGCCGACCAGGCCGTGGCCAAGGAAGCCTGGAAGGTTTTTACCCAGAAGCAGGGTCTCGACATCCAGCTCGGCGTCAAGATCACCAAGGTCGAAACCGGCAAGAAGGGCATCAGCGTCGAATATGAACTCGGGGATGAAACCCGTACCCTGCAGTGCGACCGCCTGATTGTTTCCGTCGGGCGGGTACCGCACACCGAGGGGCTCGGCGGCGAGAATGTCGGTCTGGCGATCAACCCGCGTGGCTACATCACGGTGGACAAGAACTGCCGCACCAACCTGCCCAATGTCTGGGCCGTCGGTGACGTCGTACCCGGACCGATGCTGGCGCACAAGAGCATGGAAGAGGGCGTCATGGTGGCCGAATGCATCGCCGGGCAGAAGGGCCATGTCAACCTGGATACCGTGCCCTGGGTCATCTACACGCACCCCGAAATCGCCTGGGTCGGCAAGACCGAACAGCAGTTGAAGAATGAAGGCGTCGAATACCGCACCGGCCAGATACCCTTTGCCGCCAACGGCCGCGCCTTGGGGCAGGGCGATACCACCGGCTTCGTCAAGATGATCGCCTGCGCCAAGACCGACCGCATTCTCGGCGTCCATGTGATCGGCAACAATGCATCCGAGCTGATCGCCGAGGCCGTGGTGGCGATGGAGTTCAATGCTGCCTCGGAGGATATCGCCCGCATTTGTCACGCCCATCCGACCTTGTCCGAGGCCATGCACGAAGCGTCGCTGGCCGTCGACAAGCGCGCGCTGCACTTCTGAACCTGTTGCCTGTCCTATCAGGGCGGCCGGGTCAGTCCGGCCGCCCTTGTCATTGATGCCCCACAGAATCCTCAAAGTCCCCAAGGACGGCATGATCGAAGGCTTCAATGCCGCGCTGGCCGCGCGCGGCATCGAGGCCGATCCGGCACAGCTTGTCGCGGCCCGGCGCCTGCAGCAGTTCTACGACGAGCTTCTGGCGCTCAAGGCGGCGCGGCGCAGCCGCCTGCGCAAGCTGCTGGTCAATCCCGAACTCCCGCGCGGCGTCTGGTTCTGGGGCGGGGTGGGGCGCGGCAAGAGCTTCTTGATGGATTGCTTCTTCGCCGCCGTGCCCTACCGGCGCAAGCGCCGCGTGCATTTCCATGCCTTCATGCGTGAGATTCACGAGTCCCTGCGCGCGCATCGCAACCAATCCGATCCGCTGGCGCAAGTCGCTGCGCGCATCGCGCGGGAAACCCGCCTGATGTGCTTCGACGAGTTCCACGTCGCCGACATCGCCGACGCCATGATGCTGGGCCGCCTGATGCAGGCCCTGTTCGACGCCGGCGTGGTGTTCTGCATCACCTCCAACTATGCGCCGGACGGGCTCTATCCGAACGGCCTGCAGCGCGAACTATTCCTGCCGACCATAGCTCTGTTGCGGCGACAACTGGATGTGATCGAGATCGATGCCGGAATCGATTATCGTTTGCGGGCGCTGGAGCAGGCCCAGGTATTCATCGCGAACGACGATGCCGCAGCCGAAGCGGTCATCGAGCAGACGTTCAGGAAAATCTCGGGCGGCCCCGGGCACGCGCAGCCGGTCGACGTGCTGGGCCGGCAGCTGCCGGTGCTGCACCGCGCACCCGGCGTGATCTGGTTCGATTTCGCGACGCTGTGCGGCGGTCCGCGTTCGCAGAACGACTATCTCTGGCTGGCCAATCGGCACCACACTTTGTTTCTCTCGAAGGTGCCGCGCATGGGGGCCGACATGGCCAGCGAGGCGAGGCGTTTCACCTGGCTGGTCGACGTGCTCTACGACCACCGCGTCAAGCTGATTATCGGCGCCGCCTGTCCGGCCGAAGAGCTGTACACGCAGGGCGTCCAGGCCGGCGAATTCAAGCGCACCGTGAGTCGCCTGATCGAAATGCGCTCCCTCGATTACCTTGCCAGCCCGCATCGGCACGAGGATGCGCTAGGCCTCGACGCGGAGGATCGCCGCATTTGATTCCTTCCCGGTAGACTCGGTTAGAATGAACCGAGTTCGCCGAAGAAGGAGAACCACATGCTGCATCAAGGTGAAAAAGCGCCGGAGTTTTCGTTGCCCGACGCCGATATGGAGTGGTTCGATTTTGGCTCGCTGCGCGGGCGCCAACATGCCGTGCTGTTTTTCTATCCGCGCGACGGAACCCCCTATTGCACCCTGGAGGCCGCTGATTTCTCGGATCACGAAAACGAATTCGCGCGTTTGGACTGCGTCGTGCTCGGCGTCTCGCGTGACGATTGCCTTTCTCACGCGGATTTTCGCGACAAACACGGCCTGTCGGTGCGGCTCTTGTCGGACGAGGAAGGCGACGTCTGTCGCAAGTTCGGCGTATCCCAGTTTCGCGAACGGGACGGCCACAAGAAGCTCTGTGTAATACGTTCCACATTCGTCGTCGATAAGGAAGGCATCGTTCGTCACGCCCTCTACGATGTGCATCCGAAAGGGCATGCCGCCGAGGTTTATCAACTTGTTAAAGGCCTCAACGGCAAAGGAAAGCAACATGCTCATCGCTAGGAACACCGTCGTCACTCTCAATTACAGCGTCAAGGACGTTGATGGAACTTCCATTGACGAAGGCGCGGCACCGCTGGTCTACCTGCATGGCGGCTACGGCGGAATTTTCGATCGGATCGAGGAAGAACTTCAGGGCAAAGCCGTGGGTGACGCCCTGGAAGTGAAACTGGAACCCGAGGACGCATTTGGCGAATATGACGCCGAACTGGTCGCCATCGAGTCGCGCCAGCTGTTTCCCGAGAACATCGAAGTCGGCATGCAGTTCGAGCGCGGCAGCGAAGATGGCGAAGATGAAGATATGCTGTTCACCATCACCGACATTGCGGACGACAAGGTTGTGGTCGATGGCAACCATCCGCTGGCCGGCATTGCCCTGCTGTTCTCCTGCACCGTGACCGGCGTACGCGCTGCGACAAACGAAGAAGTTACTCACGGCCATGTTCATGGCGAACACGGGCATCACCACTGAAGCGGATCGACGTTCGTGTGGGTGAGGGGGCATGGCCCCCTTGCCGCTATTGGCGAGGGCATTGACCCATGCCTGGCTTGGATCCTTCTGCCGTCCTGAAGTGGCCCACGATACCCGCCTGCTACGGCTGGCTGTCGCTCGACCGGCGCGGGTGCTGGAAGTTGAAAGGGGAAGGCATCAGCCACGCCGGCCTGCTTGCTTTCATCAACAGCCGTTATGCCGCCGATGAATACGGCAACTGGATTGTTCGCAATGGACCTCAGGCGGTGTTCGTCGCTCTCGACTACACACCGTTTGTATTGCGACTTGAGCTCGACGATCGCTTGACCGCACACACCGGAGTCGCAGCGGGTCACGCCAGCGCCGCCTATCTCGATGAGGAAGGCAACGTGCTCCTGCAGACCGCCCTGGGCGTCGGGTTGCTCGACGACCGCGACCTGCCGGCATTCATTGCCGCGTGTAGGGACGCGACCGGACAACTCGCTGACGAGGAGGCCTTGCTCGAAACCATGTGCGGTTGTTCTGCCGTGGTCTGGCATGGCCTGCCCGTGCAGCCCATCCGGCGTAGCGATGTCGCGGATTTTTTCGGTTTCTGCCCTGAACCAAAACCCTGACTTTCTAGGTACGGACCTATTCCGAACCGGTGTCGCGCAGACTCAGGCGCAAGTACCGTCGCGGGTGTCGGTCAGGATGGGCCAGAGGCCTTCCCAGGCATTGCCGGTGCACATCTTCTGACAGTCCTGGAAGGCGACCGTGACCCGCTCGCCCTGCTCCCAAACGCGTACGATGCAGCGGTCGCGCAGGTGGTTCAGTTCGACGTTCGGCAGGTCCCGCGTCTGGCGGAAATCCTTCAGATCAAAGCTGCAGTTGCCGCGCCGGGGAACATTGATGCTGGCCTCGAAGGACCGAACCCGTGCTTGCTCGATGGCCAGCTTCATCGATCCGCTGTAACCGGCTTCGTCGCGGAAAATGCAGTCCGCCTTCACGTTCAGCGGCCGCGTCGGAATCGGGCCGGGTTTTTTTGCCTTGGGCACCGCAGGCGCGATGATTACCGGCGGCAACTTCGGTTCGGGCTGCGGCGCGGCCACAGGCGGGGCCGGTTCCGGCTTCGCGCATGCGCCGAGGAGAAGGGCAAGCAGGATCGACGCGACGCGATGCGGCATGGTTATCGCAGTTTGGCCAAATGATCGAACGATTCATAGGACATAGAGCCGCCCAATTAGTTGCAGCCCGTCGGCTTTACCACACTTGCGACAAGGATAAGCGACAGGATGCGACCATGATCTTTCAAGGTAAGATTGCCAGAGCGTAAACCGTACCTGATATGTAGTCTGAAATCCGGCGCGGGCCGCCGTCGGCGAATGCTGTTGGCTGGCGTGATGCATGGCTGACTGGACGATAGGCGATGGAATCGACGACCCGGCGACTGCGACGATATGAAGCTGAAACGACTCCTTGCGCGGTCGATGCCGCAGATCCGTCGCTGGACTTCTTCTCGCCCTTCGGGCCGCTGATCGCCAGACTCCGATTGCCGCAGGAGTTGGTGGATCGCCTCAACGCTTACGCCGATTCCAGGGTATTCCCGGACCGGAGCACCGAGTTCCTGTTGCCCGCCGACTTCGTTGCGGAAGGGGGTGACGAGTCCCTCGTGCATCACACGGCGGCACTTGTCAGGCGTTATCTGGCGCGGGCAGAGGGCAGCCGCGCCGAGCGCGTGGATTTCGATGTTTTCTGGGTCGTCAGCCAGTACGCCGGAACGCCTAGCCCGGTGCATTTCCACTCGGGGGATGTCGCGGGAGTGCTGTACCTCAAGCTGCCGGTCGTCGACGAGGCGGAGGAGGAGAGAACCTATATTTCGGGTCGACAGGCCGGCTATATCAATTTCCTGATTGGCGGAAAGCAGCGCTTGTCGAAATCGCTGGTCAGCTTCAAGCCGCAAGTTGGCGATTTCTACGTGTTTCCAGGATGGCTGCTGCACGTGGCCGAACCGTTCCGCGGTCGCGGCGAGCGGCGCTCTATGGCGTTCAACGCCGTAGTCGACAGCGACGAATCCTGATTGTCGCAGCATGACCCCCGTGCCCCGTCCAGACTACTTGTGCGTCGATGATTTCATGGGCGACGCGGTGAGCGCCCGGGCACTGCAGAGCGCGCTGGAAATTGGCCTGATCGACCATTGCCTGCGCGATCCGTCCGCCGATTTCCGGTCGGCTGCCGCCGCCTGCGGCATCGATGCCCGCGCCATGCAATTGTTGCTGGGGATGTTGCAGGCGAACGGGGTGCTCGAACAGCGCGACGCGCGGCTTGTCCTCAGCGAGCGCTTCACGTCGGCGCTCGACTATCGCGATCTGCTGGAAGCGAAACTCGAATTTGCCGCCCTGGTCGCTCCGGACTTTCTGCAGATGTTCAGCACGCTGCTGACCGATCCGGCGCGCTTTTTCGAGCGGTCCAGGGTTTTCGACCTGTTTTCCTATGACCGATGCTTCGATGCGACGCCGGAAAACCTGGCAGCGACCCGGCGCTGGATGCGTTTCACCACCGCGCTGACCCGTCACGAGGCGCAGGCCTGCATCGACCATCACGATTTCTCAACCTGCCGCCGCGTGCTCGATGTCGGCGGCAACAGCGGGGAGTTCGCCTTGCGGCTGTGCAAGGCGCATCCCGAACTGCGCGCAACCGTGTTCGACCTTCCGCTGGTCTGCGAGGTCGGCCAGGCCCATGTGGCAGGCGCAGAGGAGGCGTCGCGCATCGAATTCGTCAGAGCTGGCGCGACGCCGGAGGAACTGCCCCGCGGCTTCGACGCCGTTTGCTTCAAGTCCATGCTGCACGACTGGCCCGAGGACGGGGTGCGGCAGTTTCTCGAACGCGCCTGGCGCGCGCTCGATCGAGGTGGCAGGCTGGTGATTTTCGAGCGCAGCATGGTCGTGGTCGGCGACGCACAGATTCCCTACGCGCTGATCCCGATCATGCTGTTCTTTCGTTCCTATCGTTCGCCGCGCGACTACGTCCGGATGCTTGAACAGATCGGCTTTCGCGACGTGCGCTGGCAGGCCGTCGAGCTTGAAATGTCCTTCATGCTCGTCACTGCCGTGAAGTGATCGCGGGCCGCCGGATTGGAACGATATCGGATGCCGCGAAACATGATGGAGAGCGACGATGAACTATGTTGAGTATGCCGTGGCCGGCGAGACGCAGTTCGACTTCTGCCTCTGGGAGTACCCGTCGCTCAAGCCTTGCGACGGCAAGCTGCGCTCCGTCAATCTGCTCGCCGACTCGTTCGCGGCGCAGCAGACGGGGCCGCGCGCGATGGAGTTGGTCCAGGCCATCCGCAGGGAGTTTGGCGCAATGCGTACCGTCTGGGGCATCAAGCAGGCGGGCGGTGCGACCAGTTGGGAGTTCTACTTCTACGATTACGCGCGAACCGAACGCGAGCGCTCGATTCCGCGCCTGCTGGAGGCAATCCGGCCCTGGGTCGGGTGCGACATTGCGACCAGCGAACGCAGTCCCTATTTCATGTTTTCAGTTGAGCTTTCGCGCGATTTGCTGCTCAATGGCGGCGAACTTGATGAAGTGCAGATGTACATCGGCAATATCGGCAGCCAGGTTTCGTCCGGAATCTGCTACGGCATCACCCGGGCGCAGGCGCGGCTGAAGAATTTTTACTTTTTCTTCGATGCGCGAAGGGAAATGAGTGAAATCGTGGGGAAGGTCTGCACTTCGATCTTTCTCGACGCGCCAAGCTTCAGTATCGACGAGGTCTTGTGGCCGGAACTGCGTAATTGCGAGGTGATCGTCGTGGCCAACAAACCGGATCGCGACGGCGTATATTTTTCGCGTATCGGTGTGAAGCAATTGCTCTGGTTCATGAAGCGAATGGAGTATCCTGAGAGCCAGATTCGGTTCCTGGAGAACAACATGGACAGATTCGATCACCTGCTGTTCGATGTGGGCTTCGATTACCGCATGGAACATGGGCGCCTGCAGATCCTCAAGAGCGCCTACTATGGGATCTTCTGATCCGGCGGTGCGGCCGGTCAAGTTTGTTGCACAGGCCGCCGAGGCGGCTCCCCGTCGGTGCGCCAGGGCCAGTCGCTTCGATCACACGGATTACGTTTCATCGACGCTGGAGTTCCGTTGCAACCTGAAGTGTGTCCATTGCATGATCGAGGACACCATGGACCGCTTGGCGCCGCAGAGCCCGGACCAGTTGAACGCGGTGCTGACACACAACGCAAAGCATCGAAAATGGACCGGATTGATCCTCACCGGATCCGAAATTACCCTGCATCGGGATCTACCGGAATGGGCACGTTTGGCGCGACGCAGCGGCTTCGAGCATGTACGCATCCAGACCCATGGCATGCGCCTGGCACAGGCGGGCTATTGTGAAGAATTGATCGAGGCGGGGGTCGACGAATTCTTCATCAGCGTGACCGCTGCCGACGCCGAGACTCACGATGCCATCACCCAGGTGCCGGGCTCATTCGACAAGACCTTGCGTGGTCTGGAGCTGCTCGATGCCTGCGATCACGTCGCGACGATCACCAACACGGTGGTGACGGCCCTCAATTTTACCCAGCTGCCGCGCCTGGTCGAGCGGTTCGATGTGCTCAAACGGCTTGCGCAGATGGAATTCTGGTTCTATTTCCCGATGAGCGAACAGGACGACAAGGGATTGATCGCTTCCCATCTGGAAGCCCTGCCTTTTCTCAAGTCCGCGATTGCGGCGCTGCGTGCCGCAGGCCGCGGCATCGAGGTCAAGAACTTCCCCGAATGCCTGCTGGGCGTCGATCGCGATGTGCTCTACAACGATCAGCCGACGCTTTTCATCGATCCGGCCTTCTGGACCGAATTCGACCGCAATGGCTTTCATCAGTGCGTCTACCGCGATCACTGTGCGTCGACCCAATGCTTGGGTCTGAATAGTGCCTATCGGGCGAAATACGGGGATCATGCGGAGTCACTTGCGCCATTGCCGGAGGACCAGGACTGGGGGGCGCCAGACGCGACATTGGCATCTGTTTAGCTCGCCGAACGCCCCCGCCCTATTTCAATTCGAATATGCGAGAATAATTCGTTCAAATGTAAATTATTTGGTCTTTCAAATGCCAGGAATCTAGTTTAGACTTTGCGAATATCCAAGATGCCGGGGGGCATCGGATATCGACACTTTTTCGGGGATGGAAGCATGGCGACACTGCTGTTCTATGAAAAACCGGTACCTCTCAATGTCGACGTGCATCTCAAGACGCGACTCGGATCGCTCGGCACGGATGCCGGATTCGCCGCAGGCACCAATTCGGTCCCTCTTGCCGCGGTGGAGTTCATCGACACGGCGCGGGAATACCCAATCGCATTTACCGGACAGGAAGGCGGCGCGCTGTTTCCGATTGCGTTGGTTGGCGTGCGCCAGAACGAGAACCTGTTTGTCACGGCCGAGAATCGTTGGGATGGTCGCTACATACCGGCCTTTGTGCGGCGCTATCCCTTTGTGCTGGCGGAGAAGCAGGGCGCGGACGACTTCAATGTATATATCGACGAGGCTTACCCCGGATTCGGGGCAGCGGATGGCGAGAGGATCTTCACCGACGATGGCGAACATACGCCGCTGCTGAAGCAGGCACTTGAATTTCTGGGGACCTATCAAGGGGAAATCACGCGTACCCGGCTTTTTGTCGAGCGCTTGCAGTCGCTCGACTTGCTGATTCCCCGCGTCTTGGAGGTGGTTCGCAATAACGAGCCGCCCCTGGTGCTGCAGGGCTTCAGCGTCGTCGATGAACAGCGTCTGGCTGCGCTGGGCGACGCAGACCTGCTTGCGCTGGCGAGAGACGGCTACCTTGCCCTGATCTATGCCCATCTTGGTTCGCTTGGCAACGTCACCCGCTTGTCGGAAAGGCTCGAGTCACGCTTGGCGAACGCAACCCCTGCCGCGAACGAGACGATGGCGGAATCCGGTCCGGCGGCGAAGAAGAAGCGCGGCAACGGCAAGGAAGTTCAAGCGGATTGAACAAGGTGAGATAAGCAGCGTCATGGCAGCGGATGTCGGATCGGGGACTGGGCCATGAGAACGGAGAGGGGAATGAAGGTGGGCAAATCGCGTTTTGGCCGGAGCTGGCCGCTGCTTGTGCTGGCTTTCGGGGGAGTTGGATCTGTTCCGGCCTTTGGCGAGGATCTCGCACAGGTATATATGTTGTCGAAGGAAAGCGATCCGAAGTACCGGGCCGGTCGCTTCGAGTTCGAGGCGATCAGTTATACCGAACCGCAAGCGCTTGCGGCCCTGCTGCCAAACGTGTCGCTCGAAGCATCGCAGATCGATACCCGGCAGCGCATCATCAACAGTGCCAATGCGGTTTTCGCCACAGGCATGTCGCGCTATCCGACGCGGAACATGACGCTTACGCTCACTCAGCCGATATTCAAGCTTCCGGCCTGGCGTGGCTACGAGCAGGCGAAAACCAAAGTCAAGCAGGCAGCAGCGAACTTTGCTGCTCTCGAGCAAGACCTGATGCTGCGTACTGCGACGGCATACATGAGCGTGCTTGCAGCGCGCGATGGCTTGGGCTTCGCCGAGGCTGAGCGCGACGCCATCAAGCGCCAACTCGATTTGGTGCAGCAGCGCTTCAGCAGCGGACTGGTGGCTCGTGTCGGACTTCACGAAGCCAAGGCCCGTTATGAGTTGAAGGAGGCGGATGTCGTCGCCGCCAGGAATGAACTCGACGACAGGTTGCAGGCCTTGCGTGAAATGACCGGCAAGCTGGTGGTCAGTCTCAAGCCGCTGCGCGAGGAGTTCCCGCTGGATCAGCCGGATCCTCCTGATATGAACAAGTGGATCGAAACCGGACTGCAACAGAACCTCATGCTGCTTGCCCGTCGTCACGCCGTCGACGTGGCGCAACAGGAAGTCGGTCGTCAAAGAGGGGGGCATGTGCCAGTCCTCGACCTGGTGGCGACGCAGAATGGCAAGGTCACCGGCGGCAGCCTCTTCGGCGGCGGCAGCAATGTCGATACGACTGACGTGATGGTCCGGCTTACGGTTCCTATCTATTCCGGGGGGGCTACTTCGGCACTGACTGAAGAGGCGGTGCATCGATATTACGCGGCACTCGAGGATCAGGAGCGCGATGTTCGTCAAATCGAGCGCCAGACCAGGGCGGCATTTCAAGGCGTAACCGGAGGGACCGTCCGGATCAAGGCCTTGGCTCAGGGGGTGATTTCCTCGCTGAGTGCCAGGGAACTGAAACTCGAGGGCTACAAGTCGGGCTTGGAAACCATTATTCAGGTACTTGACGCCGAGCGGGACCTTTATGCCGCAAAGCGCGATTCGGCCAAGGCGCGTTATGACTATCTGCTCAGCCGCTTGCGGCTGAAACAGGCGGTAGGTACGTTGAGCGAGAACGATCTGCTGGAGACCAGCAGACTGATGCAGTAGGCGCGGCGGTATCTGCGCGGCCACCGACGACACGTCGCTTGGGCAGCAATTGCAAGGGCAGGCGATTACTTCGCGCTGCCGCAGAGTGAAGGACAGCATGATGGCACGCACACCGCTCACCACAGCGTTGACAACCCTGGCGAGTTCGATCGCCAAGGCTTTTCGGTCCCCCAGCAAATTACAGGCGCCGGAACGGCGAAAGGCGCTGTTCGAGGCCATGGAACAGCGCTTCCTGCTGTCGGTCGAGGGCGTGGTTCCGCCTCCACCCCCCCCGGCCCAGACCCTGCCGGCCTTGGAAGCGCCACTCAACACCGAGGCGCCGATCCTGCCGGCTGGGCTGGGCGCATCCTCGGTTCCGGTCCAATACACGATCCAGGGTGACGATGGGCAGATCGAGGATCAGGGCCTGCCATCGGCATTGCAGCCCGCTGCAGCGGATCCTGGTGGCGTTACGGCTACCGTGCCGACCATTGTGGCGATCGATCAGAGCTTGCCGAACGACGGTACCGGGTCGGACCTGAACGAACCGGTTGCGGCACCTGCCGCAGACACGGATCAACCCGATGCGCCCCCTGCGGCCGCTGCTGCTGCACAGGATGCCCAGCTCTCGCCGCAATTGCTCGTCGAAGTCGCGGGCAGTGCCGCGGATGCCGAGACGGCAGAAAGGATTTCGCTCGCTGCCTACACCGCATTCGTGCAAACCCGGCCGGCGCCGGCGCAACTGGTCATCGTCGATTCCGCCGTCGCCAATTACGAACAACTGGTAAGGAATCTGGTCAGCTATGGCGCGTCAGAAGCGACAAGTCTTGCAGCTCCCGGCGGCAGCGGCGACGCTGCGGAAACGCCGGACACGCAATCGGATGCGACTGCCCAGGCCAAATTACCAAACATAGACGCAGATCTCGCCGATGCAGACGAGTCATCGGCCGCGCCGCAACTGACGGTTTCCCGTTTCGGCGACGTCGAGATCGTGGTGCTGGATGCTCGCTACGACGGCATCGAACAGATGACCGACATCCTTTCCGCCCACTACGGACTGGCAGCGGTACAGGTGCTTTCCCACGGCGCGAGCGGAACGCTGCGCCTCGGATCGAGCCAGTTCAACGATGGCAGGCTCGACCAGGAAAAGACGCGTGTGGCGAACTGGGGCAAGGCCCTGCGCCCCGGCGGCGACGTCCTGCTCTATGGCTGCGACGTCGCCAAGGGCCTGGAGGGCATGCAGTTCCTGCAGAACCTCGCGCAGCTCGCCGGCGTCGACGTTGCGGCGTCGACCGATGCGACCGGCGGCGCCGCGCGCGGCGGCGACTGGACCTTGGAATACAGCATTGGCACGATTGAAAGCGCGCCGCTGTTCCAGGCGGCGGAACTGGCTGCCTATGAGGACTTGCTGACCGGCCTGACGCCGGTGGTATCGGGCACTACCGCCACGTTCACCGGATCGGCCGGCGCCGACGTCCTGCATCTGCGCGTCAGCGGCTCCGGCGATCTGGAATACCAATGGGATGGCAGTGTCGCCTACACAGTTCTTGGCGGGTTCACCCTTGCCGGTGGCACGATCAACATCGATCTTGGCAGCGCGGACGATGCGTTCTTCTTCGACGATGCGTCCAGCCTGAGCGCGGTTGAGCTCTCCATCGTCGGCGGCGCGGGCACGGATTCGGTGACACTTGGCGAGGACTTTACCTTGAGCGGCGGCCTCAGCGTCGGCGCCGAGTCGATAACGCTTAGCGCCGGCTTCACAGTGACGACGGGGACCGGCAACATCGCCTTCACCGCGAGCGCTGTCGATGCAACGCAGGTGACCGATGCGAGCCAGCTCGTCACGAGAACCGCATCGATCCAGGTCCTCGGCAACCTCGTTGCGACGAGCGGCAACATCACGCTTGCCGCAGAAGCGGTGAGGGATGTCGCGGTCAGCAACCTGCTGTTGCCACTGTCGCTCAGCTCGACCTCCAGCGCGACCGTGGCACTGAGCGGCACGGTGACGGCCACCGTTGGGACGCTGTCATTGAGCGCGCAGACGCGCGGCACGGTCAGTGGCACCGCCGCGCTGGTGGCGATCGGGGCTTCGAACTCATTCACCGAAACCGCGAACGCGAACATCTCGAACAGCAGCAGCATCGACGTCAATGGGCTCCAGGTTACTGCACTTAGCTCGACCGATTACAGTGCCACGGGCCGCGCCGCACTGAACCAGATCACCGGCGATACCAAGGCCTATGTCGAGGGCAGCAGCCTGACGGTAGGCGCAGGCGGCGTTTCCATCACGGCGACTGACGACTCGACGCTCTCCGCAGAATCCTTGTCGGAGGCCTTCGACATCCTCGGCCTGAATGCGCCGGTGGATATTTCGGTCGCGGCGGCGCGCAACTACACCACGCGCGATGTGCAGGCCTATGCCACCAATACAACTGCCACCGTGACGGGCGGCGACTTTTCCGTCGCCGCGCAGCGCGACGTCACGCTCGAGGCGAAGGCGAGGGCAAGTGCCATCAGTTCCAGTGTGCTGCCGCTCTCCAACGGGGCGCTGAGCATCGGCGGCACGTACTCGCAGAACACGGTGCTGGGCGACGTCTACGCGTACGTCTCGGGCAGCACGGTCACGACCACAGGCGCTGCCAGCGACCTGAGCGTCGCGGCGTCCGACACCTCCGTGATCAACGCCACTTCCGAGGGCAGCGCGGTCGCGGGCCCGAGCGTGCCGGACCTGGGCGGAACTGCGGACGCGGCCGGCGCGTCGATCGCCTTCAATACCATTGGCTGGTCCACCAACGCGGGCTTTCAAACGCTCGATGCGCTGATCGGCACCGCCATCGGCACCGAGCAGTCGCAGGACGTCAAGGCCTATATCAGCAACTCCACCGTGACCGCGGGCGGCAATGTCAGCGTCAGCGCCAAGTCAGACGCGCAACTTAACGCGACGGTGAGCAACGCTGCGAGCTCGACCTCGTCCAGCCTCTACGGCGCGAGCAGTTCGGCGACCAGCGGCATCCTCGCCAGCAACATGGTGAGCAGCAACGCGGAGGCCTACATCGAAGACGCGGCCGGTACGCGTACGCGATCGGTGGTCGCCACGGGTGCGATCTCCATCAGCGCCGAGGACCACGCCGGCATCTATGCCAACAGCAAAGTGGTGTCCTCGTCCATCACCAGCAGCGACGGCAGCGCGCTGATTCAGGGCATCACGAACTTCGTCCTGCCGTCCGATTACAGCTCGTCCGACGGCAGTGTCAGCATCGAGTTCGGCAAGCGCGTCAAGCTCGCCAGCAATTTCATCGTCCCCGACTTCACGACGAGCCAGGGAGGTGGCACGTCGAACGTAGCGACGAACAAGGTGGTTCGTCTGGCGGACGACTATGGTGTCGAAGACTTCACCACGGACTCGGGCAAGCGGCTGTTGCAGGCCGGCGACAACGTGCTCATCGCAGACGATTAC
>JACPUD010000002.1 GCA_016192435.1 Rhodocyclales bacterium | reverse complement strand
CCACACGCCCTGCTTCACCGCCACATTTTCGCCGCTGCCGGCCGCATTTTCCGCCGCATTTCCCGCATACGGCACGAGGACGACGCGCTGCAGTGAAGGCAGGCGCGCAGATATCTCGGCCACCTTGCCCAGGCAGTCGATAACCTTGCCGTTGTACCAGTAGCCGTCGCAGGCGAAAAGCACCTTGGGCTCGATCTGGCCGAAGCGGTCGAGCACGCCCTGCACGCCGAAATCCGGCGAGGCCGAGGAAAAGATCGCGCCGATCGAGGCCGTGGCCAGCATCACGACCACGGTGGCCGGAATGTTGGGCAGGTAGGCGGCCACCCGATCGCCCTTGCTCACGCCCATGGCGCGCAGCGCCGCCGCCGTCTGCGCCACCGCACGATGGAGTTCGGCGTGGCTGGCGCGGCCCTTGACCTTGTCCTCGCCCCAGAACACCAGCGCATCCGACGCGTCGCGGCGACGCAGCAGGTTCTCGGCGAAGTTCAGCCGCGCTTCGGGAAACCACTGCGCGCCGGGCATCTTCTCGCGGTCGACGACGACCGTTCCGCCCCGCTCGCCGATGACCTCGCCGAATTCCCAGACCGAGACCCAGAATTCCTCGGGATGCTCGATCGACCAGGCGTGAAGAGTTTGATAGTTGGCGCTGGCGAGACGGCGATTCCAGCGCCGCCCGGCGGCCGCCATGAAGGCCGTGAGCCGCGTGCCGGCGATGCGCTCGGCCGAGGGCTGCCAGATCGGCGTGCTCTGTTGAGTCATGTGAGTCCCTTGTTCGGAGTTATTACAGACAGCTGGCGCGCAGAGTATCGGGCAGGGGAATCGACTTCCCCGTCTGCGGATTGATCCACACCAGCTTGGCCGCGCCTTCCGCGTAGAGCCGGTCTTCCCCGACCAGGCGCAGTTCGTAATAAGTGGGCACGCTGCTGCGTCCCGGGCTGCCGCAGAACATGCGGCAGTCGATGGTGCCCGGATAAGTGAAAGGAATCTGGAAGGTGCAACTGGCGTTGACGATCACCGGACCCTCGGTCTGCGTTGCTCCGGTGCCGAAGCCGAAGCTCTCCAGCCATTCGATGCGCGTCTGTTCCATGTAGCGGAAATAGACCGTGTTGTTGACATGGCCCATGGCGTCCTGATCGCCCCAGCGGATGGGCATCTGATTGCTGTAGACCAGCTTGCGGCGGTGTTCCATGGGCATCTTGAGTGAGCTGTTATAGAAGACTTCAAGATTATAATCGTGCGATCAAACTAATCGATCGGGGTCAGCATGCAGCGCGAAGCCATGGAGTTCGACGTCGTCATCGTCGGTGGAGGTCCGGCCGGACTTGCCGCCGCGATCCGACTCAAGCAGATCAATGCCGGGATCAACGTCTGCCTGATCGAGAAGGGCTCGGAGATCGGCGCCCACATTCTCTCCGGCGCGGTCATGGACCCGCGCGCGCTGACCGAACTGATCCCCGACTGGCAGGCCCAGGGCGCACCGATGGACACCGCGGTGACCCGCGACCGTTTCGCCTTCCTGACCCGGCACGGCTTCGTCGACCTGCCCACCCTGCTGCTGCCCGGTTGCTTCCAGAACCACGGCAACTATGTCATCAGCCTCGGCCAGCTCTGCCGCTGGCTGGGCGCACAGGCCGAGGCGCTGGGTGTCGAGATCTATCCCGGCTTCGCCGGCGCCGAGGTGCTCTACGATGAGAATGGCGCGGTGCGCGGCGTCGCCACCGGCGACATGGGGCTCGCGCACGACGGCCAGCCCGGTCCCAATCATCAGCCGGGCATGGAACTGCTGGCCAAGTACACGCTGTTTGCCGAAGGCTGTCGCGGCCACCTGGGCAAGCAGATCGAGGCAAAATTCGATTTGCGCGCCGCATCCGATCCGCAGACCTACGCCATCGGCATCAAGGAGCTGTGGGAGGTCGATCCCGAGCGGTTCGAGAAAGGCCTGGTGATGCACACCTTCGGCTGGCCGATGAAATCCGATACCTACGGCGGCGGCTTCATCTACCACTTCGGCGAGAACCTGGTTTCGGTCGGCCTGGTGGTCGGCCTCGGCTACAAGAATCCCTTCCTCTCGCCCTTCGAGGAAATGCAGCGCATGAAGACCCATCCGCAGATCGCGCCCCTGTTCAAGGGTGCCAAGCGCCTGGCCTACGGCGCACGCGCCCTGGCGGCGGGCGGTTTGCAGTCCCTGCCCAAGCTGGATTTCCCCGGCGGGGCGCTGATCGGCGATGACGCTGGGATGCTGGTCGCTTCGCGCATCAAGGGCAGCCACGCCGCGATCAAGAGCGGCATGCTGGCCGCCGAAGCCGCGGCCAGCGCGCTCGCCGCGGGACGCGCCAACGACGCCTTGACGGAGTACCCGGAGGCATTCCGCGCCTCGTGGCTCCACGACGAACTCCGCACCGCGCGCAACTTCAAGCCCTGGATGGCCAAGGGCCTGTGGACCGGTTCGATCATGTTCGGCATCGACCAGGTGCTGCTGCGCGGCAAGGCGCCGTGGACCCTGCACAACACGGCCGATCACCTGAAGCTCAGGCCCGCCGCCGAGTGCACGCCGATTGCTTACGACAAGCCCGACGGCGTCTTGACCTTCGATCGTCTGTCATCGGTCTTTCTCTCCAACACCAACCACGAGGAAGATCAGCCCTGTCATCTGCAACTCAAGAATCCGCAGGTGCCGATCGAAACCAATCTCGCGCTCTACGACGCGCCCGAGCAGCGCTATTGTCCGGCCGGCGTGTACGAGATCGTGCGCGACGAGAGCGGCGCCAATCCGCGCCTGCAGATCAACGCGCAGAACTGCGTGCACTGCAAGACCTGCGACATCAAGGACCCGACGCAGAACATCAACTGGGTGGTGCCGCAGGGCGGCGAGGGGCCGATCTACACCCAGATGTAGGGCGCCGGCGACGCCCTGAAGGGCCCCGAAGGAAGTCCCCTTGGGGGACACGGCGCCAGGAAGAACGGGAACCCGCGGGTTCCCGTTTTTCATTGCAGCCAGCGCAATGTCAGAACATCGTTTCGTCCAGGGCCAGCGCGCTCGCCCCACCCTGCACCACTTCCTGCGCCAGACCCGCTGCGGCGGCCATGACGTGATCGGCGTAGAAATGCGCGGTGGCGATCTTGGCCGGGAAGAAGGGGTCGGCATCTCCGGCGGCGATCTTGCCCTGCGCCGTGAGTGCGGCGCGCGCCATCATCCAGCCGCCGCAGACGATGCCCATCAGGCGCAGGAAAGGCACGGCACCGGCCGCTACCGCGCGCACGTCCTTGCCGTAATTGGCGACGATGTAATCGGTGGCCTGCTGCAGCGCATCGATGCCGCGGCCCAGCGCGGCATCGATGGCGGCGAAGCCGCTCCCCGACTGCTGCATGAGTTCGCTGCGCGTCTGCAGCATCATGCCGATCACGGCCTTGACCGTGGCACCGCCTTCGCGGGCGATCTTGCGCCCCATCAGGTCGTTGGCCTGAATGCCGGTGGTGCCTTCGTAGATGGTCGTGATGCGCGCATCGCGCATGAACTGCGCGGCGCCGGTTTCCTCGATGAAACCCATGCCGCCATGAATCTGCACGCCCAGGTAAGCCATCTCGTTGCCGGTCTCGGTGCTCCAGCCCTTGACCACCGGAATCATCAGGTCGACATAGGCCTGGTTGCGCGCACGCTCGGTGGTGTCCGCGTGTCGCGCCGCGGCGTCGTGCGCCGCGGCCACGGAATAGGCCAGCGCGCGCATGGCTTCGACGTTCGAACGCATCAGCATCAGCATGCGGCGGATGTCCGGATGCTTGATGATCGCCACGGCAGCGGTCGAACCCTCGATGGCACGGCCCTGCACCCGGTCGCGGGCATAGGCCACGGCATGCTGGTAGGCACGCTCTGCGATCGCCAGGCCTTCGAGGCCGACCGCAAAACGCGCCGCGTTCATCATTACGAACATGTACTTGAGGCCCTCGTTCTCCCTGCCGACCAGCGTGCCGATCGCGCCGCCGTTGTCGCCCAGTGCCATGACACAGGTCGGGCTGGCGTGGATGCCGAGTTTGTGCTCGATGGAGACGCAATACGTATCGTTGCGCGCTCCGAGCGAACCATCCGGGTTCACCAGGAACTTGGGCACCACGAACAGCGAGATGCCCTTGACGCCCTCGGGCGCGTCCGGCGTGCGGGCGAGCACGAGATGGATGGTGTTTTCCGCCATGTCGTGCTCGCCATAGGTGATGAATATCTTCTGGCCGAAAATTCGGTAGCTGCCGTCGCCCTGCGGCACGGCGCGCGAGCGGATCGCCGCCAGGTCGGAACCGGCCTGCGGCTCGGTGATGTTCATGGTGCCGGTCCAGTTGCCGGAAATCATGTTGGGCAGATACATCGCCTTCTGCTGATCGTTGCCGGCCAGTTCCAGCGCCTCGATCGCGCCCAGCGTCAGCAGCGGGCAGAGCGAGAAGGAGATGTTGGCGGACTTCCACATTTCCTGCACCGCAGCCGAAACCACCTTGGGCAGCCCCTGGCCGCCGTGTTCGGGATTGCCCGACAGCGCGTTCCAGCCATTGTCGACGAACTGGCGGTAGGCCTGCTTGAAACCCTTGGGCATGGTCACCGACTTGTCGGCCCACTTCGCCCCTTCCTGGTCGCCGCTGTAGTTGAGCGGGTCCAGCACGCCGCCGGTGAACTTCGCGGATTCGTCGAGAATCGCCTCGACCACGTCGCTCGTCGCCTCTTCGTAACCGGGCAGTGCGGCGACCTTGTCGAGGCCGGCCAGTTCGGTCAATACGAACTGCATGTCCTTCAATGGGGCGGCATAGCTACTCATGTTCTTACTCCGTTATCATTTGATCAAAAGATAGCGCCGGTCGTCGAAGCTGCCGACCCAGTGCGGCACATACACCACCATCAGCGTCACCATGGCGCCATTGAGCCAGGCCTCGGCGAAACCCAACAGCAGATAGAAGGGCAGATAGTCGTCGAGCAGCGCGGCCGCCGGATAGACGCCGGCCAGCCACAACAGCGCACTGGCCAGCAGGCCGGTCGTCATGATTGCCGCTGCCGCTCCGAAAAAAGCGCAGCCGAAAACATAGACAAAGAAATTGCGCGGCAGCCAGCGTTCGACGCCGCGCCGGATGCCGTCCGCCAGCAAGACCGGAAAAACCGCCAGCACCAGCGCATTGAGGCCGTACGCCAGCCAAGCGGACTGCCCCTGCAATTCGCCGTTGAGCGTCACGCCGGCGAGCACCGCGGACAAGCCGACGATCGCCAGTTGTCGACCGAACATCAGTGTGAACATCGTCGCGCCGAGCAGGTGCAGGTTCAGTCCGGGCTTGACCCCGGCCTTCATGCTCCAGACCAGCACCAGCAGCACCACGGCGCCAAGCCAGACGTTGAGTTGCCCGGAATCGGCAAGACGCCGCCAGGTCGCAGTCCTGAAGCACCAGAACCAGACCGCCAGCAAAGGCAGGAAAGCCCCCAGCGCCCAGGCTTGCGGAAACAGGGCGTCGGGGAAGTTCATGAGCTTGGGCTGGCGTCTTAGAGTGCCGCAGTCAGTTCCGGTACCGCGGCAAACAGATCGGCGACCAGGCCGTAGTCGGCGACCTGAAAGATCGGCGCATCGGGGTCCTTGTTGATCGCCACGATCACCTTGGAATCCTTCATGCCGGCCAGGTGCTGAATCGCCCCGGAAATGCCGATCGCGATGTAGAGCTGCGGCGCCACGATCTTGCCGGTCTGGCCGACCTGGTAGTCGTTGGGCACGAAGCCGGCATCGACCGCGGCGCGCGAAGCGCCCAGCGCCGCACCAAGCTTGTCGGCCAGCGGCTCAAGCAGCTTGTGGTAGTTCTCGCCGTTGCCCATGCCACGACCGCCGGAGACGATGATCTTCGCCGCGCCGAGTTCCGGCCGCGCCGACTTGGTCAGTTCGCGGCTCAGCAGTTTCGACTGGCCCAGATCGGGGCCTGCGGCGAGCGCCTCGATGGCGGCACTGCCTCCCGAATTCGCCGCGGCGTCGAAACCGGTGGTGCGCACCGTAATGACCTTGGTCGCATCACCCGACTTGACCGTGGCCAGGGCGTTGCCGGCATAGATCGGACGGACGAAGGTATCGGCGTCGACCACGCTGATGATCTCCGAAATCTGCGCCACGTCGAGCAGCGCCGCCACGCGCGGCAGGGTGTTCTTGCCGTTGCTGGTGGCCGGGGCGATGATGTGGCTGTAGCCCGCAGCATTGGCGACGATCAGCGCGGCAAGATTCTCCGCAGTCTGGTCGCCATAATGGGCGGCGTCGGCGACGCGCACCTTGCTAACGCCGGCCACCTTGGCGGCCTGTTCGGCCACCGCGCCGCAAGCGGCGCCGGCGACGAGAATATGTATCTCGCCGCCAATTTTTGCCGCTGCAGTGACGGCATTCAGGGTCGCGGTCCTAAGGACGGCGTTGTCGTGTTCTGCGATAACGAGGAGGCTCATGCGATCACCTTGGCTTCGTTCTTGAGTTTGTCGACCAGCGCGGCAACGTCGGCTACCTTGATGCCGGCGCTGCGCTTGGGCGGTTCGCTGACGCTGACCGTTGCCAGACGTGGCGCGACGTCGACGCCGAGATCGGCTGGCTTGACGGTCTCCATCGGTTTCTTCTTGGCCTTCATGATGTTCGGCAGCGTCGCGTAGCGCGGTTCGTTGAGGCGCAGGTCGGTGGTGACGATGGCCGGCAGGCTGATTTCTATGGTTTCGAGACCGCCGTCGACTTCGCGCGTCACCGTCGCCTTGCCTTCGCCGATCACGACCTTGGAAGCGAAGGTGGCCTGCGACCAGCCCAGCAGGGCGGCCAGCATCTGGCCGGTCTGGTTGGCGTCGTCGTCGATCGCCTGCTTGCCGAGGATGATCAGTTGCGGGGTTTCCTTCTTCGCCACGGCGGCAAGCAGCTTGGCCACCGCCAGCGGCTGCAGGTCGACGTCGGTTTCAACGAGGATCGAGCGGTCGGCGCCGATCGCCATCGCGGTACGCAGGGTTTCCTGGCAGGCGGTGACGCCGCAGGAGACGGCCACGACCTCGGTGGCCTTGCCGGCTTCCTTGAGCCGCATGGCCTCTTCGACCGCGATTTCGTCGAAGGGATTCATCGACATTTTCACATTCGCCAGATCGACACCAGTGCCGTCTGCCTTGACGCGAACCTTGACGTTGTAGTCAATCACGCGCTTGACCGGGACGAGGATTTTCAAGCGAGTCTCCTTATGTTTGTCTGCTCTAAAAATGCATTGTAGCGACTATTCGCTGGCCGCTTTCCCATACGCTACGGTATGGAATGTGCGATACTACCGCAGAGCAAAACGAAATTCAATACCCTACCGTATGGAAAACAAGCCGACCAAGACCCCGCGCACCGTGCTGGACCGCGACGCCTGGATCAAGGGCGCGATCGCCATCCTGGCCGAGCACGGCGCCGAGCGCCTGCGCGTCGAAGTCCTGGCCAAGCGCCTGGGCGTGACCAAGGGCAGCTTCTACTGGCATTTCAAGGACCGCCGCGACCTGCTGGACGCGGTGCTGGAATTCTGGAAGGAAGGCCGCATCCGCGACATCCGCAAGCAGACCCAGGCGCAACCCGGCGGCGAGGCCGCGGCCCTGCTCCACACCATAGAGGTCTACGCCTCGGCACGCAACCGCAAGGGCATCGCCATCGAGGCCGCCGTACGCGACTGGGCGCGCCGCGACCCGCAGGCCGTGGCCGTCGTGGAGGAAGTCGACGCCGAACGCCTAGCCTGCTCCTGCCGCCTGTTTCTCGCCTGCGGCATCGAGCAAGAGGAAGCGCAGGCGCGCAGCCTGCTGCTCTATGCCTACGTCTTCGGCGTCAGCCTGATGCGCTGCGGCGGATTCACCAGCAACATCGAATCGCTGAAAGCCTGGATCGCCGAGCGTATCGCGCGCTGAATCCCCGACCTGGAAAAAGATTCGAGTATGCTCTGAAGCGAAATTTCACGGCCCAGGCTTTCGAAACCCATGACTGATACGCCCGACAATACGCGAGACCAACTGCGAGAAGTCTTTATCGGCCGACAGCCCATCCTGGACAAGAACCAGACCTTGATCGGCTACAAGCTGTTGTTCCACGACACGAGGAAGAACCATGCCGGCGCCACCAACGCTGCGGCTGCGACGGCAGACGTCGTCTCCAAGGCATTTGCGGAACTTGGTCTGGCGGATGTTTTCGGGCAGGTGCGTGCCTTCATCAAGATCGAGGGCGAGTTCGTTGCGAGCAACTTCGTCGAACTCCTGCCCTTGGAAACAGTGGTGCTGGAGATTGCCACCGAGAGTTTTCCGGACGACGCCCTGCTGGAACGCTGCCGTGAGCTCAAGCGCCTGGGCTATGCCTTCGCGCTGTCGGGTGTCACCGACATCAGCGATGGAGCCTGGCCGCTGATCGATCTCGCCACCTGGATCATGGTCGACCTCGACGCCATTGCCGCGGACGGTTTGCAGGCGATCGCCCGTACCCTGGCCACCACGCGCCGCAAACTGATTGCCACCCACGTCGAATCGCAGGCACAAATGGAGTTGTGCCGCGTGCTCGGCTTCGAGCTTTTCCAGGGATCCTATTTCGCCGAGCCGGTGCTGCTTGAAGGCCGCAAGCTGGACGCCTCGATGCAAGGGCTTCTGCGCCTGATCAAGCTGTTGGCGGAAGAAGCCGATCTAGGCCGCCTCGACGCTGCCTTCCGCAGTGAACCGGCCCTCGTCATCAATCTCCTGCGCCTCACCAATTCGGTCGGCGCCGGACTGCGCGCGCGCATCACCTCGGTGCGCCATGCGATCACCGCGCTCGGTCGCAACCAGCTCCGGCGCTGGCTGCACCTGCTGATCTTCAGGCGTGGCGCCGAATTGGATTTCGCGCGAAATCCATTGCTGCAGCTCGCCGCCCTGCGTGGGCGGTTCATGGAATTGCTGGTCGATCGTCTACATGCGGGAGACAGCCGCCTGCGCGACCCAGCCTTTCTCACCGGCCTGATGTCGGTGGTACCCGCCGCGCTGCACATGTCAATGACCGATGTCCTGGCGCAGATCGCCGTTGACCACGACGTCCGCCTCGCCCTATCCCACAAACAAGGCACGCTGGGGACGCTGCTCGCGCTGACCGAAAGCTACGACGACAATGACATCGATGCCGTGCAAGCCCTGCTGGCGCCATTCGGCAGCAATGCCCCCATGTCGATGCTGGGCGAGATACTCGCCGAAGCGCTGACCTGGGTGCAAGAGCTGGGGAACGAAGCAGGCTAGGCGCCATTCCTGCTTGGGTCGCCGCCGCAAGACCGGCCTGCGGCGGCAAGACCCGAAACGGCTACATGCGCTCGAAAATCCCCGCCGCTCCCATGCCGGTGCCGACGCACATGGTCACCATGCCGTACTTCAGGTTGCGCCGGCGCAGGGCGTGGATCACCGTGGCCGAGCGGATCGCGCCGGTGGCGCCGAGCGGATGGCCCAGCGCGATGGCGCCGCCGATCGGATTGACCTTGGCCGGATCGAGCCCGAGGTCCTTGATCACCGCCAGCGACTGCGCGGCGAAGGCTTCGTTGAGTTCGATCCAGTCGAGCTGGTCCTGGGTGATGCCGGCGGCCTTGCAGGCGACCGGGATCGCCTCCTTGGGGCCGATGCCCATGATTTCGGGCGGCACACCGCGCACCGCAAAGGAAACGAAGCGCGCCAGCGGCGTCAGGTTGAACTGCTTGAGGATCTTCTCGCTGACCAGGATCAAGGCGCCTGCGCCGTCGGAGGTCTGCGAACTGTTGCCGGCCGTCACTGAACCCTTGGCGGCGAACACCGGCTTGAGTTTCGCCAGCGCCGCGAGATTCGAATCGGCGCGCGCGCCTTCATCGCGATTGACCGTGCGCTTCTTCAGTTCGACCTCACCCGTGGCCAGATTCGGTACGCGGTCGATGATCTCTACTACAGTCGTCTCGTTGTCGAACTCGCCCGCCGCTTGCCCGGCGATGGCCCGCTGGTGGGATTCCAGCGCGAACTGGTCCTGCATCTCGCGCGTGACCTTCCACTGGTTGGCCACCTTCTCGGCGGTGAGGCCCATGCCGTAGGCCATGCCGACGTTCTCGTCCTTGAACACGCCCATGTTGATCGAGGGATGGTTGCCCCCCATCGGCACCATGGACATCGACTCGGCGCCGCCCGCGATCATGACATCGGCCTGGCCGACGCGGATGCGGTCGGCGGCCATCGCCACGGCGGTGATGCCCGAGGCGCAGAAGCGATTGACCGTGACGCCGCCGACGGTGTTGGGCAGGCCGGCCAGCAGCACGGCGTTGCGCGCCATGTTGAGACCGGATTCGCCTTCGGGGAAGGAACAGCCGACGATGGCGTCCTCGACCAGCTGCGGATCGAGGCCCGGTACCTGGGCCATTGCGGACCGGATCGCGTACACCAGCAGGTCGTCGGGACGCGTGTTGCGGAACATGCCGCGCGGCGCCTTGCCGATCGGGGTGCGGGTGGCGGCGACGATGTAGGCGTCTTGCAGTTGCTTTGTCATTTTCGTTCTCCTCAGTTTCTGACCGGCTTGCCGGTCTGCATCATGCCCATGATGCGTTCCTGGGTCTTGGGATGGTTCAGCAGTTCCATGAAGGCCTTGCGCTCCAGGTCGAGCAGCCACTGTTCGCTGACCATGCTGCCCTGGTCGACATCGCCTCCGGCCATTACCGTGGCAATCATCTGCCCCAGCTTGAAGTCGTGGGCCGAGATGAAACCGCCGTCGCGCATATTGACCAACTGCATCATGATGGTGCCGATGGCATAGCGGCCGGCGACCGGTACCAGCTTCTGCAGCGGCGGGCGGTAGCCGGCGTCATGCATCGCGCGCGCCTCGACCTTGGCCACGTGCAGCAGCTCGTAGGGGTTGAAGACGACCACGTCGTCGGGCTTGAGGTAACCCATTTGCCGTGCCTCCAGCGCCGACTTTGAAACGACGGCGGTGGCGGCGTTGATGAAGTTGTTCTTGAGGAACTGCAGCAGGTCGTTGCCCTTGGCATCGGCTGCAGCGCGCAGCGCCCCTTCCTTGAGACCGCCGCCGGACGGAATCAGGCCGACGCCGACTTCGACCAGACCGATATAGGACTCGATCGAGGCGACGCGCCTGGCCGCATGCAGCATCAGTTCGCAGCCGCCGCCCAGCGCCAGGCCGGCCACGGCCGCCACCACCGGCACGTTGGCGTACTTCATGGCCTGCAGGGCCTGTTGCAGCTTGACCACTTCGGGCTCGATGGCCTTGACCCCGCCCGACATGAACAGCGGCAGCATCGACTGCAGGTCGGCGCCGGCGGAGAAGGCGCCGCCCTCGGCCGCGTCCGCACCCCAGATCACCAGTCCCTTGTAGTGCTGTTCCGCCTCGTCGATCGCCTTGGCCAGCCCGGCGATGACGCCGGCGCCGATGACGTGCAGCTTGGTCTTGAGCGAAAGGATCAGCACGCCGTCGTCCTCGTGCCAGATGCGCACCGAGTCGTCTTCGAACACGGTGATGCCGGCAGTCGCGCCATTGACGGCCTCCTCGCCCAGCACCGGCGCGCGGAAGCGCTGGCGCAGATACACGGGCAGCGTCGAGCGGGCCACATTGGCCCGGCGCGCCGGCGACCAGGAACCATCCCCGCCATGCACGCCATGGCGGCCGTCGAACACCCAGGCCGGCAGGGGTGCGGAACACAGCGCCTTGCCGGCATCGATGTCTTCCTTGACCCAGGCGGCGACCTGATGCCAGCCGGCGGCCTGCCAGGTCTCGAAGGGGCCGAGCTTCTGGCCGAAGCCCCAGCGCATGGCGAAATCGACGTCGCGCGCATTGTCGGCGATGGCCTCCAGATGCACGGCGATGTAGTGGAAGGCGTCGCGGAATATGGCCCAGAGGAATTGCGCCTGCGGGTGGGTCGAATCGTGCAGCGCCTTCATGCGCTTGGCCGGGTCCTTTTCCTTGAGGATGCGACCGACCAGATCGTCGGCCTTGCCGCCGCCCGTGACGTACTGGCCCGTGGCGAAATCGAGGCGCTGCACTTCGCGGCCGACCTTCTTGTAGAAACCGGCGCCGGACTTCTGGCCGAGTGCGCCCGCTGCAACGAGCTTGGTCAGCACTTCCGGCGTCTTGTAAATCGCCGCGAAGGGATCGTCGGGCAGCGTGTCCTGCATGGTCTTGATCACGTGGCCCATGGTGTCGAGGCCGACCACGTCGGCGGTGCGGAAGGTGCCGGACTTGGCGCGGCCGAGCTTGGCGCCGGTCAGGTCGTCGACCACGTCGCACGACAAACCGAATTTCGCCGCCTCGTGCATGGTCGCCATCATGCTGAAGACGCCGACGCGGTTGGCGATGAAGTTGGGCGTGTCCTTGGCCCGCACCACGCCCTTGCCCAGCGTGGTGACGAGGAAGCCTTCGAGCTGGTCGAGGATTTCGCTGCGGGTTGCGGCGGTCGGGATCAGTTCCACTAGATGCATGTAGCGCGGCGGATTGAAGAAATGCACGCCGCAGAAGCGTGCCTTCAGCGCATCGTCGAAGCCATCGGCCAGCGCGGTGATCGACAGGCCCGAGGTGTTCGAGGCGAAGATCGCATTCGGCGCGATGAAGGGAGCGACCTTCTTGTACAGGTCGTGCTTCCAGTCCATGCGCTCGGCGATGGCCTCGATGATCAGGTCGCAGCCTTTGAGCAGCTCCAGGTTGTCGTCGTAGTTGGCGACCTCGATGCAGGCCGCATCATCCTTGTTGCCCAGCGGCGCCGGGCTGAGTTTCTTGAGGCCTTCGATGGCCTTGAGCACGATGCCGTTCTTGGCACCCTCCTTGGCCGGCAGGTCGAACAGCACCACGGGGACTTTGGCATTGACGCAATGGGCGGCGATCTGCGCGCCCATCACGCCGGCGCCGAGCACGGCGACTTTCCTGACGATGAAATTGCTCATGATGCTCCTCGCTTAAAAGAGTTCTGCTTCGAGTTCCAGGAGAGACTTGGCGCCCGAGCGCGCCTGGCGGATCAGCATGGCGGTCTCGGGCAGCAGGCGGGCAAAGTAGAAGCGCGCCGTGGCGAGCTTGGCCTTGTAGAAATCATCGCCGGAATCCTGCTTCTCCAGCGCGATCTTGGCCATGCGGGCGAAGAAGTAGCTGTAGACCAGATGGCCGACCACACGCAGGTAGGGCACCGCGGCGGCGCCGACCTCGTCCTGGTTCTGGAAAGCCTTCATGCCGATTTCCATGGTCAGCTTGGTCACCTTGTCGCCGATATCCGCGAGCGGCGTGACGAATTCGTTCATCGCCTCATCGGTGCCGTTTTCCTCGATGAAGGCCTGCACCAGCGCGCCGAACTTCTTCAGCTTGGCGCCGTTGTCCATCAGGATCTTGCGCCCGAGCAGGTCGAGTGACTGGATGGTGTTGGTGCCTTCGTAGATCATGTTGATGCGGGCGTCACGCACGTACTGCTCCATGCCGGTTTCGCGGATGAAGCCCATCCCGCCGAATACCTGCAAGGCCTCGGAAGTGGCGATCCAGCCGTTGTCGGTCATGAAGGCCTTGACGATGGGCGTCAGCAGCGTGACGAGATCGGCGGCATCCTTGCGCACTTCTTCGTCCGGATTATTCAGTTCGCGATCGATCATCAGCGCGATGAAGGACGAAAAGGCGCGGCCGCCTTCGGCATAGGCCTTGGCCGTCAGCAACATGCGCCGCACGTCCGGGTGCACGATGATCGGATCGGCCGGCTGGTCCGGCGCCTTGGGCCCGGACAGGGAGCGCATCTGCAAGCGCTCCTTGGCATAGGCCAGGGCGTTCTGGTAAGCCACCTCGGTCAGTCCCAGCGACTGCATGCCGACGCCGAGGCGCGCCGCGTTCATCATGACGAACATGGCGTTGAGGCCCTTGTTCGGCTGGCCGATCAGCCAGCCGGTGGCGCCGTCGAGGTTCATCTGGCAAGTCGAATTGCCGTGGATGCCCATCTTCTCTTCGAGCGCGCCGCAGGTGATGGCGTTGCGCGCGCCGAGCGAGCCGTCGGCATTGGGAATGAACTTCGGCACCACGAACAGCGAAATCCCCTTGGTGCCGGCCGGCGCATCGGGCAGGCGGGCGAGCACCAGATGCACGATGTTCTCGGCCATGTCGTGTTCGCCGGCCGAGATGAAAATCTTGCCGCCGCTGATCTTGTAGGAGCCATCCGCCTGCGGCTCCGCCTTCGAGCGCAGCAGGCCGAGGTCGGTGCCGCAATGCGGTTCGGTCAGGCACATGGTGCCGGTCCATTGCCCCGAGACCAGCCTGGGCAGGTAGAGCGCCTTCTGTTCGGGCGTGCCGTGCTCGTGCAGGCATTCATAGGCGCCGTGGGACAGGCCGGGATACATGTACCAGGCCTGATTCGATGAATTCAGCATTTCCGACAGCGGGTTGTAGACCGCCACCGGCAGTCCCTGGCCGCCGTACTCCGGGTCGCAGGTCAGCGCCGGCCAGCCGGCCTCGACGAACTGACGGTAGGCCTCCTTGAAGCCGGTCGGCGTCGTCACTTCGTGGGTGGCGGGATCGAGCTTGCAGCCCTCGTGGTCGCCGACATGGTTCAGCGGGAACAGCACCTTGGAGGTGAATTTGGCGCCTTCTTCGAGGATCTGGTTGATGGTGTCGGTGTCGATCTCGGCATAGGCCGGTAAGGCCTTGAACTCGTTGGTCACGTCGAGCAGTTCGTGCAGCACGAAGTGCATGTCGCGCAGTGGGGCGTTGTATTGGCCCATGGTGTCCTCCCGGGTTGTATTGGCTTAGTCGGTCGCGGCAACGCGAACGGTCGTTTCAAACAAGCGTTTCAATGATAGCGCAGATTGGCAATGGCGAGTAGTCGCAAGACTCTAATTAGGCAATATCAAGGATCGTGGCGTGAGTTCAGCGCAGAAAGTTCTTGCTGATTTCGCGGAACAGGCCCGAATCGGCCCGCCGCAGCCACTCGAAGGCCACCATTTCGCGGCTGACGATGCTGGCGCCGGCTTCGCGCATGCGGGTCAGGGCCAGGGCCTTGTCGGAGTCGCGGCGCGAACCGACGGCCTCCTCGACGACGAAAACCCGTTTGCCGGCGGCGAGCAGTTCCATCACCGTCTGCAGCACGCAGACGTGGGTTTCCATGCCGCAAATCACGTACTGGCCCGGACTTTTCGGCTGGTCCAGCGCATGACAGGCGCCGGCCACGGCCGAGAAATGCAGCTTGCTGGCAATGCAGCCAGCCGGCAGTTCCGCCGCCACCGCCGGGTGGGTCGGTCCCAGTCCCTGCGGATACTGTTCGCAGGCCAGCACGGGGATTTCCATGCGGCGCGCCACGCGGATCAGCCAGATGACCTGGTCCAGCAAGGCCTGCCAGCCGGCAATCGCCGGCACCAGCCGACCCTGTACGTCGACCACCAGCAGCGCGGAGTCGCGAGCGTCGATCAGCATGAGGCCTCCCAGGCGGCAATGAATTCCTTCCAGTGCGGCAGGCCGGTGGCCGCCAGCGTCGATTTGACCAGATCCAGCTCCGTGTCGTGTTCGCTTGCGGTCAACAGGCCGCGCATCAGTTGGAAACGCAGGAACACCAGCCAGGTATTCACCACGTCGGTTTCGCAGTAGTCGCGGATCTCGGCGATGCGCCCGTCCATCCAGGCGCCCCAGACCGCGGAGCCGTCCATGCCGAGCTTGCCGGGCAACCCCATCAGGCGCGCCAATTGATCGAGCGGCGCGCTGCCGCGCGGCTGGTACATAGCCAGCAGGTCCATCAGGTCTGTATGACGCATGTGATAGCGACTGATGTAGTTGTTCCATTTGAAGTCGCGCGAGTCGCGGTAGTCGCCCTCGCCCATGTCCCAGTAGCGCGGCGCGGTGACGCGGTGGATCAGGCCGCGGTAGTGCAGCACCGGCAGGTCGAAGCCGCCGCCGTTCCAGGACACGATCTGCGGCGTGAACTTCTCGACGCCGTCGAAGAAGCGCTGGATGATCTCGCCCTCGTTCGACTTCGGCTCGGCCAGCGACCACACGCGAAAACCTTCGTCGTTACGCAAGGCGCAGGAAATCACCGCCACGCGCTGCAAATGCAGCGGCAGGAAATCGCTGCCGTTCTTGGCCCGCTGACGCTGAAAGGCAAACTCCGCCACTTCCGCGTCGGGCAGCGATGCTGGCAATTCGTGCAGCGTGCGCAATCCGGCGATGTCCGGAATGGTCTCGATATCGAAGACAAGAACGGGAGTCATGAGCTGGGTCCAGTCAAAAAGCGCTATGTCCGCAAAGAGTCGGCGCTGGCGACCCGCCGATTCTATAATCCCGCTCCATGTCGGGTGAAGAAAAAGACGAAGGCGACCGCCAGGGAATCCAGTCGATCGAGGTGGGCGTGCCACTGCTGCGCGTGCTGGCCGATCATGGCGCCCCCATGATGCTGCGCGATCTTGCGGCCGCCGCCGGCATGCCCGCCGCCAAAGCCCACCGCTACCTGGTCAGCTTCCTGCGTACCGGTCTGGCGACTCAGGACAGCCACTCGGGCCGCTACGATCTTGGTCACTTTGCACTGGAGCTCGGACTTGCCAGCCTCGCACGGCTCGACGCAGTGCGCGTGGCGACGCCGATACTCGATGCCCTGGGCGAGCAAATCGGCGAAACCGTCGCCCTCGCGGTCTGGGGCAACATGGGGCCGACCATCGTGCGCTGGGTGGACTCGCGCCGGCCGGTCAGCGTCAATCTGCGTACCGGCGCCGTGATGCCGCTGCTGCACTCGGCCATCGGCCTATGCTTCGTGAGTTTCCTCGATTCACCGCTGCTGTTGCGCCGGGTCGAGGAGGAACTGCTGATCAACGCTCGCGGCGAGGATGCCCGGGCGCCGATCTCACGCACCCAGCTCGACGCGCTGATCGCAGACTTTCGCCGGCACGGCATGTCGCGCGTCGTCGGCTCGGTAATTCCTGGCATCAATGCCTTCTGCGCGCCGGCCTTCGATCACGAAGGCAAGATGGCGCTGGCAATTACCGGGCTTGGCCCGGCGGGCCTGTTCCCGCCGGATTGGAACAGTCCGATGGCGCAGGCGATCGCTAGCGCAGCAAAAGACATTTCGCGCCGGCTGGGCTGGCGCAGTTCGGCGACGCGCGCCGACGTTTGATTCAGATCAAACGGGCTGCAAATTTCCATCGATTTACTACTTTCGTGGAATTCCAATTTTCGCCGAACGGGCGCATGGTACATGCATCGAAATACCTTGAACGTATTTCGGGTTTCGATGATCCATTGCGGGGAAATCATGCGTTATACAGTGTTGCGGGTAGTGGCCCTGTTTGCCACGCTAAGTGCCGCGCCGGCCGCGCTCCAGGCCCAGTCGGTCATCCCCAGTCTCGACGAACCTGGGCACAAAGGCGATATGGCGAGAATGGCATGGCGAAGGTCGGTCGCGCAGTTCGACGCAACCGACGCCGACAAGGACGGCCGACTGGCCAGGGAAGAAGTCGCCAGGCAGTCGCGCTATCTGACGGACAACTTCGACAAGCTGGACACCAGCAAGGACGGCTATCTGAGCTGGGTGGAGTTCGTCGGCCACGATCGCTGGCCGAAATAGGCGACGCGGCGCCTGGGGCCGGTAGCCAGGGCGCTGGCGACGGGCGCCCCGGGCTCAGGTCTGCTGGCTTTCCCGCCCGCCTTGGTCGTTTTCCGGTGTGGAGTAAATCAGCTTCCGGTGCGGGAACGGAATCTCGATGCCTTCCTGATCGAAGGCCTGCTTGATCCGGCGCAGGAACTCGCGCCTGACGTTCCACTGTTCGAGTGGCATGACGCGGAAACGACAGCGGATCACCACCGCCGAGTCGGCCAGGGTGTCCACGCCGGCGATTTCGAACGCCTCGACGATCTTCGCCGCAAACGCCGGGTCCTGCCGCAAGGCCTGGCCGACCCGGCCCATCACGTCCATCACGCGATCGATGTCCTCAGCGTAAGCCACGCCGACGTCGATCACTGCGTAGGCATATTCCAGACTCATGTTGGTAACGACGGAGATATTGCCGTTGGGTATGTAATGCACGTTGCCGGAGTAGTCCCGCAGACGCAGGTAACGCAGCGTCAGTTCCTCGACCAGGCCCGCCTTGCCGCCCGCCTCGACCACGTCGCCGATGCGGATCTGGTTTTCCAGGAGCAGGAAGAAACCGGTGAAGTAGTCCTTGACCAGACTCTGGGCGCCGAAGCCCACGGCAATGCCGACGACGCCGGCGGCGCCGAGAATCGGCGCCACCGAAATGCCGAACTCGCCGAGGATCAGCAAGCCGGTGACCACCGAAACGATGACCGTCAGCACATAACGCACCACTCGGGACAGCGTGCGGATGCGCAGGCCGTGCTCACGGTTCCCCTGACGGGCGACCACCGCTTCGCGCAGGTGCGGAATGATGCGGTGAATCGCTTGCAGCGCGATTGCCGCCAGGAAGAGGATGAGCAGGATGCGGGCCGGCTTGTCCATGTTGCCGGGCAACCAGTCGAGAAAGCGATCGATGAGTTGCTGCATCAGAAGGCCTGGTCCCAGCGCACCGACAGGCGGATCGCGGCATTGATCAGGCCGACCATGCTGTAGGTCTGCACGAAGTTGCCCCATTGCTCGCCGCTGCGGGGATCGATGTGTTCTGCCAGCAGGCCGTGACAATTGCGGCTGGCCAGCAGCTTCTCGAACAGCACGCGCGCCTCGTCGCGGCGATTGAGCGCCGCCAGCGCATTGACATACCAGAAGGTGCACACCAGGAAGGCGTTTTCCGGCTCGCCGAAATCATCCTTCTCGACATAGCGGAAAATGTAGTCGCCGTGGCGCAGCTCCTTTTCGACGGCGCCGACGGTGGCGGCGAAGCGCGGATCGGCGGCGTCGAGGAAGCCGACCTCGGCCAGCAACAGCAGACTGGCGTCCATCGCCTTGCCGTCGAAGGTCGAGACGAAGGCGCCGCGCTTCGTGCTCCAGGCCCGCTGGCTGATGGTTGCATGCATCTG
>JACPUD010000066.1 GCA_016192435.1 Rhodocyclales bacterium | reverse complement strand
TCGATTTCTTCCACGGCGCGACGAAAACCCCGGAATACCGCGCGCTCAACGTCATGGGCGAAGTGCCGCTGCTCGAACATCGCGGCCGCATCTGGTCGCAGTCCGGCGTGATCCTCGACTATCTGGCCGAGACCCTCGGCACTTTCGGTCCGCAGGACAGCGACGAGCGGCGCGAAGTCCTGCGCTGGATGCTGTTCGACAACCACAAGTTCACCAGCTACACGGCGACCCTGCGCTACCTGCGCAATTTCGTGCCGGCTACCGACCCCGCCATCATCAACATGTTCCGCGCCCGCGCCGAGGCCGCCTGGAAGGTACTCGACGCCCATCTCGCCGGGCGCGAATGGGTGGTCGGCCGCCGTCCCACCATCGCCGACTTTTCCCTGGCAGGCTACGTTTTCTGGCCCGAGGAAATCGGCGTGGACTGGAACGACTACCCGAACCTCCGCGACTGGTCGGCGCGCATCGCCGCCCTGCCGGGCTGGCAGCATCCCTACCGGCTGATGCCCGGCCATCCGCTGGCCGGCTGGGGAACAGGAGAAAAGCAATGAGCGACGCCAAACAACCCATCACCTTCTGGTTCGATTTTTCCTCGCCCTATTCCTATCTCGCCAGCGAACTGATCGACGATCTCGCGGCGAAGCACGGGCGCCGCGTCAAGTGGCGGCCGATGATGCTCGGCGCGGCGTTCAAGGCTTCGGGCTTGCCGCTGCTGATCACCGTGCCGCTCAAGGGCGAATACAGCAAGCGCGACTTCGACCGTTCGGCGCGCTTCCTCGGCATTCCCTACAAGTTCCCGGCCAGGTTTCCGATCGCCACGCTGGCCGCGGCGCGCGGCTACTACTGGCTGCACGATCAGGATTGCGCCAAGGCGAGGGAATTCGCCCACGCCGTGTTCCGCGCCTACTGGGTCGATGGCCGCGACATCAGCGAGTTGCCGGTGGTACTGGAAGTTGCCGCGGGCCTCGGCATCGACGGCGAGGCCTTCGCGACCGCCATCGCCACGTCGGAGATCAAGGAGCGCGTCAAGCAGGAAACCGACGCCGCGATCGCCCAGGGCATGTTCGGCGCGCCTTATTTCATGGTGGATGGCGAGCCCTTCTGGGGTGCCGACCGCCTGCCGCAAATCGACAAGTGGCTCGCCACGGGAGGCTTCTGAAATGACGACTTTCCCCCCATCCCCCTTCCCAAGGAAGGGGGTGACTACGGTTCAACCGCCGAGGCGGCTTCCGGTTAAACACTTGCTGCCCCCTTGGGGCGGCCCGGCGGAGGCAGCATGAGCGTCATCAAATCCAAACTCAACACGCGCAGCGAGGAGTACAAGACCAACGCGGCGGCGATGAGCGCGCTGGTCGCCGACCTGCGCGAGAAGACCATCGCGGTCTCGGGCGGCGGTTCGCCGGAAACCGCGGCCAAGCACAAGGCGCGCGGCAAGCTGCTGCCGAGGGAACGCATCAATGCGCTAGTCGATCCGGGTGCGCCCTTCCTTGAATTTTCCGCGCTCGCTGCGTACGGCATGTACAGCGGCGATGTCGCCTCGGCCGGCGTGGTCACCGGCATCGGCCGGGTGCAGGGCGTCGAGTGCATGATCGTCGCCAATGACGCGACGGTGAAGGGCGGCTCCTACTTCCCGCTGACCGTGAAGAAGCATTTGCGCGCGCAGGAAATCGCGCTGCAGAACCGCCTGCCCTGTATCTATCTGGTGGACTCGGGTGGCGCCAACCTGCCGACCCAGGACGAGGTCTTTCCCGACCGCGACCACTTCGGCCGCATCTTCTACAACCAGGCCAACATGTCGGCGCTGGGCATTCCGCAGATCGGCATCGTCATGGGCTCCTGCACCGCCGGCGGTGCCTACATGCCGGCGATGTCCGACGAATCGGTGATCGTCAGGAACCAGGGCACGATCTTTCTCGGCGGCCCGCCGCTGGTCAAGGCCGCCACCGGCGAAGTGGTCAGCGCCGAGGACCTCGGCGGCGGCGATGTGCATACGCGGATTTCCGGTGTTTGCGATCACCTGGCCGAGAACGACCACCACGCGCTGTCGATCGCGCGGCGCATCGTCGGCAACCTCAACTGGCAAAAACCGGTGTCGCTGGACATCGCGACACCGGAAGAGCCGCTCTACGACCCGGCCGAACTCTGGGGCGTGATCCCCTTCGACACCAGGAAGCCCTACGACGTGCGCGAAGTCATCGCCCGCCTGGTCGACGGTTCGCGCTTCGACGAGTTCAAGTCGCGCTACGGCACCACGCTGGTCACCGGCTTCGCCCGCCTGCACGGCTATCCGCTGGGCATCGTCGCCAACAACGGCATCCTCTTCGGCGAATCGGCGCAGAAGGGTGCGCATTTCATCGAACTCTGCGCCCAGCGCGGCATTCCACTGCTGTTCCTGCAGAACATCACCGGTTTCATGGTCGGCCGCAAGTACGAGAACAGCGGCATCGCCAAGGACGGCGCGAAAATGGTCACTGCGGTGGCGACGGCGCAGGTGCCGAAGTTCACCATGATCATCGGCGGCAGCTTCGGCGCCGGCAACTATGGCATGTGCGGCCGCGCCTACAGCCCGCGCATGCTGTGGATGTGGCCGAATTCCCGCATCAGCGTGATGGGCGGCGAGCAGGCGGCCTCGGTGCTGTCCACCATCAAGCGCGACGGCATGGAGTCCGCCGGCAAGGAGTGGAGCAAGGAGGACGAGGAAAGCTTCCGCGCCCCGATCCGCGCCCAGTACGAAACCCAGGGCCATCCCTACTACGCCACGGCGCGCATCTGGGACGACGGCATCCTCGATCCGGCGCAGACCCGGCGCACCCTGGGGCTCGGCATTTCGGCATCGTTGAACGCACCGATCCTGCCGACCAAGTTCGGCGTCTTCCGTATGTAAGGTGAACCATGTACACCAACATCATTACCGAAACCGACCTCGGCGTCGGCATCATCACCCTCAACCGTCCCGAGCGGCACAACGCATTCGACGACGCGCTGATCGCCGAACTGTCCGATGCGATCGACCGCATGGCGGCCGACCCGGCGGTGCGGGTGATCGTGATTTCCAGCGCCGGCAAGAGTTTCTGTGCCGGTGCCGACCTCAACTGGATGAAGCGCGCCGCGGGCTACGGCAACGACGAGAACCTGCGCGATTCGCGCGCGCTGGCGGAGATGCTGCGCAAGCTTGCGCAATGCCCGAAGCCGACCATGGCCCGCATTCAGGGCCCGGCCTATGGCGGCGGCGTCGGACTGGTGGCCTGCTGCGACGTGGCGATCGCCACCTTCGAGGCCCAGTTCGCGCTGACCGAAGTCAGGCTCGGCCTGATTCCCGCGGTGATCAGCCCGCATGTCATCGCCGCCATCGGCGAGCGCCATGCGCGTCGCTACATGTTGACGGCCGAGCGCTTTTCCGCGGCCGAGGCCTACCGCATCGGCCTGCTGCACGAGATAGTCACCGACGTTGCCGCGCTCGACGAAGCGGTCGGCGAGATCGTCGATGCGCTGCTCAACAACGGGCCGCGCGCGCTTGCCGAGTGCAAGCAGCTGATCACGGCCGTAGCCTGGAAGCCGCTCTCGCCGCAGGTCATCGAGGACACCGCGCAGCGCATCACGCGCCTGCGCGCCAGCGACGAGGGCCGCGAGGGCATGAACGCC
Source organism: Rhodocyclales bacterium (assembly GCA_016192435.1). Taxonomy (GTDB): domain Bacteria; phylum Pseudomonadota; class Gammaproteobacteria; order Burkholderiales; family Rhodocyclaceae; genus Sulfuritalea. The sequence goes on along the minus strand of JACPUD010000066.1, from coordinate 6,340 downwards.
TTTTTGGAGAAGCGCAAACCCAACTGGATCGCCCAGGGCTGAAACCATGTTCACGAAAATACTGATTGCCAATCGCGGTGAGATTGCCTGCCGGATCATCAAGACTGCGCGCCGCATGGGCATCCGCAGCGTTGCGGTGTATTCCGAGGCCGATGCCGGTGCGCGCCATGTGCGTCTGGCCGACGAGGCGGTCTGCATCGGCGCGCCGTCGCCCAAGGAATCCTATCTGGTGATCGACAGGATCATCGCCGCGGCGCGCGCCACCGGCGCCCAGGCGATCCATCCCGGCTACGGCTTCCTGTCCGAGAACGAGGATTTCGCCGAGGCTTGCGCCGCGCACAGCCTGGTTTTCATCGGCCCGCCGGTGACGGCGATCCGCGCCATGGGTTCCAAGTCCGAAGCCAAGAAGCTCATGGAGAAGGCCGGCGTGCCGCTGACTCCCGGCTACCACGGCGACAATCAGGACTCCGCTTTCCTCCGGCAGCAGGCCGACCAGATCGGCTATCCGGTGCTGATCAAGGCGGCGGCCGGCGGCGGCGGCAAGGGCATGCGTGCCGTGGATCGCAGCGAGGACTTCCTCGATGCGTTGGCCTCCTGCCAGCGCGAGGCGGCGTCGTCCTTCGGCGACCAGCATGTGCTGATCGAAAAATACCTGCAGCGTCCGCGCCATATCGAGATCCAGGTCTTCGGCGACAGCCACGGCAATTGCGTCTATCTGTTCGAGCGCGATTGTTCGGTGCAGCGCCGCCACCAGAAGGTCGTCGAAGAGGCACCAGCGCCCGGCATGTCGCCTGCGCGCCGCGCTGCGATGGGCAAGGCCGCCGTCGATGCGGCGCTGGCGGTCGGCTACGTCGGCGCCGGTACCGTGGAGTTCATCGTACCTGGGGTAGGAGCGCAGGACGGTACGTTCTACTTCATGGAAATGAACACGCGGCTGCAGGTCGAGCATCCGGTGACCGAAATGATCACGGGCCTCGACCTGGTCGAGTGGCAGTTGAAAGTTGCCGCTGGCGAGACGCTGCCGCTGCGCCAGGAACAGCTGGTGATCCGCGGCCACGCGCTGGAGGCGCGCATCTATGCCGAGGATCCGGACAAGGGCTTCCTGCCGTCGATCGGCCGCCTGATCCATCTCGCGCCGCCGGCCGAGACGCTCAATGTTCGGGTCGATACCGGCGTCGAGCAGGACGATGAGATCTCGCCGCATTACGACCCGATGATCGCCAAGCTGATCGTCTGGGACGAGACACGCGAACGCGCACTGGCGCGCATGCTGCAGGCATTGGCCGACTACCGCGTGGTCGGGGTGTCGAACAACATCGGCTTCCTCTCGCGGCTGGTGGCCTGTCCGGCTTTCGCCCAAGCCGATCTCGACACCGGCTTGATCGAGCGCGAGCGCGCCTTTCTGTTTCCCGAACGTGCCGAGCCGCCGGCCGAAGCCTGGCTGGTCGCGGCCCTGGCGGAACTGATCCGCGACCAGCAGTACGCCGCCGCCGAAGCGACTGCGAGCCGCGATCCGCATTCGCCCTGGCATGCCCGCGATGGCTGGCGTCTCAACGGCAACGCGCGGCGCGAAATCAGGCTGCGCGCCGGCGAAGTCGAAAAGCTGGTCAATGCCGGCTACCTCGGCGACAGCTTCACGCTCGAATTCGAAGGCCGGACCGTCACGGCGACGGGACGCTTTGCCGCCGGCGGCGAATTGCGCGTCGATCTGGGCGGGCGCCGCATCAGTGTCACGGTGGTTTCCGCCAACGAGAAGCGCCACGTCTTCATCGACGGGCTCTCGTTCGTCTTCGCCGCCATCGATCCGCTGTTCCACGCCGGCAGCGGCGGCGGCGCCGAGGGCGGACTGACGGCACCGATGCCGGGCAAGGTCATCGCACTGATCGCCGCAGTCGGCGCCCGACTCGAGAAGGGCGCGCCGCTCTTGATCCTCGAAGCCATGAAGATGGAACACACGATCGCCGCACCGTCCGCAGGGGTGGTCAAATCCTTCTGTTTCAATGTCGGAGATCAAGTCAGCGACGGGGCCGAGCTAGTAGAATTCGAAGTCGCCAAGCCACAGTGAATTCGTATGACCCTCCCCAGCAAAGTACGCATCGTCGAAGTCGGCCCGCGTGACGGTCTGCAGAACGAAAACAAGCCCGTTGCCACCGAGACCAAGGTCGAGCTGATTCGCCGCCTCGGTGCAGCCGGCCTCAAGAGCATCGAGGTCACGGCCTTCGTCTCGCCCAAGTGGGTGCCGCAGATGGCCGACAATGCGGAGGTTTTCGCCGCCATCGAGAAGCTGCCCGACGTCGCCTATCCGGTGCTGACGCCCAACATGAAGGGCTTTGAAGCCGCGCTGGCGGCCGGGGCGAAGGAGGTTGCGGTATTCGGCGCCGCCTCCGAGTCCTTTTCGCAGAAGAACATCAACTGTTCGATCGCCGAATCACTGGACCGTTTCCGCCCCATCGTCGAGGCCGCCAAGGCGGCCGACGTCAAGGTGCGCGGCTATGTTTCCTGCGTGCTGGGCTGCCCTTATCAAGGCGAGGTGCTGCCGCTGGCCGTGGCCGACGTGGCGCAGGCGCTGATCGACATGGGCTGCTACGAAGTCAGCCTGGGCGACACCATCGGCGCCGGCACGCCCGAGCGCACCAAGGACATGATCGAGGCCGTGGCGCGACGCATTCCGCTGAAGAAGATCGCCGGCCATTTCCACGACACCTACGGCATGGCCACGGCCAACATCTATGCCGCACTGCAAATGGGCATCGGCATCTACGACAGTTCCGTCGCCGGCCTCGGCGGCTGTCCCTATGCCGCCGGCGCCTCGGGCAATGTCGCGACCGAGGACGTGGTCTGGCTGCTGCAGGGCCTGGGCATCGATACCGGCATCGATCTCGATGCGCTGGTCGATACGGGTGTCTGGATCTCCAAGCAACTCAAGCGCGAATCGGCTTCGCGCGTGGCCCGCGCCATCCTCGCCAAGCGCGCCATGGCGGCGCGATCGGGTTCGTAGCGGCGGCGTAGACGGGGCCGCCCGGTGGTCGATTCGCCCTGCATCAACGTCTGCAAGATGGAAGAGGGTCTTTGCGCCGGCTGTTTTCGCACCCTCGACGAAATCGCGCGCTGGGCCAATATCGGCGATGACGAAAAGCGCCTGATCCTGGCGGCCGTGGCGCAGCGCCGCGGCAAGCTCGACCGCGGACTCGCCGGCAAGGCGCCGACCGATGAAGCTGCCTGAGGCTATCCAGGTACTCGAGCGCGGCTGGCTCTCCTCGAACAACGTGCTGTTCTTCGAGGGCGATACCGCCACGCTGGTCGATGCCGGCTACGTCGGCCATGCGCTGCAGACCGTGGCGCTGGTAAAGTCGGCGCTGGCGGCACGGCGCGGCAGCGTCGGGCTCGGCCGCCTGATCAACACCCACTCGCACTCCGACCACATCGGCGGCAATGCCGCGCTGCAGGCCGCTTTCGGCTGCAGGATCGTGATCCCCGCCGGCATCGAACGCATGGTCGCCGACTGGGACACCGACGCGCTGCTGCTCGACGCCGCGAAACAGCGCGGCCATCGTTTCGCCCACGACGCGGTGATCGAGCCCGGCAGCGAATTCGCCATGGGCGGCATGAACTGGCAGGCCCTGCCCGCGCCCGGCCACGACATGGAGGCGTTGGTCTACTACTGCGCCGAGCAGCGCATCCTGATCTCGGGCGACGCGCTGTGGCAGGACGGCTTCGGCATCATCTTCGGCGAATTGATGGGCCGCAAGGACGCGCTGCCAGCCACGCGCGCCACGCTCGAAATGATCGGCCGGCTCGGCGTCGATACCGTGATCCCCGGCCACGGCGCTCCCTTCGAGGATTTCGATGCGGCGCTGGAGCGCGCCTTCAAGCGCCTGGCTTCCTTCGAGGCCGACTCGACGCGCGTCGGGCGCAATGCCGTGCGTGCCTGCTTCACCTTCAACCTGCTCGATCTGCAGCGCCTGCGCGAAGAAGAACTGCCGGCCTACCTCAAGAGCGTGCCCTTCTTCGACAGCGTCAACCAGCGCATGCTGGGTTTTTCCGACGAGGATTTCGCCTCCTGGCTGCTCGGCGAACTGCTGCGCTCGCGCTCGATCGAGGTCAAGGACGGCTGGATCCTGCCGACCATGGCGCCGTAGCGCCAGCGCCAACTTTCAGGTTTTCGGTATTTTCGTACGGCTTGCCAGGGCGGCGATTTGGATCAATCCGCTGCCGACTCCGTGGTGGTGCAGGTCGCCGTGTGCACACGAAAGACGACGTGACGCGTGTGTCGGGCCGTGCGTGTGTGCGAAGAGAACCCGGCTCCAGATTGGCGACCCTCACGCGGCGGCTCAACTGTCCTTCGACGGCTCGATGAAGAAGACCATGCCGAAGGCCCCGACCGAGACCACCCGATCGCTGACCTTGGTATACGAAGCGACACCGAGGGAATGATAATTGGAGACGAAGGCCGTGATTGCCCCCAGGCCGAGCACGGCGGCGATGGGGCTGCGCTCTGCCATGATTTTCCTGATCTCCTCCCGGTGTTTCTCGGGCGACGGATTCAGCGCGAACGCCAGGGCGACGACAATCAGTGCAGCGATCGCGGATACGATGAAGTTCTTGGGCACGGGAGTATCTCCGGTTGGAACTGGGGAATTTAGGGACAACAATACCCGATAAGAGCCTGGTGGCGGATTCGATGCCGCGGAGCGCCGAAAGTTGGCGCTGGCGGCACGGTGAAGCGGACTCGAATCAAGCGCAGCCTGCCACGGATTGTTGGCAAACCGTATGCATGCATCGTCGGTGACGCCATGGGGGCGGCCGCCGCCCTTGCACACCATGATGCTAGGATTGCAGGATGAATAGCGCATCGCATATCGAACTGCCCGACTTTCTTGCGCGGGCGAACGCGGCACCGCGGGTTCTTGCCGCAACGCAGGTGCGCATGCGTTTTGTGCTGGAACTCGCGCGTGAAAATGTCGCGGCGGGAGGCGGGCCCTTCGCCGCCGCGGTCTTCGAGCGCGAAGGCGGCCGGTTGCTGGCGGCGGGCGCCAATCGCGTTGTGGCGAGCCACTGTTCCTCGGCACATGCCGAGATCCTTGCCCTGTCGCTGGCGCAGGCGCGGCTGGGCAGCCACGACCTCGGTGCTTCCGGTCTGCCCGCCTGCGAGTTGGTCACCAGTGCCGAGCCCTGCATGATGTGCCTTGGTGCGGCGATCTGGTCCGGCGTGCGGCACCTGGTGTGTGCGGCGCGCGGCGAGGATGTCGGCGCCCTGGGTTTCGACGAGGGTCCGCGGCCGGCGAACTGGATCGATGAACTGCAGGAGCGCGGCATTTCGGTCGCGACCGACCTGTTGCGCGACGAGGCCTGCGCGATCCTGCGCAGCTACCACAAGGCCGGCGGACCGATCTACAACGCACGCCAGGGATGATGGTCATCGATCGGCAGCGGCGCGGTCCGATGCGTCGCGGCGGGCAAGTCCTGCGCTAATCCGCTATCCTTTCACCCATGCAAGTCGTGCTCATCAGCGGCCTTTCCGGGTCCGGCAAATCCATTGCGCTCAACGTGCTGGAGGACGCCGGCTATTACTGCGTGGACAACCTGCCGGCACCGCTCCTGTCGGACCTGGTCGGGCATTTGCGACTGGAAGGCCACCGGCTGGCCGCCGTGGCGGTGGACATGCGCGGCGGTTCGAGCATCGCCGCGCTGCCGCCGCAGTTGCGCGCGCTGGAGGCGGAGGGCGTCACGCTGCGTTTCGTGTTTCTCGATGCGCGCGACGACGTGCTGATCCAGCGCTTTTCCGAAACGCGCCGCCGCCACCCACTGGCGACCGACGACGTGACGCTGGGGGAAGCCATCGCGCGCGAGCGCGAGGCGCTCGAAATGCTGGCGTCGCTCGGCCATCACATCGACACCAGCAACCTGCGGCCGAATGCGCTGCGCGCCTGCGTCAAGGAGTTCGCCGCGCTCGACGAGCGCGCCGGGCTGACGCTGTTGTTCCAGTCCTTCGGTTTCAAGAACGGCATCCCGCTCGACGCCGACCTGGTGTTCGACGTGCGCTGCCTGCCCAATCCGCATTACGACCCGGCGCTGCGGCCGCTGACCGGGCGCGACATCGAGGTGATCCGCTTCCTCGATGCGCAGCCCGAGGTGGCGCGCATGGAGGCCGACCTGCGCCGCTTCATCGGCGACTGGCTGCCGGCCTATATCCGCGACAACCGCTCCTATCTCACGGTGGGCATCGGCTGCACCGGCGGCCAGCACCGCTCGGTGTACCTGGCCGAAAGGCTCGCCGCGCATTTTCGCGATTCGGCGCGGGTGCTGGTGCGGCACCGCAGCCTGATCGAATGAAGGAGCG
>JACPUD010000071.1 GCA_016192435.1 Rhodocyclales bacterium | reverse complement strand
TGCATCGCATCGAAGCAGAGGCGGAAGCCGCTGGCGATAAGCTCGCGGATCGCAGCGAAATCGAACAGCGACTCCATCAGTTCGGCGTAATCCGTCACCGGATCGATGATCTCCACCTGCATGCCGCCGATCATCCAGACACCGATCCTGTCCAGCGGGACATCGGGTGCATCAGCGATGCGGTAGCTCGTCAGCACCTTGCTGCGGGCGAAGATCGCGTCGGTGATCTTCTCCGGTGCCGGGCCGCCGTTGGCGGTGTTGTACTTGATGCCGAAATCGCCGTCGGGGCCGCCGGGGTTGTGGCTGGCCGACAGGATCAGGCCGCCGAAGGTCCGGTACTTGCGAATCACGCAGGAGGCGGCGGGCGTGGACAGGATGCCGCCCTGCCCCACCAGCACACGGCCGAAGCCGTTGGCCGCCGCCATGCGCAGGATCACCTGGATCGCCGCGCGGTTCAGGTAGCGGCCGTCGCCGCCCAGCGCCAGCGTGGCGCCCGCGGGAACATCCGAATTTTCCAGAATGGTGTCGAACACGGCCTGGACGAAATTCTCCAGGTAGTTCGGCGTGAGGAACACGGCGACCTTCTTGCGCAGGCCCGAGGTGCCGGGCTTCTGGTCGCCGAAGGGCGTCGTGGCTACGCTGCGGATGTTCATTTGCGTCCTCCCGTTGGCTTGTTCCGGTTCGCGGCGGCTTGCGCGGCCAGCGTCTGCAGCCCGCGTGCGACCGCGGCGCGCAGGCGCTCGACGGTCTGTTCCACGGGTGCGCTGGCGGCGACGTCGAGGCCGAGATCGCGCGCGATCTGGTTGATGCGGGCCGGGTAGAGCGGCACTCCGCCGGCATCGACCGCATCGATCACCTCCTTGCCGGCCAGCAGCTCGGGCGGCAGCTTGCCGCCTCGGCCGAACAGCGCCTTCAGCGTCTTCAGTAGCCGCGTCCTGCGCCTGCTCGGCATGCCGGCTCCCGAGGCTGCCGGCCTACTGCCAGCGCTGCATCGAATAGCCGCCGAGCAGCGGGCGCTGCAGTGCGGCGCTGGCGATCTGCCGGCCCCACTTGAATTCCTTGAACAGCACGATGAAGCGCCACATGTCGCGCAGCACGAGACCGCGTTCGCGCCAGGAGAGTTTCATCAGCGCTTCGGGAAAGTCCGCCTCGTGCGGCCGCTCAAAGGCGATCTTCAGCGGGTTCCACTGGTCGCTGCAGCGGCGCACCTCGGAGGCGATCATCCTGCGGTAGATCTCCTGCACCGGCCGGTTGCGCCGCTGCGCCTCGACGATCGCCTCGCCCGAGATCGCGCCGGAGTGAAGCGCGCAGCTCATGCCCTCGCCGATCATGTTGAGAAAACCAGCGGCCTGGCCGGTGACCAGCACATTGCCCTTGCCGAAGAGGTAGCGGTTGATCAGCGAGGGCCCGAAGTTCTCGGCACAGCCTTCATGGTCATCGGCCGCCGGCTTGAGCTGCACGCCATGCTTGTCCCTCAGGTATTGCTCGACGACCTGATGCTTCTTCGCGAAATTGTCGCCGCGCTTGAAGCCGACGCCGACGATCTGGCGGCCGTCGCGCGCATGGCTCCAGGTGTAGTGGCCGAGTCCGGGGTGGAACCAGAAATGGAAATAGTCGGACGACAGCGGGCAGTCGATGATCTCGTGGAATTTCTGGCCGACGAAGAACCAGGGAATCTGCTTCGTGTAGTCGGGATAAACGGCGCGCACCACCAGCGAACTGGGCCCGTCGGCGCCGATCACCTGGCGTGCGCGGTATTCGACCGGTGCGCCGTTCTGCCGGGCGTGCACCAGCACATGGTCGGCCTTGTCTTCGAGCCCGGCGAAGGAGGTCTGGTCGTGCACCTCGGCGCCGCTGCGCTGGATCGCCCAATGGTCGGAATACTTGCGATGCAGGTGCGGCGTGGTGCCGTGGAAAAAATCCATGGGCATCGAGACCATGGACGGGAAATGGAAGGTCACGCCGCGGCAGGCGGTCGGCTGGTGCAGGGTCTCCGGCGGCAGCGGGCCGAAATTCTCCAGCAGGAAGCGATGCCCGCGCGGCGAGAGGATGCCGCTGCAGATCTTGTGCCGCGGCAATTCCTTGCGCTCGAGAATTACGGTCTCCAGCCCGGCATCGACCAGCCGCTTGGCGGCGGCAGCGGCCGCCAGGCTGGCACCGACGATCACGACATCAACATTGCGCATGCGGTGTTTCCTTATGGACCAGCTTCAATCTTGCGCCAACTCGGCGAGGTGCAGCACCGGAATGTCGCAGACGCGTTCGAAGGCGGCGCGATCGGCGAGGCTCTCGACCACGATGCGCTGCGGCCTGCGCCCCTGCAGCATCCAGCGCGCCTGCGTCGCATCGGCGTCGGCCAGCGGCGCGGCCAGGCGCGGCAGGGCCTGCCTCAGAGCCGGTATCGCGATGCGCTGCAAATCGAGATTCAGCGCGCAGCCGGTCTCGACCTGCAGGCGATCGTAGTAGGCAACCAGGCGTTCGTAGTCGGCATGGTAGGCGCGCGGCTCGATTACGTAAAAGTCGGTGCTGGCGAGACGGCGACGAATAGTCGTCAGACTGGCCAGCGCTTCGCCCAGACTTTGCAGCCGCGCGCCGGGCAGCCATTGGCGCAGTTGGCGCAGCAACAGGCCGTCGCCGACCGCCAGCGTGCGCCCGGACAGGCGGTCGAGGAAGCGCCGGCGCCGCGCGGGCGAAATTTCGCCCCCGGTTTCGAGCGCCAGCGCGATGTCGGCGCCGTCATCGGCGGCGCAGGCGTAGCCGAGCAGCGCCTTGACCCGCGCCAGCAGCACCGGATGCGCGCGCAGGGCCGGGCCGGGCAGGAACTGCGCTCCCGCCGCCGGCGCTTCGGCAGCGGCCGCCGCCAACGCGAACTTGGCCTGCAGCGCGTCCAGTGCCTGCCGGTAAGGCAGGGCGGGCGACAGATCCCGCCGCAGCTCCATGACCATGGCGTACAGGTCGATGCCTTCGGGGCACACGGGATCGCAGGCGCCGCACAGCGAGCAGGCTTCCAGCGGCGCCGTCAGTTCGGCTGCGGTGGCGCCGCACTGGCGGGCCTTGGCCAGGCCTTCGGGGCTGAAGCGCGGATCGCGGTGCTGGCGCCACATCGGGCACACCAGCCGGCACAGGCTGCAGCCGCTGCAGCAGGCATGGTCGAGAGGAGCGGCGGCGAACATCAGAAAATCACGTCGCGGTTGAGGATCATGGCCGGATCGGCCTTACGCTTCATGGCCAGGTGGCGGTCCACCAGCGCGTCGCCGAAGACGCGCCGGATATAACCCTTCATCATGCCGCCGAAGCGGTAATAGCTGGCGCCCAGATCGACGCCGATGTCGTAGATCGCGTTCTTGAAGGCCTGGAAATGGTCGCGGCTATAAACCTCGCCCTCGATCATCGGCTCGAACTCGCAGCCGTAGGCCCAGCCTTCGGCGTCGGGCGGCACGCAGGACATTTCGTAGTGCGGCCGGTGCTCGGGCCGCAGCTTGATGCCGACGCAATACAGCGTGTAATGGGGAAAGAATTTGCGGCAGACCGCGTTGCCGCGCTCCACGGCTGCGACGAACCTGTCGGCCGGCGTCGCCAGATCGGGGATCACCATGTTGCGCGAGCCCCAGTGCTTCCACACCGCGCGCGAAAACACCACGCTGCGGTCGTGCATCTTGCCGTCGCGCATGTATTCGGGCCGGCGGAACTCGGGAAACACCGCCTGCTTGCGCTTGAGCAGGTACAGCGCCTCGCCCGCCTTCCAGGGGCGCAGGGCGTAGTGCCCGAGCATGCACAGCGCGAAGCCGAACTCGCCATGGCCGCGCAGTCGCGCTTCCCAGTCCCTGCGGAAGGCCGCCTCGCGCTCGTCGGAGTCGAAGGCGACCAGCAGGTTCACCGCGCAATCCATGATGGTGAGGATGCCCGAGTAGTCGCTGGCATCGTTGCGGTCGAGCATCTGCAAATCCTCGATCGCGGTGGCGAGCGAGGAATAGTAGTAATAGTGCATCGACAGCGGCGTGTAGCGGCGGATGCGCAGCGTCGCCTCGGTGATCACGCCGAACTGGCCGTAGCCGAGGATCACGCGCTGGAACAGCTCGGCATTTTCGGTATCCGAGCACTCGACGATCTCGCCGGTCGGCGTCACCACCTGCAGCGAGAGCGCCTGGTCGGCGCTGCAGCCCAGCCGCGCCGAATTCACGTCGATGCCGCCGACGCCCAGCGTGCCGCCCACCGAGGAGGTCAGGTTGAGCGGCGCCGAGAGGTAATCCAGCTTCTCGCGGCGCAGTTCCTCGGCCAGGCTGTGCCAGTAGATGCCGGCCTCGACGCGCACCGTCAGGGCCGCCGCATCGATCGCCAGCACCCGGCTCATGCCGGTCATGTCGAGCAGCACGCCGCCGTAGGCCACCGCTTCGCCTTCGGTGGTCAGGCCGCCGCCGCGCACCGTGACCGGCACCCGATGCGCCTGCGCCGTCCTCAGCAGCGCCGCGACCTCGCCGGCGCTGTGCGCGATCACCACGCCATGCGGCTGGCCGTAAGCGGTGCCGCCGGCATCGGTGACATACGCGCCGCAGGCGGCCCTGCCTTCGGTGAGTTCAACGCCGGCACTGCGCAGAGCGGCGACGAAGTCCTGCCAGCCGGCGCCGTTCCAGCGCGCCGGATTGGTCTGCTGGCGCTTGATGCCCTGCAGCGCATCGGGGGCCACCGGGCAGGGGCCGACGGTGCCGGGTTCAACGGGAGGGATATTCAACGAGGCTGTCCTGTGGAGCGTTCGGCCGCATCATACCTCGCCCGCCGGTGATAGCATTGCGCCGACAGCGGGCATCGGGCCGCATGCGCGACCCGAACCGGCCGCAAGGCGCCCGCCACCCGTGACGGAAGGCCGCGGAATGAAGAAGTTGCTTGTGACCGTGGCGAGTGTGACGCTGACCGCCATACTGGCATCCCCGGGCCAGGCGCAGATGCGCGGCAAGTATTCCGGCGGCATAGGGGGACATGTCGTCGAGCGCCGGGACTATGACGTCAGGGCAACGGACCTCGCACCTGTGTTCCCCGACAGCCACGCCTGCGATCCGGTCGCTTCCCCCTACGGCTCGCCGCATCGCCACGACGGCAGCGTCCGCCGCCAGGACCGCAACAGCGGCCTGCATGGCGGACTCGACATCAGCCTGGTCGAGGGTACCCCGCTGCTGGCGATCGCCGCCGGCAAGGTCATCGCCAAGGGCGAGGGCGGCAACCTGGAAGGCTTCTATCTGTGGATGCTGCATGCGCCCGAAGACACGGGGCTGAGGTTCTGGAGTTTCATCAAGTACCAGCATCTGGTCGCCCTGCCCGCCGTCAATCCCGGCGACCGCGTCAGCGCCGGGCAAGTTGTCGCGCACTCGGGCATGAGCGGAACGATCGGACCCGCCTTCGGCCCGCAGGGTTACCCCCACCTGCATGTGAGCCTGCACGTCGCCCCGGGCCCCGGCTCCGAGCAGCAGGACACGTCGAATTCGTTTATGCCGCCCAAGGGCGGCAAACTGGCGGACCCGATGCTGATGTTCCTGCCGGCGGACCGCGACTTTGCAGGCGTCGAGGACTTGCCGGCCGCCGAAAAGCGCCTGCCGGTGGCAGCGCTTGCCCGCGACGGCCGCATCCACCCTGCCGGCAGCAAGGTGGTCTGGCCGGTTTACTGCAGCACCCGTGCCGGCTGAGCCGCGCCGCGGCCCAAAAACAGAAAAGCGCCCCGAAAGGCGCTTTTCTGCTTGAAACTTGTGGCGGAGTGGACGGGACTCGAACCCGCGACCCCCGGCGTGACAGGCCGGTATTCTAACCAACTGAACTACCACTCCGCGTTGGAAGGCGCGCATTGTGCCACAGGCAACCCGACCGCGCAACGAATTACGGGAGAAATTTCATGCCGCGCTCCATACGCTGCCGATGACGCTGAAGGCGGCGGCGATCGCCGGCTCCTCGCGGCGTGTGCGCAGACACAGGAAACCGAGCTCGGCCGGCACCTCCACGCGGTCGGCGATCACGATTCCACCGGCATGCGCCGCGCGCAGGGCGATGCTGTCGCGCGCCAGCGAGAGTCCGACGCCGGACTTGACCAAGTCGAGCATCGAGGGTTCGAGATCGACCTGGGCGACGATGCGCGGACTGGCGCCGGCCTCGCGGAACACGCCGGCGAGCAGCCGGTGATGGACCGAATCCGTCGGCGTGCCGATCCAGGGCAGGCGCGCCAACTCCTTCCAGTCCTTGCCGCGCACCCGCTCCTGCCAGCCCGGCGGCGCGATGACGCGGTAACTGAATCCGGTCAGGCGCAGCACGTCGAATGCGGCATCGACGTCGCCCATGCCCGGCTGGCCCAGCGTGTAGGCGACGTCCAGCCGCTTGGCCGCCACCTCGCGCCGCACTGCACCGGACATGCCATGGGCGAGGTCGGTGCTGAGGCCGGGGTGATACTCGACCAGGCGCTTGAGAAAAGGTCCCAGGCGCAGGAACTCGGGATCGACGATGGTGCCGATGCGCAGCCGGCCGCCGATCTGGCCGCTGATCCCGGCCGCCAGGCTGACCAGTTCGCTCGCCGCTTCCAGCGCGCGTTGCGCGGCCGGCAGCAACTGCTCGCCCACCCGGGTCAGGCGCATGCCGCGCGGCGTGCGCTCGAACAACACCAGCCCGAGCTGTTGGTGCAGCTTCTTCAATTGCAGCGACAGCGCCGGCTGGCTCAGGTGCAGGTGCTGCGCAGCGCGCGTCAGGTTGCCCTCGCGCGCGAGGGTGACGAAAGTGCGAATCAGATTAGAGTCCATGTCTGGATATTAGCGCGGCAAATATCGCGCGCAAGCATTACTCATTGGATTTCGTCCCGGCATCGCGTTCTAATGACGAGTTCCAATCCCCCAATCCCGAGCGAGAGACCGCCATGAACCTCCAATTCATCAATGCCGCCGACCTGGTCGGCCACTGGATCAATGGCCACGCCGATGCCGGCGCCGGCACCCGCGTCGGCGAGGTGTTCAATCCGGCCGCGGGCCGCGTCGCACGCCAGGTCGCGCTGGCCAGCCGGGCCGACGTCGACCGCGCCGTGACCGCCGCCCGCGCCGCCTTTGCCGACTGGGGCTCCGCCGCGCCGCAGCGCCGGGCCCGCGTCTTGTTCAAGTTCCGCGACCTGGTCGACCAATACTCGACCGACATCGCCAAGCTGCTTTCCGCCGAGCACGGCAAGACCCTGCCCGATGCGCTGGGCGAGGTGCAACGCGGCCTCGAAGTCATCGAGTTCGCCTGCGGCAACCCGCAGCTGCTCAAGGGCCAGCACTCACATGGCATCGGCGGCGGCATCGACCACTGGAGCCAGCGCATGCCGCTCGGCGTCGCCGCCGGCATCACGCCGTTCAACTTCCCCTTCATGGTGCCGATGTGGATGGCGCCGATGGCGCTGGCCTGCGGCAACACCTTCATCCTCAAGCCTTCCGAGCGCGACCCCTCGCCCTCGCTGTTCGCCGCCGAACTGCTGCGCGAAGCCGGCCTGCCGGCCGGTGCCTTCAACGTGATCCAGGGCGACAAGGAAGCCGTCGACGCGCTGCTCGAACACCCGGATGTTTCCGCCGTGTCCTTCGTCGGCTCGACGCCGATCGCCAGGTACATCCAGGCCCACGGGATTGCCCACGGCAAGCGCGTGCAGGCCCTGGGCGGGGCGAAGAACCACATGGTGGTGATGCCCGACGCCGACCTCGACGGCGCCGCCGATGCGCTGATCGGCGCCGCCTACGGTTCCGCCGGCGAGCGCTGCATGGCGATTTCGGTCGCCGTCGCCGTCGGCTCCTGCGCCGACGAACTGGTGGCGCGGGTGCTGGAGCGCGCGAAGAAGCTGAAAGTTGGTGCTGGCGATGCGGCGAACGTCGAAATGGGACCGCTGGTGACCGGCGTGCATCGCGACAAGGTGGCCGGCTACATCGCCGCCGGGGTAGAGGAAGGCGCGAAACTGGTGCTCGACGGGCGCCAGGGCCTGAGCGGCGAACTGGCCGAAGGCTTCTTCATCAACCCGACGCTGTTCGACAACGTCACGCCCGAGATGAGCATCTACCAGGAGGAAATCTTCGGCCCGGTGCTCTGCGTGGTGCGCGTGCCGACCTTCGCCGCGGCGGTGGAACTGATCAACCGCCACAACTTCGCCAACGGCGTCGCCTGCTTCACGCGCGACGGCGGCACGGCGCAGGCCTTCGTGCAGAAGATCGAAGTCGGCATGGTCGGCATCAACGTGCCGATCCCGGTGCCGATGGCCTGGCATTCCTTCGGCGGCTGGAAGGCCAGCCTGTTCGGCGACCACCACATCTACGGCGAGGAAGGCGTGCGCTTCTACACCCGCTACAAGGCCATCATGCAGCGCTGGCCCGGTTCCGCATCGAAAGGCCCCGAGTTCGTGATGCCGGTCAATAAGTAATGCAGGACTTCGGCGAGTTCGACTACGTCATCGCCGGCGGCGGCACGGCCGGCTGCGTGCTGGCCAACCGGCTGTCGGCCGATCCCGAGGTGACGGTGTTGCTGCTCGAAGCCGGCGGCAAGGACGACTGGATCTGGATCCACATCCCGATCGGCTACCTCAAGTGCATCAACAACCCGCGCACCGACTGGTGCTACAAGACCGAGGCCGAGCCCGGCCTCAACGGCCGGGCTATCGTCTATGCGCGCGGCAAGGTGCTGGGCGGCTGCTCGTCGATCAACGGCATGCTCTACCTGCGCGGCCAGGTGCGCGACTACCAGGAGTGGGCGCAGATCACCGGCGATTCGCGCTGGAACTGGGACAGCGTGCTGCCGGTATTCAAGCAAAGCGAGGATTACTGGGGCGGCGCCGACGCAATGCACGGCGACCAGGGCGAATGGCGCGTCGAGAAGCAGCGCCTGCACTGGGACATCCTCGACCGCTATACCGAGGCTGCGAAGCAGGCCGGCATCCCGTTCAAGCAGGACTACAACCGCGGCGACAATTTCGGCATCGGCCACTTCGAGGTGAACCAGAAGAAGGGCGTGCGCTGGAATGCCTCGAAGGCCATGCTGCGTCCGGTGCTGCACCGGCCCAACCTGAAGGTCGTCACCGGCGCGCTGATCGACAAGCTGATCCTGGAGGGCAAGGAGGCGCGCGGCATCGAGTTCAGCCTCGACGGTCACGGTAACACTCGCCATCGCGTCACGGCGCGCATCGAAACCCTGCTCACGGCCGGCGCCATCGGCTCGCCGACCATCCTGCAGCGCTCGGGCATCGGTCCCGCTGCGCTGCTGCGGAACCGCGGCGTGCCGCTGGTGCATGAGCTGCCCGGCGTCGGCGGCAACCTGCAGGACCATCTGCAACTGCGCATGATCTTCAAGGTGCATGGCATCACGACGCTGAACCAGCGTGCCAACAGCCTATGGGGCAAGGCGATGATGGGCCTCGAATACGCGCTGTTCCGCTCCGGACCACTGTCGATGGCGCCGAGCCAGCTCGGCGGCTTCTTCCATTCCTCGCCTGAGGTGGCCACGCCCGACCTGGAATTCCATGTCCAGCCGCTGTCGCTGGAAAAGTTCGGCGACCCGCTGCATCCCTTCCCGGCCTTCACCGCCAGCGTCTGCAACCTGCGGCCGACTTCGCGCGGCGTGGTGCACATCCGCGACCGCGATCCGGCCACGGCGCCGGTCATCGCGCCGAACTACCTGTCCACCGACAACGACCGCATGGTCGCCGCGCGCGCCCTGCGCCTGACGCGCCGCGTCGTCGAGCAGCCGGCCATGGCGCCCTACCGGCCGCAGGAACACCAGCCCGGCGCGCAACTGCAGAGCGACGAGCAATTGGCGAAGGCGGCCGGCGACATTGGCACCACGATCTTCCATCCGACCTGCACCTGCGCCATGGGCGCTGCCTCCGACCCGAACGCGGTGGTCGATTCCGAGCTGCGCGTGCGTGGCGTTTCGCGACTGCGCGTGGTCGACGCCTCGATCATGCCGACCATCACCTCGGGCAATACCAACGCGCCGACGGTGATGATCGCAGAACGCGGCGCGCAACTGATCCGCGCCGCAAGGAGAACATAGGGCGGAATGGGCGGACATGCGCGGGCCGTAGGGAGGGCCGCAGGATGGACTGTAGGGCGGACTTCAGTCCGCCAACGTAATCCGGCGGACTGAAGTCCGCCATACAACGCCAACGTAATCCGGTCGACTGAAGTCGGCCCTACAATGCCATCCCCCCCTGGCCGACTGAATTCGGCCCGACAAAACCTGCGGCCATACCGACACAAGCCATGCCAAATTCGCTGATCGATTACCACAACGGCATCTACGCCTTCGATGCCGGCTACGTTCGCCCCCTGCTCGCCGCGATCCACCTGATCGAGAGCGAGGGCCGCGCCGCCTTCGTCGATACCGCGAATTTCGAGGTGATGCCGCAGGCGCTGGCGGCGCTGGCCGCGCGCGGCCTCGGCCCGCAGAGCGTGGACTACGTGATCCTGACTCACATCCATCTCGACCATGCCGGCGGCGCCGGCGTGATGATGGAAGCCTTTCCCAACGCGAAACTGGTGGTGCATCCGCGCGGCGCGCGGCACATGATCGAGCCGACCAAGCTGATGGCCGGCGTCGAAGGCGTCTATGGCCAGGAGAGGGCGCGGCGCATGTACGGCAAGCTGATCCCGATCCCGGCCGGTCGCATCATCGAAGCCCACGACAACACGGTGCTCAAGCTCGGCTCGCGCGAACTGCACTGCATCGACGCGCCGGGCCACGCCAAACACCACATCGCGATCGTCGACCGCCAAACCAGCGGGATTTTCACTGGCGACACTTTCGGCATCTCCTATCGCGAACTCGATGTCGACGGCCGGCCGCTGATCTTCCCCTCCTCGACGCCGATCCAGTTCGACCCTGACGAGATGCGCGCTTCGATCGAGCGCATGCTGTCCTTCAATCCCGAAGCCATCTATCTGACCCACTTCAGCCGCCTCGCGCCACCCGCGGAACTCGGCCGCCAGGTGCTGGCGCTGCTCGACCAGTACGTCGCGATCGCGCTGGTGGCGAGCGAGGACGAGGACAAGACGGCGCGCATCCGCGACGGCCTGACCGCGCTCCTGCTCGATCAAGCGCATCGCCATGGCTGCCGCCTCAGCGATGCGGAGATCCTCGACATCTGGCATCTCGACCTGGAACTCAACGCCCAGGGCCTCGCCTACTGGCTCGAAGCGCAGGACGCCGCCTGACCGCCGCACCGGGGTATCCGTTGGTCCCAGGCCGACGGGCGTTCGGCCGCATATCTCCCGCAATGCAGCGACAAACAGCTGCGACGTTTTGTCGCAGCGCAGCACGGAAACCTATGCTGACGCAGCGATTTCTTGTCCTGAATCAATTGTCCGACAAGGGTGCTCGGGATACCATCGCGGCCATCAGTTTCCGTAAGTTCGAATCCACCGCGCGCTGCAGCGCCAACCGTTAGAGGGCAGATCCATGGCGAATAACAATGACGACGACGATGTTCCTTTCATGCAGAAGTTGCTGGACAACCACTTCTTGCTCCTGTTCCTGGGAGTTGCTTCTCCCGGAGTCATTTACATCCTGTGGGGAATCGTGGACATCATGAGTGTCCCCCTCGCTAAATAAGCAATCCTTCAATCAGGGAGAATCATATGAGCGCAATCCTGCCGCCTTCAGAGCGGCTGTGGTGGAAACAATCGATATCCGGCCAGGAATGGGCCTGGATCGGCATCGCCTTCGTCTGGGCCATGATCATGTTCGTCATGATGGTCTATTGGCACATCAACGGTAAGCAGAACCTCTCGAACGAGGTCTACAAGACCACGACCGAAATGTTTACCGCGAAGACCGAGGCCTTCGTCAAGGAAAACACCATTCGTACCGAGACGGAACAGAACATCCCGGTGGTCAAGCCCAACGCCAACGGCGAGGCCTTCCTGCTGGCCCGTCTCTGGGCCTGGTATCCGATTCTGGAACTCGAAGCCGGCAAGACCTACAAGATCCACCTGTCGGCGGTCGATTACAACCACGGCTTCTCGCTGCAGCCGACCAACATCAATATCCAGGTCATTCCCGGCTATGAGCATGTGGTCAAGATGACGCCGACCAAGGCCGGCACCTACGCCATCGTCTGCAACGAATACTGCGGCATCGGGCACCACACGATGCTTGGCCGTATTTACGTGAAATAAGGGGAGTTAACAGATGGCAACTACTTACCGTACCTGTCCGCGCACCGGGCTGCAGTTCGACCTCGATGCCGACAAGCTGATGCGCTGGAACGCCGTAGCCGGCGTGCTCTGGCTGCTGGTGGGCGGCATCACCGCCCTGCTGGTGATCCTGACCCGCTGGCCGGCGATCAAGCTGCTGCCGGCAGACCAGTTCTACCTGATCCTGACGGCCCACGGCATCGACATGCTGATCCTGTGGATACTCTTCTTCGAAATGGCGGTGCTGTATTTCGCCTCATCGACCCTGCTGCGCTGCCGGATTGCGACGCCAAAAGTAGCCTGGCTCGGCTTCTGGCTGATGGTCGTCGGCGGCATCATGACCAACGTCGCGATCTTCCAGGGCTCGTCCTCGGTGATGTTCACCTCCTACGTGCCGATGCAGGCCGCACCGCATTTCTACCTGGGCATCATCCTGGTAGCGGTCGGCGCCCTGCTGGGTACGGGGGTGTTCTTCGGCACCCTGGTGGTGGCCAAGAAGGACAAGACCTACACCGGCTCGCTGCCGCTGGTCACCTTCGGCGCCATGACGGCGGCGATCATCGCCGTGTTCACCATCGCTTCCGGTGCCGCAATCCTGATCCCGACCTTCGCCTGGTCCATGGGCTGGATCAAGGAAATCGACGCGCAGCTGTATCGCATGGTCTGGTGGGCGCTGGGTCACTCCTCGCAGCAGGTCAACGTCGCCGCCCATGTCTCGATCTGGTATCTGACGGCCGCCGTGATCTTCGGCGCCAAGCCGCTGTCCGAGAAAGTGTCGCGCTTCGCCTTCCTGCTCTACATCCTGTTCCTGCAACTGGCCAGCGCGCACCACCTGCTGTCCGACCCGGGCATGAGCGCGGAGTGGAAGGTGCTGAACACCTCCTACTTCATGTACTTCGCGGTTCTCGCCTCGATGATCCACGGCTTCACGGTTCCGGGCGCGATCGAAGCGGCACAGCGCAAGAAGGGTTTCACCAACGGCCTGTTCGAGTGGCTGCGCAAGGCACCCTGGGGCAACCCGGTGTTCTCGGGCATGTTCATCTCCCTGGTCGGCTTCGGCTTCCTCGGCGGCATCTCGGGCGTCGTGCTGGGCACCGAGCAGATCAACATGCTGATGCACAACACCTTCTACGTGCCGGGCCACTTCCATACCACGGTTGTCGTCGGTACCACGCTGGCCTTCATGTCGATCACCTACCTGCTGGTGCCGACCCTGTTCCGGCGTGAAATGATGTTCCCCAAGCTGTGCCAGATCCAGCCCTACCTCTACGGCATCAGCATGTCGGTGCTGGGCCTGGTGATGATGGGCGCCGGCACGCTGGGCGTCTCCCGCCGTCACTGGGACATGGCCTTCTCGGGTGCACCGTTCCAGTATGAATGGCCGGGTGCCGCCTACCTGATGATGGGTCTCACCGGCATCTTCGGCGTGATCGCGGTCATCGGCGGCGGCCTGTGGATCTTCCTGGTGGTTTGGTCCCTGCTGTTCGGCAAGAAGCTCGACGGTGGCCCGACCTCCGACAAGCCGACGCCGATCCCCGACCAGTCCGCCGCCTCTTCCGCGTCCCACACCGGCAGCGAAGAACACATCGGCGTACCGGGCACGGTGGTGCTGGCCATGACGCTGCTGGTCTGCTTCGTGCTGTACTACTTCGTGAACTGGAAGTACCTGTCCGAAGTCTGGGGTCTCAGCTAAGCATGCGCTGATCCCCAACGGATCCAGGCTCCCCGCGCTCCGTCGCGGGGAACCTGCCTGAATCGGGCTTGGCCGCCAGGCCCGATCCAAGCAGGTTAGGATAGTAAAAATAACCACTACGACGCCACCCCGCGAACACACTTATGGAATCGACGCTGCCCACCCACAGATCCTCCGGACTTTCCTTCCGCGCCATCGCGGGACTGTTCAAGCTGCGCATCGGCGTCGTCATCACCTTCACCGCCCTGGCGGGCCTGTCGGTAAGCGGCGGCCCCAGCCTGAGCCTGGCCCAGTTGATCACGCTGACCCTGGCCGTGCTGGTTTCCTCGGCCAGTGCCGGCGCCTTCAATCAGTATTACGAACACGACATCGATCCGCTGATGTCGCGCACCAAGAACCGGCCTTTCGCCACCGGCGAAATCAAGCACGGCCCGGTCTGGCTGCTGATCATCTTCGGCCTCATGGCGATCTCCGTCGGCGCGGCCTGGCTCGCGCTGAATGCCTGGGCGGCGCTGTTCACCTTCCTCGGCGCCTTCTTCTACGCCATCGTCTATACGGTCTGGCTCAAGCGCCGCACCTGGCTCAACATCGTCTTCGGCGGCCTGGCCGGCAGTTGGGCCGTGCTGGCCGGCGCCACAGCGGCCGACCCGCAGGTCGGCGCGGTACCGCTGGCGCTGGCCTTCGTGCTCTTCCTGTGGACGCCACCGCACTTCTGGAGCCTGGCCATCGCCTATCGCGACGACTACGCGGCGGCCGGCGTGCCGATGCTGCCCGTGGTGGTCGGCGACCAGCGCGCGGCCAAGACCATTTTCGCCAGCACCCTGGCACTGGTGGCGGCCTCGCTGCTGCCGCTGGCCTTTGGCCTCGGCGCGATCTACTTCGCCGGCGCCGCGATCGGCGGCTTCCTGTTCATCCTGAAGGCCTGGCGCCTGGTGCAGAACACCAACCGCGCCACGGCGATGAGTTGCTTCCATGCCTCGCTGGCCCAGTTGACGCTGGTGCTCACGGCTGCAATCATCGACGCCCGCTTCTAGCCAGGCAGTCGCCGTGATCCGTTCCTCGCTCCATGCCGCAATCGCGGCATTCGTGCTTGCCGCCGCCCCAGGAGTTGGCGCTGGCGACACGGCGCAGGCCGGTCCCGCGACGGCCGCGGCCGCGGCACCCGGCCTCACTGCGGTGCCGCAAGGCGCACGCACGGGCCTCGCGCTGACCACGCTCGACGCCCAGGCGGCGCTGAAACGCTCGCAGGCCGTGATCGGCCAGCCGGTCGGCGATCACGTGCTGCTCGACCGCCAGCAACGGCCGACGCCGCTGGCCAAGTATCGCGGCAAGCCGCTGCTGGTGAATTTCATCTACACCGCCTGCTTCCAGGTCTGCCCCACCACCACCAAGAATCTGCAAAAGGCCGTCGAAAATACCGTCGGCATGCTCGGGGCGAATCGCTTCAACATCGTCAGCATCGGCTTCAACCAGCCCTTCGACTCGCCGCAGGCGATGAAGACCTTTGCCACCCAGTACGGCATCCAACTGCCCAACTGGGATTTCCTCAGTCCGGCGCCGGCCATCGTCGACGAACTGACGCAGAATTTCGGCTTCAGCTATGTCGCCACCACCGCCGGTTTCGACCACGTGAACCAGGTCACCCTGGTCGATGCCGAGGGCAGGATCTACCGCCAGATCTATGGCGAGAAATTCACCGCCGAGGACCTCGCGGAACCGCTCAAGGCGATGATCACCGGTGCGCCGATACCGCAGCAAACCAGCACCCTGGCCGAAATCGCCGACCGCATCCGGATCCTGTGCTCGGTGTATGACCCGATTAGCGGCAGATACCGCACCAACTACGCGCTGTATTTCGAGATCGGCGGCTTCATCAGCTTCACTTTCTTCATGGGCTGGCTGGCCTGGAGCTTCTTTCTGCGCAAACGCCACAACAGGATTTGATCCGGTTGATTGCAGTCAAGTCGGAAATCTTCCGACTTAAATATCATTAACCGCTAATAGTCGGCGGTCGTCATCCAGTGCCGACGTTACGGAAATTCCCAACGTGAGCTTGCACGCAGTCTTGCGCGGCAACGCGCAAACCCTCTTCGACACCATCGAGAATCGCTTCGATGGCTACTTCGGCGGCGCCGACAATCCCTTGCGCCATCTCGGCGCGCTCGGCCTGTATTTCCTCTGGATCCTGGTCGCCAGCGGGCTCTACCTCTACACCGTGCTGGACACCAGCATCGACGGCGTGTACCGCTCGATCGACTACCTGTCGCGCGAGCAGTGGTATCTGGGCGGCGTACTGCGCAGCCTGCACCGCTACGCCGCCGATGCCTTTGTCCTGGTCATGCTGCTGCATCTGCTGCGCGAGTGGGCCCACGGCCGCTACTACGGCTTCCGCCTGTATTCGTGGATCACCGGCGTGCCGCTGATCTGGCTCGCCTATATTTCGGGCATCGGCGGCTACTGGATCACCTGGGACCGCCTGGCACAGTTCTCCGCCATTGCCACTACGGAACTGCTCGACTGGCTGCCGATCTTCAGCGAGCCCGCGGCGCGCAACTTCCTCGCGCCCGATTCGATCAACGACCGCTTCTTCACGGTGCTGGTGTTCATCCACATCGGCGTGCCGCTGATGCTGATCCTCGGCCTCTGGGCCCATGTCAATCGCATCAGCCGGGTCGATTACCTGCCTTCGCGGCACCTGATGCTGGCCACCCTGATCAGCTTTCTGGCGCTGGCCCTGCTCAAGCCGGCGCTGTCCGACGCTCCCGCCGACCTGGCCCTGGTGCCGACCGGACTGCGACTCGACTGGTTCCTGCTGTTCATCCATCCGCTGACCGACCTCAGTTCGCCGGCGGCGGTGTGGGGCCTTATCTTCGGCGCCACCCTGCTGCTCTTCGCCCTGCCCTTCCTGCCCCACCCGCAGGCGCAGCCGATCGCCGTGGTCGACGCGGCGAACTGCAACGGCTGCGCCCGCTGCCACGCCGACTGCCCCTACGAGGCCGTGACCATGGCGCTGCATCCCGACAAACCGGGCCACCAGATCGCCGTGGTCGATGCCGACCTGTGCGCCAGTTGCGGCATCTGCGCCGGCGCCTGCCCCTCCTCGACGCCCTTCCGCAGCCAGGAAAGACTCGTGACCGGCATCGACATGCCGCAACTGCCGGTCGACGCTCTGCGCCAGCAACTCGAAGCGCGGCTGGCGCAATGGGGAAGGCCAACGCCGGGCAAGCCCCGGCTGGTGGTCTTTGGTTGCGACCAGGGCGCCGATGTGCGCAATCTGGACGGCGCCGACACCGCCACGCTGAGCCTGCTGTGCACCGGCATGCTGCCGCCCTCCTTCGTCGAATATGCGCTGCGCAGCGGTGCCGATGGCGTCGTCGTCACCGGTTGCCGCGAAGGCGGCTGCGACTTCCGCCTCGGCATGCAATGGACCCAGGAACGCCTCGTCCGCAGCCGCGAACCCCATCTGCGCAGCCTGGTGCCGCTACAGCGCCTGCAGGTGGTCCATGCCTCGCGCAGCGACGGCGGGCTGCTCGCCGCCGCCGTCGACGAATTCAGAAACCGGCTCGAAACACCAGGGCCGCAAAGCACCCGGCCGCCCGCCTTCTCCAGGAGAAAAATACATCATGCCTAAACCCGCCGCCATTGCCGGCCAGATCGTCCTTTACGGCGCTTTCGCCGCCTTCATCGGATATTTCTCGACCGCGCCCACCTACAAGCAGATTCCCGACGACGTGGCGCTGATCAAGCTGTCGATGAGCCACCTCGGCGGGCGCGATTGCCGCAAGCGCACTGCCGAGGAGCTGAGCAAGCTGCCGCCCAACATGCGCGCGCCGCTGGACTGCCCGCGCGGGCGTTCCGACATCAAGCTGGTGCTGGAACTCGACGGCAAGTCGATGTTCGAAACCGTGATGCATCCGACCGGACTTTCGCGCGATGGCGTGTCCACCGTCTACAAGCGTTTCGAGGTCAAGGCCGGAACCTACCAGCTGGCCGTGAAAATGAACGACAACCTGGTCAACCCGGATTTCAACTTCATCAAGGAAGCACAGGTCACGCTGAAGCCGGCGCAGGTGCTGGTGGTCGACTTCAATCCGGACAAGGGCGGCCTGTTCTTCCAGCAAAGCGCCGCGAACAAACTCTGAACCCGCCCTCCGAACTTCCAGGACAAACATCATGCTGACCCTCCTCCAGAAACTCGTGCGCTGGTTCTTCATGCGTGCCGAGAACTTGTACAACGCGGCCTTCGGCGAGAAGCTCAATCCCTTCTACCACCTCGGCACCATCAGCTTCTGGCAGTTCTGGCTGCTGATCGGCACCGGGATCTACCTCTACGTCTTCGCCGATACCGCCGTGCACGATGCCTACGAATCGGTAGAGAGCATCACCCACGACCAGTGGTGGGCCGGCGGCATCATGCGCAGCGTGCATCGCTATGCCACCGACGGCATGATCCTGACCATGCTGCTGCACATGCTGCGGCACTTCGCCTACGACCGCTACCGCGGCTTCCGCTGGTTCTCCTGGGCCACCGGCGTGGCGCTGATCTGGCTGGTCTACATCTCCGGCCTCAACGGCTTCATGCTGGTGTGGGACAAGCTGGCGCAGTTCGTGGTCATCGCCACCGCGGAATGGTTCGATGCGCTGCCGATGTTCAACGGCACCCTGATCCGCAATTTCATCTACCAGGAAAACGTCACCAGCCGGCTGTTCACCCTGCTCGCCTTCATCCACCTCGGCGCGCCGCTGATCGCCGGCGTCATCGCCTGGGTCCATGTGCAGCGCGTGCCGCGCGCCCACGTCAACCCGCCGCGCGCGATCGCCATCGCCTTCACCGCGATGTTCGTCGTGCTGGCCCTGGTCAAGCCGGTGGTCAGCCAGGGCGGCGAAGCCGAAATGCTGGTGGTGCCCACCAACATCCAGATCGACTGGTTCCAGATGCCGGTGCTGGCCCTGGTCTATGTGGTCGATCCGATCTACCTCTGGTTCGGCATTCTGGGCCTGTCCGCCCTGCTCTTCCTCGCCCCCTGGCTGCCGCCCAAGCGCATGGGCGCCGGCAAGGCCGAGGCGACGGTGACCTTCCACCCCGACCACAAGGCGGTCGCCATCCGCTTCGACGAAACCCTGCTCGATGCCGGCCTGCGCCAGGAAATCAACTTGCCCTACGAATGCCGCAACGGCGGCTGCGGTCAGTGCAAATGCACCGTGCTCTCCGGCAATGTCGATCCCGGGCTGTATCAGCCAAACGCGCTGTCGGCCGCGGAGCTCGCCGCCGGCAAGGTGCTGCTGTGCTGCGCCACGGCGCTGGGCGATGTCGAGATCGAATACGCAGCGGCCGCCGCGCCGAAGGCCATCCGCCAATACACCGCCCATGTGGCAAAGCTGGAAAGGCTGACCCACGACGTGATGCGCGTTCTGCTCAAGTTGCCGGAAGGACAGCAGATTCCCTTCAAGGCCGGCCAATACATCAACATCATTCTCGACGACGGCCAGCGCCGCGCCTTCTCCTTCGCCAATCCGCCGCAGCAGGCCGACCTGATCGAACTGCAGATCCGGCTGATGCCCGGCGGCCGCTACACCACCCACGTCTTCGAGCAGATGAAGGAGGGCGACGCCGTCAACTTCGAAGGCCCGCTGGGCGATTTCTCGCTACGCGAATCGGAGCGCCCGATCGTCTTCGTCGCCGGCGCCACCGGCTTTGCCCCGGTCAAGAGCATGGTCGAGGACGCCTTCCAGCGCGGCCTCAAGCGCCCGATCTACCTCTACTGGGGCGTGCGCCAACTGGCCGACCTCTACCTGCCCGATCTGCCGCAAAGCTGGGCGCGCGAGCACGCCAATTTCCACTTCATCCCGGTGATCTCCGATGCCGCGCCGGGCGACCACTGGAGCGGTCGCACCGGCCTGGTCCATGAAGCCATCCTGGAAGATTTCCCCGACCTCAAGGGCCACGAAATCTATGCCTGCGGCTCGGTGAAAATGGTCGAGGCGATCTTCCCGACGCTGAAGAACCAGGGCGCCGAGGAAGGCATGTGCTTCTCCGATGCCTTCACCATTTCGGCCCGCTCGCTGGCCTTCCAGCCGAAATAAGCGGCCTGCAAGCAGCCCGGCGCGCCGCGAGGCCGCCGGGCTTTTTTTTCGGCGAAGCTATTACTGATCCTGGATGAAACATCTGACCCGCAGATTTCGCAGATCAACGCAGATGGATCGGGGCGTTGCTTGGTCAGGTCGTACCACCTACCGAGTGAGCCGTTGGCCTTGGCCACGTCGTGGTTCTCTCTGCGTAATCTGCGTCATCTGCGGATTGAATTGAGATTTTCAGGCTGATTGGTCATCGTCCGGCAGGGCATAGTCGCCGCGGTTGAAGTCGGCGACCAGCGCCGGAACGCCGGCCATCTTCAAACAGGAACACAGCAGGCAGGTATCGGTCGGGTTGAGAAAGCGCGCGACGATCTCGTAGTCGCCGGCGTAGTCGGCGTTCATGCTTGCGCCAGATGCTTGCCGACGACCGGCGGCAGCTTTCCCGGCGACTTGATGCGCAACTGCTTGTTGACGTTGAATCTGCCGAACACGACTCGAATGTCATCGACTGTCACGCCGAATTCCTGCGCCAGGAAGCGCACCATGTGATCGGTGGCCCGGCCCGCCACCGGCGCGGCAGTGACGCTGACCTTGAGCTGCCGGCCCTTGACCTTGCCGATCGCATCGCGCTTCGCGCCGGGCTGGCCCAGGACATTGAGCACCAGGGTTGCACCATCCCAGGCGCAGAACGAATCGATCGCCGATCCCTCGCGCGCCGCCTTGCCGCCATGCCTGGAATTTTTCGTCATGAGTCCTGCGACTGCCTGCACATCAAGATTGAAACTCGCCTGGAAGACACGCAAACCGAAACACGGGCGGCGCTCGAATTGGACGATTTGCGCGGCATTCTGGCACGAGTCGACGCCGCCGTCGCCGTATCGCCAGCGCCAACTTTCACGGCCTCGCCGCCAATGCTTCTAAAATCGGCGCTCCATCTCATTCAGAAAGGAAAGCCATCATGATCCGTAACGGTCTGTTGTTTGCGGCGGGGCTGGCCCTGGCCGGCAGCGCCCACGCCGAAAAATTCAAGCTCGGCAGCGACGACATCAAGGCCGCGGCGCCGATCGCCGAGGAGCAGGTGTTCCAGGGTTTCGGCTGCAGCGGCAAGAACATCTCGCCCGCCCTGAAATGGTCCGGCGCGCCCAAGGGCACCAAGAGCTTCGCCCTGCTGGTGCACGACCCCGACGCGCCGACCGGCGGCGCCGGCTGGTGGCACTGGGTGGTGACCAACATCCCGGCCGATGCCGCGGAACTGCCCAAGGGTGCCGGCAAGGCCGACGCTTCGGCGCTGCCCAAGGGTGCGGCGCAAGTCAATACCGACTTCGGCGGCCCCGGCTGGGGCGGCCCCTGCCCGCCGGTCGGCGACAAGCCGCATCGCTACAACTTCACGCTGCACGCACTCAAGGTGGACAAGCTCGAACTGCCTGCCGGCGCGACGGCTTCGCTGGCCGGCTTCATGATCAATGCCAATTCCATCGGCAAGGCGACGCTGACCGGCAAGTACGGCCGCAAGAAGTAGGTCGCAGCAGGGCCGGCGCTGTCGAACGCGCAGGCCCGGCGCCGTTTCAGCGCTTGCGCGGCAGCATCACTTTGAGGCAGACCAGCACGAACATGATGCCGCCGATCACGGCGATCAGGCCGCCGAGTCCCATCATGCCCATGCCGATTTTCTGCGGCAGCGTGGTCAGGGCCTGCTCGGCGCCGGCCACCTTGCGCTGCACGCCGTAGCCGCCCGACCAGGCCAGGCCGAGGATGTGGATCAGTTGCCCGCCGCCATAGACATAGGGTTGCCAGCGCGCCATGCGCCCTTCGACTTCGCCGAAGCCGAGTTGCGGCAGCAGCACGTAGGCCAGGCCCATGAAGGCCAGCGTCACGCCCACGGTGGAGCCGTGATAGTGCGCCGGGATCACCACGTTCACGCCCTGGATCATGTAGGCCAGCACGCCGCCCACGGCGAACAGCGAGAAAGAGGCGATGAAGGCCGATTTGGCGGCATGGGGCGGCATGCGGCGCGTGGCCCACACGGCGAGAAAGCCGACCAGGATCAGCGGCGCCATGTAGGGATGGCCCCAGATCATCAGCTTGGCGAACAGCTCCATGTGCGGCAGTTCGCCCGCCGGAATAGTGAAGTAGATCGCCGGTACCACCAGCAGCGGCAGCGCGGCGATCCAGAACATGGCGGAGAGGGCTCGTGCGGAAACGGGCACCCCACCCCCCGCCCCCTGCTCCGCGGGCCGGCCGAAATGGGCGGCGATCCACAGCCAGGCGACCACCATCAGCAGCGCATGCTGGAACTGCAGGGTATGACCGCCGCCCCAGAACAGCACTTCGAAATAGATCTTTTCCTCGATCCGCGGCACGGCGATCCAGGACCAGACGAAGGCCGCCAGCGCAAGGAAGGCCGCCACCGCGCCGAGGAAGGCCCCACTTTGCAGCGGCGCACCAAGGAAGGGCTTCGGCCAGGTGGTGAGCAGGGCGCGCAGCACGGCCAGGCCGAAACCCGCCGCGCAAATCCACAGCGAGGCGTAGAAGTACTTTTGCTGCAACACCGGAATGTAGTTGTTGAGCACCGGATCGGCGCCCGGCAGGAAGGGCGAGACGGTCATCAGCGCGGTGCCCGCGGCCGCCAGCGCGAAGCCGCTCCAGCCCAGCCAGGCAAAGCCGTCGCGGCCCAGCGCGCTCCAGATCACCGCGGCGAAGGCCATGAACCAAATCGCCACCGAGAGGTCCACATGAACCACCAGCGCGGCGCGGAAAAAGTCCTTCAGCGGGAACACGTCCTGGATGCCCGGCGTGCGCGAGAGCACCAGCAAAATGGCCAGCAGACCGGAACCGATGAGCGCCATCAGCCCCAACCACAACCATGCCCTGGCAAGGGCTTTTGACGCCTCGCCGGAAATTGCGACATTATGCGAATTCACTATTACCCCGCGAAAATTATGAAAGGATTACGGCAACCCGGATGGTACACTGAACGCCCTCCTGACACTCCTGCATCGCCCCTTCCATGAAACTGCTGTCGGCCATTCTTTTCTGCTGCGCCACGCTGCTGGCGGGCTGTTCCGAACCCCCGCGTTTCGTCTCGACCGACCTGTCGATGGTCGACTGGGGCAAGGATTTCAACCTCACCGACCACAACGGCCAGCCGCGCCGCCTGGCCGATTTCAAGGGCAAGGCCGTGGTGCTGTTCTTCGGCTACACGCAGTGTCCCGATGTCTGCCCGACCACGCTGTCGACCATGCGCGACGCCATGGCGCTGCTCGGCGACGATGCCAGGCGCGTACAGGTGCTGTTCGCCACCGTGGATCCGGCGCGCGACACGCCGCAACTGCTGGCGCAGTATGTGCCGGCCTTCAACCCGAGCTTCCTCGGCCTCTATGCCGATGAAAAAGGCATAGCCGCGCTGGCCAAGGACTTCAAGGTGTTCTATGCCAAACAGCCGGGCTCCACCCCGGGCAGCTACAGCATCGATCACTCCACCGGCAGTTTCGCCTTCGATCCGCAGGGCAAGCTGCGCCTGTTGCTGCGCCATGGCGAAGCCCCCGCCAATATCGCCGCCGACCTCAAACTGCTGCTGGCCGGCAAATGACAACCTGGGAATCCCAATGAAACGAATCGCACTGCTGCTCGCCTGTCTCGCCCTTCCGGCCCTCCACGTCGAGGCCGCCGAACCCGTCAAAGCGGCGGCCAAGCCGGCGATCAACCTGGATATCGGCACGCCATCGGTCATCGTGGTCAAGCATTCCCTGGCGCAGCGCACCTCGCGCCTGGTGCGCTTTTACGAAGCCGGCGAAATCGCCCTGGGTACCGATGGACTGATCTACCTGCGCGACGGCCTCAAGATGTCGCTGGCCAAACGCCAGATCGCTGAAAAACTGATCGACGTGGAGAACCTGGAACGCAAGGCGCTGATCCAGGCCCTGGCCGACAGCAACGGCCGGCGCGACGCCGAGCCGGAAATATGGGAGCTGATGCGCGCGCGCTGGCACCAGCAGTGGAAGTCCGGCTGGTGGCTGCGCGACGCCGAGGGCAAGTGGAGCCGCAAGCCCTGACTCGCCCCGCGCGGTCGATCGAAGTCCGGGAATTCGGCGCAGCAGGTCTTAGGTCTTCTTTCCCAACTGCCTCATGAAGGCCGCCTCGCTCTTGGTCACGCGGGCGACTTTTTTTGGCCCCATCGAATCCAGCAGGCGCACGAAGTCGTCCAGGGCCAGGGCTTCGGAAAGCGGCCGCTCGTCACCGTCGATCCGTTCGCGCAGAATGAACTGACCGCTTCCCGTGAGGGCCATCATGTAGTGATGTCCCTCGCTGCGCAAATTGAGCCTGGCCAGGGCCGCGGTGGCACGAGTCGAGCGCATGTCGCGGGCCGATCGGCTAGGGCTTGCCGATGTAATCGGTCTTGCCGATGTCGACGCCGTTGTGCCGCAGAATGTTGTACGCGGTCACCAGATGAAAATAGAAATTCGGCAAGGCGAAGCCGACCAGGTAGGGCAAGCCCTTGAAGCTCATCTCGCGTCCGCCGATCCTGAGGGCGATCTCCCGCTCTTCGGAACCGTCGATCTGTGCTGCGGAAAACGACTCGACGAATGCCATCGTCCTGGCCAGGCGGGCGCGGAGTTCATCGAAGCTCTGCTCGTTGTCCTCGTAGCTGGGTACCGCCACCCCCGCCAGCCGGGCGATCGCGCCTTTGGCGTGGTCGGTGGCGATCTGAACCTGCTTCGCCAGCGGCAGCATGTCGGGGAACAGCCGCGCGCCGATGAGGACGGCGGGATCGAGCTTTTTCGCCACGGCATGGTCCCGGGCCCTGGCGAGGATCGCGTCGAGATTGCGCAGCATGTTGACGAAGCACGGCGCGCTGGCCGCATACATCGAGATGGTCATGGTCGAGCCTCCAAAGGGGGTTCATTCTGCCATCGATGGCCGCGGATTCCCCGCGTCGCGCGCCAGGCGCCTGGTCAGCGCGTCGCCGACGAACTGCATGAAGGCGCGCACGCGCGCGGTGTGGCGCAGGTCGGGATGGGTGAGCACCCAGACCGGCTGTGCCAGTTCGGCAATCGGTTCCGACACCGCCACCAGTTCGGGATGCTTGTCTTCCATGAAGGTCGGCAGCACGCCCACGCCGATCCCGGTGCGCAGCATCGCGGCCTTGGCATTGAAGATGTCCACCCGGATGCGCACATTCGACTGCACCAGGCGCTCGCGGAACCAGCGGTCATAAACACGCGCCGATGCGTCGTGTTCGAACGCGACCCAGGGCGCCTCGCGGATCAGCCGCTCGATCGGGGTGACTTGCTGCGGCAGGTCCGGCGCGCCGCGCCGCGCATAGACGCGGCACTGGGTCATGCCGAGCTGGCGCCCGACCAGGTGCTCGGCCACGTTTTCCGACAGGCGCAGCGCCACGTCGGCCTCGCGGCGCGTCCAGTTCTGTTCCGGATCGGCGTGCCGGCTCGACAGGTCCGCCAGGTAGGCGTTCTCGATCACCTCGACCTCGATGCCCGGGTAGGCGCGCGCGAAGGCGGCCAGGGGTTGCGGCAACAGGTGGTCCATCAGGACAAAGGCCGTGGTCACCCGCAGCACGCCGGTAAGCTCCCGGTCGCGCCCGAGCACCCGACGCTCGACCTCGTCGGCCCGGGTCGCCATGTGGCGCGCCTGCTCCAGCAGCGCGAGACCGGCTTCCGTGGCCTGATAGCCGCTGCGCAGGCGGTCGAACAGGCGCGTGCCCAGTTGGGCCTCCAGCGCATCGAGCCGGCGCAGGACCGTGGTGTGATTGACGCCCAGCGCGCGCGCCGCGCCGGCAAGCGAACCGGCGACCCCGATCGCAAGCGCATATCTCAGGTCATCCCAGGCAAGTACCGGCATGGCATTGTTTGCAATTTTGCAGACTGATGCTGCATTGTTCCATATTGTGTGCGCGATTGCCAAGTTCTATAGTGCATTCAAGGCGTAGCAATCCGAATTCACGGGTTCCGCACCACCTCCGAACGGGAGCCGCCATGAACAGCCACACTGCACCTCACGGACTCATTCTTCCTGTCCCGCGCGCCGCGCGCCGAGTGGCCGCGGTGCGCCAGGCGCCGGCCGCAAGGCCGGCGAGCTGGATCGAACGCCTCGCCGCGTGGGCCGAGCGGCAGCCGGTGCACCACCGCGTCGGCAGCTGGGAACGGTTCCTCCGCTAGCCCGGCAGCCGGGAAGCCGGCGGCGGCCCGGCCGTCGAGCGCGGCAGGCGCAGATACAGGGCTTCGACCTTGTCCCGCGCCCACGGCGTGCGGCGCAGGAACTTGAGGCTGGAGGCGATGCTCGGTTGGTGGGTGAAGCAGCGGATATCGATGCGCTGCCCCAGTTCCTCCCAGCCATGGTGCGCGACCAGACGGTCGAGGATGATTTTCAGCGTAATGCCGTGCAGCGGATTGCCGGCCTGGGTTTCATCCATCACCGCTGGCCGCCTTGTGCTGCTCGTCGTAGCTGGACAGTGTGACGCCGGCGGCGGCGAGGCATTCGCGCAGATATTTGACGTCGGTCTTGCCGAACTCGTTGCCGTGGTGGGGATGGTGCACCGTGAACTCGTGGCGGTTGAGGACGACGCGGAAGCGCGCGCCGTGGCCCGGTTCGACCGTGGCGCCGAGGTGGTGCAACAGCGACTCGACTTCACGCCACTGGATGTTGCTGCTCAGCGGATCGTGGAAAATCGCCTGCAGGACATTTCGGTGTTTGTGACTCATGGCCGGGTCCTTTAAGTATCGCGATGGCGCAACGATACATCAGCCCGGCGCCGCGCGGATAGCTTCAGTGACTGGTGCCTTCCGAACGGTTGATCTTGTTGAACAGGTTGTACTTGCCGACCGGCTTGTCCATTGGGATGCGCTTGACTTCCTTGAAGGTGGCCGCGTCGAACACGATCAGCGCACCGCCGTCGGCCTTGCGTTCCCACAGGCTCGCCAGCACGTACTTGCCGTCGCGCGTGAATTCGACGTGGGCCAGGGTCTTGCCCGGATCGGTCCTGACCTCGGCGACCTTCTCCAGCGTGCGCTTGTCGATCACCTGCAGCGTGTCCTTGCCCTTCGACATCATCGAATCGGTCCAGGCGTAGGGCGTGTTCTCGTGGCTGCGCATGAAGAAGCCGGGGCCCAGCGTGGGGATGGTCTTGACCGTGCTCCAGTCCTTCATGTCGATCACGGTAATGAGGCCTTCCTTGAGGTTGGGCGTGGCCATCACGGTGCGATCCTGCGCGCCCTGCGGCGGCTTGTAGTTCCAGGTGATGCCGGAGCCCAGGTGGGGCATGCCGGGCAGCTTGAGGTCGGCGATCTTCTTCCTGACATCTAGATGCACCACCTGGCCCTGGCCTGCGGTGCGCGACGAGCCCATCAGTTCGGAGTAGTTCTGGGTGAAGAAGAAGTCGTCGAGCGGTTCGGAGAGGAAGCTGCGGCGCGGATTGAGGAAGCCGGGGATGAAGGCGCCTTCCTTGTACTTGTAGTCGTGCACCATGCCGACCGGGATGTCGTCGGCCTTCGGGTTGTAGCTGATCTCCCAGACCTCGGGCACGTCCTTCAGCGCGGCGACGAAGCTCTGGCGCGGCGCCGCGTCATACACGGCGGAAACGCGCGAGCTTTCCTTGCGCTCCTTGTCCCAGACCTCATGCACCTTGAGCAGATTCAGATCGGCGTCGAGCAGCACCAGGGTGTGCGGCAGGTAGTTGGCCACCGCGAGGTACTTGCCGTCGCCGGAGACGGCGACGTTGCGCGTGTTGATGCCGGCGCGGATCTCGGCCACCACCTTGAGGTTCCAGATGTCGAACTTGGTGATCCAGCCGTCGCGCGAGGCGAAGAAGACATAGCGCCCGTCGGGCGTGAATTTCGGCCCGCCGTGCAGCGCGTAGCGGCTGGGGAAGCGGTGGATCGGTTCCAGCTTGTCGCCGTCGAGCACCGTGACGTGGTGGTCGCCGGTTTCGACCACGATGAACAGGTTCATCATGTCCACGCCCTGGAACACCGCGGCGGGTTTGGCCGGCAGGCTGCCGGGCGCGAAATAGACCACGCGCGAAGCCTTGATATCGGCTGCCGCAAGAGTTGGCGCTGGCGACACGGCGGTGTAGATGTAGTCGGCCAGCGCGGCGATCTCGTCCTTGTTCAAACGGTCGGCGAAGCCCAGCATCTGGGTCGCCGCGCGGCCGGCGCCGATGGTCTTGATCGCCTCGGGCTTCCTCAGCCGCGACAGGCTCTCCGGCAACAGCGCCGGGCCGGTCAGGCCGAGACGGCCGGGGCCGTGGCAGACCGCGCAATGCTGCTGGTAGAGCGCCGGTGCATCGGCGGCGCTGGCGCCCGTTGCAAGCACGGCGACGGCCAGCAGGCCGAGACTCGCGGCACATTTCCGGAGGCGGACTTGCCAGGGCGTCGCCGCCTGGGCGACCGTGGCGGCGGCGAAGGATGATTTCATGTTGTGCATCGTCCCGTGATGGATTTGCGAGTGAAACGCGGCCTGCAGCTTAGCGCACTCTCCGCCTGAATCGGCTGCGCGCGCCTGCAGCACGAGTCTGCAGCGGCTTGCCGGCGGGCGTCCTTGATCGCGCTCAACAAACCGGCCGGAGCCGCCGCTGTGCGACAACATGCCGCGCGACAGAAGGCCGCATGCGGCCTTCTGTCGCAGCGGCGGCGGCCCGCGGCAGCCCACAATGCGCGCCATTGTTCGCCGAGGACGCAAGCCATGAACCGCTGTTTCGCCGCCACAGTCGCCGCGCCGCACTGAAGCCCGCATTGAAACCCGCACTGAAACCGATGGGTATTCTCTTTCCGCGCCCGCCCCGCATCGGCCAAGCCGAACAGCCGCTGTTGCCGTTTGCCGGTGCGGCGGCCGCGCATGCGCTGCTGCTGGTCATGGTGGCGACGGTGGTGCCGAGCGGAGCGCTGACGCAAACCCTCGAACCCATGGCGGTGCGCCTGATCGAGAACCTGCCGCAACTGCCGCGGTCGCAAGCGGCCAAGCCCCCGCAGCCATCGCCGCCGCGGCCGGCGCCGCCGCCGGCTGCCGCGCCGCTGCTGACCTCCAGCGCGACCAGCGACACGGCGGCGGACTTCGTCGTGCCTGCGCCGCCCTCGGCGCCGATCCAGGCGATGCCGACGAGTCCCGCAGCGGCCGCGCCGGTCCCGCCGACGATCACCGCGGCGCGCTTCGATGCCGACTACCTGGACAACCCGCAGCCGGTCTATCCGCCTGCTTCGCGCCGGCTCGGCGAGCAGGGCAAGGTGCTGCTGCGGGTCCACGTCAGCGCCGCCGGGCTGGCCGAGAAGATCGAACTCAAGCTCGGCAGCGGATTTGCGCGCCTCGACCGGGCCGCCCAGGAGGCCGTCAGCCGCTGGCGCTTCATACCCGCGCGACAAGGCGAACAGACCATCGCGACCTGGGTCCAGGTTCCCATCACCTTCCAACTGGAAAGCTGATCCATCATGCAAACTCACTTCGGTCTGACGCACTTCTGGCAGCAAGGCGACGCGGTGATCCATGCCACGGCCCTGATCCTGCTGCTGCTGTCCATCGCCAGCTGGGCGCTGATTCTCGGCCGCGTCGCGCGCCAGTTGCGCATCGGCCTGGCCAGCGAGCGCGCGCCCGAGGCCTTCTGGCAGGCGCCCGCGCTGCCCGCGGCGCTGCAGGCGATCGAAGCGGCCGACCGCAGCGGCCTCTACTCCGGCATGGCGCGCGCCTGCGCGCGCAATCACCAGAGCTACGATTCAGCGACTTGCATCGGCGCCGGCGTCAGCCTTTCCGAATCGATCACGCGCGCCTTGCGCAATCACATGCTGGCGGCGCAGGCCAACCTCGAAAGCGGGCTCACCTTCCTCGCTTCGGTGGGTTCCACCGCACCCTTCATCGGCCTCTTCGGCACGGTGTGGGGCATCTATCACGCGCTGGTCGCGCTGTCCGGCTCCAGCAGCGTGGTGCTGGACCGGGTCGCCGGGCCGGTCGGCGAAGCGCTGATCATGACCGCGGCAGGCCTCTTCGTGGCGATACCGGCGGTGCTCGCCTACAACGCGCTGACCCGCGCCAACCGGCTGGTACTGGCGCAGCTCGACGGCTTCGCCCACGACTTGCACGCCTACTTCACCACCGGCGTCCGGCGCCCGGCCGCGACGGGCCCGCTCGCCGACGCGGCACCCGCCGCGCTGGTGCGGCAGCTTGCCTGAGCGCGCCATGGCAATCGGTTCCTTCGGCGCAGGCGGCGGCGTCCAGCCCATGGCGGAGATCAACACCACGCCGCTGGTGGACGTGATGCTGGTGCTCCTGGTGATTTTCATCATCACCATCCCGGTGCTGCACCAGGCCGTGCCCATCGATCTGCCGCAAGTCAGTGCGCAACGCATCGAAGACAAGCCGCTGCTGATCCAGCTCGCGCTCGATGCCGAGGGCCGCTATTACCTCGACGGCGCTCCGGTGCAGCACAGTGAAGTGGAAAGCCGCTTCGCCGCGACGGCCGGCCGCAATCCCGAACTGCACCTGCGCGCCGATCGCGCCACGCGCTACGACAAGGTGGCCGAGATCCTCGCCGCCGCGCAGAAGGCCGGCATCAACCGCATCGCCTTCGTCACCGAACCCAAGGGATAGGGCGGTCAAGCTCCTGCCCGATCGCCAATATATGTCCATTTCATGAGGCCCACTTTCATGCTCAGCCGATCCAAACCAGATACACCGTGTTCCGTCAGGCGACCCTTGGCCATCGGGCTGGCCGCGGCGCTTGGCGCTCTCTGCGCAGGCGCCGCCGGTGCTGGAGAAGCTCAATTGGGCGAGGTCAAGGTAAGCTCGACCACGATTGACGATCGCTTCACCTCGAAGCGTTCGGAGCCGTCAAGCATCCACGATATCAGCGGCAAGACCGTGGACCAAAGGCGGCCGCAGAACATGGTCGAGATCCTGAATGCGATCCCCGGCGTAACGGCCGACCTGTCGTCCGGCGACGAGATCAAGATCAAGCTGCGCGGCGTCGAAAACCAGCGCTACATGGGAGAAAAGCCCGGCGTGGCGATCGTCATCGACGGCGTGCCGGTGTTCGAACGCACCGGCAAGGTCAACGTCGATCTCGACAACATCGAGTCGATCCGGGTGATCAAGGGCGGCGCCTCCTATCTCTTCGGCGAAGATGCGCTGTCAGGCGCGGTGATCATCACCACCAAGCGCGGCGCCCGGTATGCCGGTGTCACGGTGGCGGCGGACGAAGGCTCCTGGGGCTATAACCGCCAGCAACTGCGCGCCGGCTTTGCCACCGACTGGGGCACCGGACATATCCAGACCACCCATCGCTCCAGCCAAGACTATTACTGGCAATCGGCCTACAAGACCGACTACATCGACGGCAATGTCCGGCTGTTTCTGACCGACCGCTCCGACCTGACCGTCGGTTTCGAAAAGTCCGACCGGATGAAGGACAAGCATGGCTCGGTGGCCGGGGTGAATCAGGCGGAGGTCGATCCCCGTGGCGTGCTGGGCCGCGACTACACCCGCGGCTACGACGTCAATCTGGAAAAACTCAACGTCACCTACTCCAACGACTACAGCGACAAGGGCAATCTGATGCTCCTTGCCTACCAGTACAAGGACCGCACCTACTTCTGGTCGGCGCCGCAACGCTATACCGGCACCGGGGCCGCGGTGACGGCGCAGGACGCCTACCAGTACGGCAACTTCTACAACCAGACTCAGCGCGGGATCAAAGGCGAGTGGCGCACCAGCGTCGACACTCTGGGCTGGCTTGCCGGCCTCGACCTGCGCGCCAACGAATACGTCAATCTGGTCAAGGCGATCACCAGCTTCCGGAATTCCCCGTTCGGCGCCACGGTTCCCGTGGGCAGCGTGACCAGCGACGATTTCACCAAGGAAGACATGGCGGCAGTCTATGGCGAGTTCAAGTGGGCGGCAGGCGACAAGCTGACGGTGACGACCAACGCCCGCTACGACCATTCGACGCTCGATTATCGCGGCAACCCGCTCTACAACCGTGCCACCACCGTGAATAAGTCGACCGACTTCAATGTCGGCTCGTGGCGCCTGGGCGGCACCTACGCCATCGACCCGCAAAGCGACGTGTTTTCAAACCTGTCGACCGGATTCCGCACGCCGACGGCTGAGCAACTCTATTCCGGCAGCATCTCACCGACCGGGGCGACGGCGAGCAACGAAAGCCTGCGGCCGGAAAAATCCCTGACCTTTGAAGCGGGCATTCGGCGTCGTACCAGCCTGTTCGGCATCAATACCGACATCGAGGCCGCCGTATTCCAGATCGAGCGCAAGGATTTCATACTTGCCTCCAGCGGTCAGTACAGTGCATCCGGCAGCGCCACCGCGCTGGCCAGCCGCTACGACAATGTCGGCGGCGCCCGCAATCGCGGCTTTGAACTGTCGCTCAAGACCGATCCGAAAAGGACCGTCTGGCTGGATGCCGCCTACAGCCTGATCGATGCCCGCTTCACCCGTTACGACAACTTCCTGCTGGCACTGGGCAACTCGAACGGCACCTACAACGCCGCGTGTTCGATGACCGGCGTCGGTGCCACGAACATGGCCAACGGCACCTGTTACAAGACCATCGCCTACAACAACGCCGGCAAATCCCTGCCGCGCGTGCCGCGTCACCAGTTGTTCACCAGCGTCGGCTGGCAAGCCGCCGCCGACTGGGTCGTACGGCTGGAAATGGATGCCAAGACCTGGTCGTGGGGCGATGAAATCAACCAGGAGAAAGTGCCGGGGCGCACGCTGTTCAACCTGCACACCACCTACGATTTCAGGATGCCGGGAATCGCATCGGGGTCGAAATGGCAAGTGTTCGCGCGGGTAGACAACCTGTTCGACCGCAAGTACTTCGCCGCAGTGCGCGGCACCAACGACACCAAGAGCAATCTGACCAATGCCTACAACGGCGTCTATGACAGCAATGATCCGTCGATCATCGTCGGCAAGCCGCGGGCATGGGCCTTAGGCTTGACAGCCTCCTTCTGAGTCCCGCCATGAAACTATATCCGGTGTTGATCGCCATCGTCGCCGCGGGCGCCCACGGCCAATCGCATGACCACGGCTCCGCGCCGCCCGCGGCCGCCGCCCGAACCTCGCTACCGCCCGCAGCCGCGGCCACCGGGCGGCCCGCCGGCAACCGCGAATGGACCCGCCAGCCGCTGTTGCTTCCCGGCAAGGGCGCACGCGGCGAACGGTCAGCGGCAATGCTGCGGCCGCAGGGCCTCGCCGCGGCGTCAGTCACCGTGTTCGCCACGGAAGGCCCGCCAGAGCGCCTGAAGATGGACTATCCGGTCGGCGCGGAGGGAGCCAGGATCGAGACGCTCAGCCCCAGGATCGGCAACTATCACTGGGTGGTCGCCCGCGAGGAGAACCCGGGCGAAGTGCGCGTGGCCTCCACCGCCTGGTACTTCGGCAATCCCGGGCCGTCGCCGAAAGAGCTCTTGAAGCGCCCCAGGCATGAACTGGAAATCGTCCCGGATCCCTTGCCGCGCCAGCATTCAAGCTACCGGGAGAGCGAGAAATGGCGTTTCCTGGTGCGCTGGAACGGCCAGCCGCTTCCCGGCCAGGCGCTCCAACTGGAAACCGAATTCGGCAGCCGCAGCAGCTTCGTCACCGACGCGGCGGGTTTTGCCACCGTCCTCTTCCCGCGCGATTTCAAGCCGGCCGCGCCGGCGGCCGGCGAGCACGGCCCACGGCGTGCCGCCTTCGTGCTGTCGACCATCAAGGAAACGGATGGCCGCCGCTACCTTACCGCCTTCAACCACAACTACGGCCAGGATGGCGATCGCGACAGGAGTCTGGGCTGGGGCGCCGCCTTCGGCCTGGTCGGCATGATGGCGGCGACACCGCTGCTGCGGCGCAGGAAAGCGGGAGAAAACAGCAATGCTTAAGTCGATTTTTCCAACCCTGGCGCGCTTTCGCTTTACGGTACAGATCGTCATGCTGTTTGTCACCGTCTATGGCAGCGTGATCGTCGGCAATTACATGGCCGACAAGATATCCAACGCATTGCCGGCACTCTCCTGCGCCTACGACCAGGCGAATGGCGGCTACTGCGTCCTGATCCCGACGCAGCACATCATCCACCACCGCATCGGTGAAGCCATGGTGCGCGCGCAACAGCTCACCATGCAGATGGTGTTGCCGTTGTTGATGACATTTGTGTCGTTCTTCGCCTTCTTCTTCGTGCTCGGCAAGATGTTCTGCGGCTGGGTCTGCCCGCTGGGCACCCTGCAGGAGCTGGTCGGCAGGATCGGCCGTCGCTTCGGCGTCGGCCTGCGCCGCTTCGAGCAGGGCGACCTCGGCGAGAGCAAGCGGGTGCGGCCGGTGAAATGGCTGCTGCTGCTCGGCCTGGTGTTCATCCTGCCGCTCCTGACCGGCCTCGGCGTGACGCCGCACACGCTGGGCAACCCCTACTGCGACATCTGCCCCTCGCGTATCGCGACCACGCTGCTCACCGGCAACACCGAGCAACTGGCGCTGCGCCTGGGCGACAACGTCAGCTTCACGCTCGGCGCCATCGCCAATATGCTGATCGGCTTTACTGTGGTCGGAGCGTTGGCGGTGCGCCAGCCGTTCTGTCGCATCTGTCCGCTGCTGGCGTTCAACTCGGTATTCCAGCGTCTTTCGCCGATGCGCCTGGCCAAACCGGCGATGCACGAAAGCTGCAGCAAGTGCGGCATCTGCACCGAGGCCTGTCCGATGGACATACCGGAAATCGCCCGCCAGAGCGGGCGCAAGGCCTATAACGAGGACTGCACGCTGTGCGGCCGCTGCGTCGAGTACTGCCCGCAGGACGGCATCATCAAGCTGAAATGGGGACCGCTGGCGCTGTTCTCGTCGAGCCGCGAGTATTACAAGGCGAAGGTGAAACGCGAATTGCCGGACGGCACGGTGAAGCCGCTGAAATTCGTCAAAAACGCCGCCAAGCCCGCGACAGGTGCAGCCGATGCTTGAACAACTCGCCGTCGGCCAGGTGACGCTGGCCACCGTCTGGTTTCTCGGCGTCTCGATGGGGCTCACCGCCTGCACCGTAACCTGCCTGCCGTTCATGGGCACCTGGGCGCTGGGACGCGCCAGCGGCCAGCGCGAGGCCCTGCTGCACACCGGCGTGTTCCTCGCCGGCCGCGTATTCACCTATACCGTGCTGGCCGCGCTGGCCGGCGCCGTGGGCATCGGACTGGCCAAGGCGCTGGGCGGCACCTGGGGCAATGCGCTGATCGGCGGCGCCAGCATCCTGGCCGGGCTCTGGCTGCTGAGCCGGCCGGCGGAAAAGTCCTGCGGCGCCGTGGCGCCAGCGCCAACTCTTGTCGCACCGGTGCGCCTGCAGCGGCGGCAGGCCGACAGCCTGCCGCCGCTGTTCCTCGGCGCCGCGCTGTCGCTCACTCCCTGCATGCCGCTGTCTTCGCTGCTGGCGCTGGCGGCCAACGCCGGCAGCGCTACCCAGGGCGCGGCCTACGGTCTGGCCTTCGGGCTGGGCGCGGCGATGACGCCGATTCTGGTGCTGGTGCCGCTGGCCGGACGCATGGGCCGCGAATTACGCGCCGGCCGCGCCTGGCTGGCGCGCTGGCTGCTGTGGGGCGCGGCGGCGGTGCTGATCGTGCTCGGGCTGCGCCGCCTGCTGCTGGCGATCTGACGGCTTCGGGACGGCTTCAGGCGATGCCGATTTCCTCGTCGCTGAGGTAGCAGCCGGGATCTTCCGCCCACGGGTCGCCGCTGGTCTGCTGCGCGCGCACCCGCGTGTTGCCGCCGCAGATGTCGAAATGCACGCAGGCGCCGCAGCGCCCGCCGACCTGGCGCGGCTGCGCCTTGAGGCCGGCCATCAGCGGATCGGAGGTGTCCATCCAGATTTCGCCGAAGGGCCGCTCGCGCACGTTGCCCAGGTTGTGGTGCCACCACATGGTGTCGGGATGGACGTTGCCGAGGTTGTCGATGTTGGCCACGTTGATGCCGCTGGAATTGCCGCCCCACTGCGCCAGTTTCTGTCGCACGTGAGCGACCTTCTCCGGAAATTTCCGCTGCAGCCAATACAGCAGATAGACGCCGTCGGCATCGTTGTTGCCGGTGGTGAATTCCTTCTGCAGACCCTTCTGCTGATACTCCCAGCAGGTGTCGAACAGCAGGTCCATGGCGTTCCTGGTCATCCGGTGCCGCGCGTCGTCCTTGCGGTTCTTGTTGCCGCGCCCGGCGTAATTGAGGTGCGAGAAATAGAAGCGGTCGATGCCCTCGTCCTCGACCAGCCGCAGCAGGCCGGGCAGGTCCTGGTAATTGTCCTGGGTCATGGTGTAGCGCACGCCGACCTTGAGCCCCGCGTCGCGGCAGAGGCGGATGCCGGCCAGCGACAGATCGAAGGCGCCCTGCTTGCGGCGGAACTTGTCGTGCGTGGCGCCGAGGCCGTCGAGGCTGACGCCGACGTAGTCGTAGCCGATCTCGCGGATGCGCTCGAAGGTCGGCGCGTCGATCAGCGTGCCGTTGGAAGACAGCGCGGTGAAGAAACCCATGGCCTTGGAACGCGCCGAGATCTCGAAAATGTCCGGCCGCAGCAGCGGCTCGCCGCCCGAGAGGATCAGCGCCGGCACCTTGAAGGCCTTGAGCTGATCCATGACGCCGAACACCTCCTGCGTGCTCAACTCACCGGCGAAATCCTTGTCGGCCGAAATCGAATAGCAATGCTTGCAGGTCAGGTTGCAGCGGCGGATCAGATTCCAGATCACCACCGGCCCGGGGGGCTTGCGCGCCGGCCCCAGCGGCGTCGGCGCGGCGATTTCCTGCATGAACTGGGAGATCCTGAACATGGTCGCATTCAA
The DNA here is from genome assembly GCA_016192435.1 of Rhodocyclales bacterium. Taxonomy (GTDB): domain Bacteria; phylum Pseudomonadota; class Gammaproteobacteria; order Burkholderiales; family Rhodocyclaceae; genus Sulfuritalea. Next base: position 12,521 of record JACPUD010000071.1, on the reverse strand, counting down.
GCCCAAAGAAGGTGGCCGACGCATTGACTGGCATCAACTATCGGCCGGGATTAATGTGCGCGATCAAGGAAGCAGCAAATCGCCCGGGTTATGATTTCCTGCATCGACAGGCGCGGGAGGCGCAATGACGAGCCTACTCAAAAACATCATCCGCAGCGTTCTGCTGCTGGCCTGTGCGCTCGCGCCGGGTTCCATTCTGGCACAGGCCGCGCTGGGCATGAACGAGCAGCCGATCCACGACGCCGCGCGCATGGGCAACCGGCAGCAGGTCGAGAGCATCCTCAAGGCCACGCCCCAGGCGCGCGACACGCGCACTCCGCTGGGCAGCACGCCCCTGCACTATGCGGCGATGAACGAGGACAGCGGCCCGCTCAAGGCGCTGCTGGCGGCCGGCGCCGCGGTCAATGCACGCGACGGCGAAGGCCGCACGCCGCTGCACATGGCGGCGTTTTCCACGCGCACCGCGAACGGCAAACTGCTGCTGCAAGCGGGCGCCGACCCGGCCCTGAAGACCGATGCCGGACGCGACGTGCTGAGCCTGGCGCGCAAGGTGCGCGCCGACGAACTGGCCGGCGAAATCTCGCTGTGGATACTCAAGGGCTGCAAGCCCGGCAAGCCGTGCTGAACACCCTGCGCCGCGCCCTACTGGCGATCGCCGCCGCGACCTGCGGCACGCCCGCCGCCGCCGCGGAGCCCCTGCCGCCGGTGCTGGTGTATGCCCCCAGCCCCTGCCTGGCCTGCATCGACTGGGCCGACCACCTGCGCCAGAACGGCTTCGAGGTCAGCATCGAGGAAACCCCGATCGCCAACATGCCCAGGCTCAAGCGCTGGCTCAACGTGCCGGCAGAACTCGAATCGGTGCACACCTCGAAAGTGGCCGGCTACTTCATCGAAGGCCACGTCCCGGCTGAAGACATCAAGCTGCTGCTCAAGGAAAAGCCGCGCGCCCGCGGCCTCGCCGTGCCCGGCCTGCCGCGCGGCGCACCGGGACGGGAAGTCTCCAACCCCTTCTGCGAAACCGCCTGCACCATCCTCGACAACGCCAGCCAGGAGCGCGAAATCCGCCGCGAGGCCTACAACACGCTGCTGGTCGGCCCGGACGGCAAGACCAGCGTCTTTGCGCGGCACTGAGGGGCGGTTTGCGGGGCTGGATGTCGGCCACCACGATCGTACTGTCTGTCCACTACTGATGAAAGTTGGCGCTGGCGATACGGCGTCTGACGGCCTGAACGGACTTTGGCGTTTGGTGCAAGATTGATCCGCAACGCAACGGCTAGCTGCCGGACACCGGGTAATTTCGCCGATCGGCGGCTATCCGATTTCCGCTAGTTCCGGATCCGACCCGAAGCGGTATTTGCGAGGATGGGAAAGCGGGCCTTCAGCAACGTGAAGCTAACCGGTGCTGCGCGGCTTTATCGCGCAGCGCCCAGCGACAGCAAGGAGCGAGGCTGAGCGCCATGTTAGGTTTCTTTTACGCGCACAGAGAGGTGAGTGATTTGAGAACCTTCAACAGAAGGAGCCGATTTCACTTCAAGGTATGGCTGTGCTTTCACTAGCTCACCAAGCTTCTTGAACCCAAAATTGCGAGCGTCAAATGATGGATCGGCCTTCAATACCAAACTGCCAACAACTGCAAGAAGTGCCCAACCGTCATCTTGAGCCGCAGCGGTGACGGCTGAAACCAGAAGTGGTTTAAGAGGTGTTTGCACAGGAACTTCAGTTGGCGCTCCGGGAGCCGGTTTTCGAAGAATCTCAGTAAAAATGAACTTATCGCAGGCTGCAACGAATGGTTTGGGTGTTTTCTGTTCGCCGAAGCCATAGACGGATAATCCGGCCTCACGAATTCTTGTGGCTAGCCGAGTGAAGTCGCTATCCGATGAAACCAAACAGAATCCATCTACCTTCCCGCCGTGAAGAAGGTCCATCGCCTCAATAATTAGGGCAGAGTCTGTTGCATTCTTCCCGGTTGTGTATCTGAACTGTTGGATCGGCTGAATTGCATGAACATGAAGAACCTCCTTCCAGCCGGCTAGATTGGGTGTTGTCCAATCTCCATAGGCGCGCTTTACTGTTGCGGTGCCATATCTTGCGACCTCGGCCAGCAGTTCGGCAATAACAGAAGCCTGCGCGTTATCAGCATCGACTAGCACTGCAAGGTTGTCGGTAGAGGCAGACGGCATGAGGATCTCCTGAAACCTACGTGGAGATGACCGGCGCTGCGCGGCTTCATCGCGCAGCGTCCAGCGACCGAAGGGAGCGAGGTCGAGCGCCATGTTAGAGGTCACAGGCGGCACCTTGGCTCCCAGAACAGATTATTGAACCGAGAAAGCGCCTCGAGATGAGCAAACTGCGCTTGAAACTGCGAGTGCATATCGGCCAATTCCACGGCGCGAGACACGTGGAAAATGCAAGCGTTGCTCAATGCATAGACAAATTTGGTCATTCCGGACGAGCATAGTGGATCATGAGTGAAAACAGTGTTCTCAATTGGAAATGCATTCGATACTGGCTCTGGGACGGGATAGCGGGTTTCCATGTACCCTTTTTCCACCGCGTTGATCAGCGCACTTCCACCGTAGCCATCGAACTCGGTGCGTTTGATCTTTTCAATGTCTAATATTCCCAAAGCATTCAGGGCGTTGAGCATGTCGTCGAACTTGTGGCCGTATTTCGCCGCCAATTGATTGATCACCCTCTTAGCCGCGTCGTCTGGCAAGTGCTCATATTCGGCGTGGCGTGAGTGCAGAAGCGCAGACTTCAGTATCTTCTCTAGGCCCATAATTTCACTGAAGCGAGCGTTGTCTTCAAACGCAACGTCGTCGCTGTGGAATGCGAACAGCAGGTCCGAGAGTCCCCGATAAATCCAGGTCTTCGCCACACGCTCACGCTGCATTTCTGTGACCTCTAACGTCTGACATAACCGGCGCTGCGCGGCTTCATCGCGCAGCGTCTGTGTTGATGGATGGGTTAGCCCTCATGAGAAATGCGTAAGAAGGAATTGCTCAACAAAACCGACCACGCTTCCCGCATCCTGCGGCTGGAGTTTGGACCATTCTGCATGCATGGCATGGTTCCTGATTTTGGGCATGGCAGATAGCAGAGACTTCTGTGCCCCCGAAACCAATCCTTTGCTCTTGAGGGCGCTTACTACGTCTTCCATCGTCTTGCCATCAACATCGAGTCCTTGCGCTTCGGCATAGCGCTTCAGTGCGTCCTCGAGCGCTGAACAGGCAAGTACTGCAGCGACCGTGTGATTTCCTTCGGCCAAAGCCGCTTTCGCAGCCGCAACAAAGTCACCGAAGACTTCGCCTGAAACTGTGCGCTCAAGATTGAATATGTAGCCTCCGTCCACGTCGCTCTTTGCGCCGAAAAATACTCCGCGAATGCTTTCGAATCTTCTATCCCACACGAGGTTGTTGGAAATGCTGTCGAGTTCCTTTTTGAAGTTGATCGCGTGCGCCGACCCTGCGCCGAATGCCCCTTCAATAGCGTTCATGGCACTGCTGGCCCAGGCATAGAACGCCTCGGGGTCTGCGTAGCGTGACGAGTCGCCATCATCTTGGCGAATGCGGATCGCACGGACGCGGACTTCCAATTCGGCAAATCGTCGCACTACTTGTTCAGAAATGTTTGGCATAGGGACGGCTCTCTATGGGGAGGGCTAACGTCTGACATAACCGGCGCTGCGCGGCTTCATCGCGCAGCGTCCGGGTTGATGGATGGGTTGGGCGTCATTTACCGAATGCGACAAGGACCGCCGCGACAAGCCCGAGGAATGCACCGACTACAAGGAGAAACAAAAGGGGGGCACTAGCCATCAAGAGATTGCGCTTGCCTTTGGCAAGTGCCGACTTGTAGAACAAACCGCTGTAGTACCAAATGACAGGATATGCAATGTACACAAAAAGAAGTGGCGGAAAGAAGGCTGTAAATGGCAGGACGAATGTAAAAATGGGCCACGCGACCACGAGTATTACGGTCGCGATCATACGAACCGCTGGTGTCCCTGCTTCAGCCTGAATTGCGGGGGTGAAAAGCGATCCTTTCGCCTCCAGAGCTTGGTGCGGAACAACCTCGTTTAGTGTCGCAGACGTTGAAGTGGATGGGGCGAGAAGTGAATTGGCATCCTTTGAGAGCTTGCGCCACGCATTCACAAGCTTAGGAACACCGAATCGTAGAAAGACAATGGCGAGGACGAACGCTACGCCAGACGCCAAGCCCCACAGTACGCTTGAGTTCGCCATTAGGACGCCCAACGTCTGAATTCACCGGCCTGCGCGGCTTTTCGCGCAGGTCCGGTGGAATGATGGGTTAGCTATTTCTGGCATGACGAAATGATGTGTTGTCCATTTTGAAAGAAGAAACTGCTAAATCGTTTGGTCATGCCATTGGCCTCTGCCAGAGTATAGATTTCCGAATACTTTGCTTTGGCGGCGTTGAAACGGCTTTGACCATCGGTATCTCCGCAGCGAGTAGAGTCGTTCAGATTGACACCCATTGAGGAAAACTGCGACATGAGGCTTTGAATCTTGTCTTCAACCTCCTTTTGTCGCTGGGCTTGGCTCACCGAAGACTGCGCTTGTTGCAATTTTCCAAAGGCTGACTCATATTCACTTGCTCGTTGTTGAAGCGCAGCAAGCCTGTCTTTGTTTTGCCCCTCCAGTTGTTGGAGGACGAACTCGCGCTTTTCAAGCTCGGCCTTCTGCGCGATGAGCGCTATTGATGCATCAGCGCGGTTCTTTTCAGAGAGAACAATCTCATCGCTTAGAGCCTTTCGTTCTTTCAATAGCTCTTTGTATTCTCCCCACACGTATGTCATTCCGCTGGCGAGCACTAGGACGACGACCAAGGTGGGTGCGAGATAGCGGCGTGCAGCAAGAATTAGTGCAGTCTTGAGATCCATGGGGAGCGGCCTTCTAGAGTGAGGTGAAATGGCTAACGTAGAGGTGACCGGCGCTGCGCGGCTTTATCGCGCAGCGTCCAGCGACCGAAGGGAGCGAGGTCGACCGCCATGTTAGAGCCGGGAACTGGCATCCGCGACACCCTTCAAAAACGAAATGCGCTCCTTCAGTGCTTCTTCTTCGCAGAGCCCCGCGTGATGGGTTACCGCGAGGTTGCTGCCACCTTCAATTGCGCCAACCAGTGTGCAGTTTTCTTGTTTGTACTTGAGCCAAGCACGCTGAGACTTGCGGAGCTGCTCTCTTTCTTTCCGGCGATCCTGAGGCGATGTTTCCGGCATGGCGGAAAGGGCAGCTTGGTAGGTGCGATTAAGTTCGCTATCAAGAGCCCTAATTCGGGTGGCGATGCATTGGACTTGGGTGGAGTGGTCAAGGTCGGGGCGGTCACAATCAGAGTTAGCGAGAGCGAGGCCAGAAGTACCAGAAGATAACGCTACAAGAAGTATTGCGGCGGTGAGGGAGTGTGATGGCATAACGGCTCTAACAGTGTTTACACGGACACTGGGGTCCGTATAACAGATGATATTGATGACGTCGGGAATGTCGTTCTAAGTGGATAGTTATCAGTCACTTAGTATTTTTGCTGTCAGCATAATAACTCCAATATACCGGACACCTGTGGATAGTTTTCCGGTGGCAGAGTCACAGGTACGTGTGGCCGCTTTTGGGTGCAATCCCGTGGGACTGCTCCTGGCCGTCAGCCCGCGTATAGCAGCCCGCTACATTGCAGCTATTCCCGGCGAGCTGCAGCCATGACGGCAAGGCCACGGCCTGTACCCGTCGCTGATCGCGCTCGGCCGGCAAGTCAGAACGCCAGCATTTCGGCGTGGAGGGAGCGCGCCCACTGCACATCCTCGCCGCGCGGCTGCGGGTCTTCGTGCTGGCGCACGGTCTGCGCGATCAGGCCGTCGCCGCGCCGGCGGTAGCTGGCGTCGATGCGCAGCATTTCCATCGGCTCGGCGTCGGTGTAGACGTGGCAGACGCTCTCGGGCAATTGCGGCGGCGGCGGCTTGCCCTGCGCGCGCGCGGCGATTTCGGCGGCGGCGATGCGGCCGAGATGACAGGCCAGGTGCGCGCTCTTCGGGTAAGGGCCGAAGAGGGGCGACACCCGCCCCAGCAGGTCGCCGATCAGGAATACCCGTTCGTCGCCGATCGCATGCAGATGCAGCGGATCGAAGGCTGCCCACGCCCCCGGCTTGCCATTGGCAGCGGGCTCGCTCAGTCCCGCCTGGCGCACCAGTGCGTTCGCCTGCTGCGGGGCAATGATGATCGCATCGTCGAACTTGAGCTCATCGAATTCGGTGACGAGAACTTTGCGGAAGGGATCCAGCGACTTCACCGCGGCGTGGGTCAGATGCAGGACCTGATCGCGGTAACGCTCGGCAAAGATGCGGTTGAAGCGCTGCATGCCGCCGCCGGCATCGACCAGGACCAGGCGCCCCTTGATGCCGCGCGTCTTCAGCCACCAGGCGATCATCACCGCACGCTCGTAGGGCGCCGACGGGCAGCGCGACGGTCCCGGCGGCACCGTCATCAGCAGTTCGCCGCCCTTGAATGCGGCCAGCTTGCGCTTCAGCGCATCGAGTTCGTCGGCCATGAAGCCGGCCGGGTAAAGCCGCCGCGTCGCCTCGATGGCGCGCGCGTCGTCGCCCAGCCACGGCGCATAGTCGTAGTCGATGCCGGCAGCGAGTATCAGCCAGTCATAGCCCAGCGTTTCCTGCGCGGTATGGACGCGCCGCTGTTCGCGGTCGATCGCCGTGACTTCGGCGCGGATCACCCGGTAGCCGAAGGCCTGCGCCGTCCGCGCGTAATCCTGTGGCGGCAAGGCATCGTCGGTGCGGCCGACCAGCCATTTGTTGCTCAGCGGCAGCGAGCGGAACGCCGCTTCGCGCTCGATCAGCACGACATCGAGCTGCGGCGCGAGCAGACGCAGACGGCGCGCGGCGCTGAGCCCGCCCCAGCCGCCGCCGACGATCAGCACGCGGCGGGCGCCGGCGGACGGCAACAGTTCGGGCAGGGATTTTCCGAGCACGCGCGGCGACAGCAGCGCGCCGCCGAGGCCGAGACTCGCACAGAGAAAATGGCGCCGGCCGGCGCTGCGGAAATTGGCCATGCGCCCGGACTCAGGGCATGCCGGCGGCGGTCATGGCCGCGCCGATGCGGGCGGCGATTTCCGCGGCCGGCATGGCATAGGCGAACTTGGCCAGGAACTGTCCGCGACCGTCGAGCAGATACATGCCGGCGGTGTGGTTCATGGTGTATTGGCCGGGCGCCGCGCCCGGCTCGCGCACCTGTTCGTACTGCACACGAAAGCTGTCCGCCGCGCGCCGCACCAGCTCGGCCGAGCCGCTCAGGCCGAGGATGCGCGAATCGAAGGCGGCCGTGTATTCGCGCAGCACCGCGGGCGTGTCGCGCTCCGGATCGACGGTGATGAAGATCGCCTGCAGGCGCGCGGCCCGCCCGCCGAGCAGGGCCAGGACATGCCGGAACTCCAGCAGCGTGGTCGGGCAGACATCCGGACAGGAAACGAAGCCGAAGGTCACCAGCTGGAAACGCCCACGAAAATCCTCCTGGCTCACCGCCCTGCCCTGCGGATTCATCAGCAGGTAGCGCGGTGCGATGCCGGCCGGCACTTCAGGCCCGAGCTGATGCGCGGACACAGGCGCGGGCGGGGGCGCGGCCTGCGCCGCCGGCAAGCTGGCGCCCAGCACCGCGAGAAAAACCGCCGCCGCGGGCGGACGGATCATGCTACTTCGACTCCGCAGCGCCGACGGGCAGGGTCGCGGCGAGCTGCAGCGCCAGTTGATTCAATTGATCGATGAGCCGCAGCGGCTCCGGGCAGGCGTCCGTCACCCGCGTCTGCGCCAGGTAGGCGGCCTGGGTGGCCTCTTCGTAGGCGTCGCCGAAACGCTGGGTCTTCGGCGCATGGGCCAGCATCAGCGACTTGGCCCGCGCGGCGGCCGGCATCTGGGCGCAGGCCAGCGCCTGGCCGTTCGCCGTGCCGAGCGCCTTGATCGCCTGCAGGCCAGCCTCGGCGTCGGCCGCAAGAGTTGGCGCTGACAGCACGGCGAGCAGCGGCAACAGGGTGATTCGCGATGGTTTCATGAGTCTTCCTTGGGGTTCGGGATTGATGATGCGAAAGGCATTTGATCCGGAGTTTTCAGGTGGATTGCAGGCTCAGCGCATGCGCGGCGCAGGATCGCGCAGGACCAGATGCGGCGAGGAAAACGGCGCCAGGCGTTCGAGAAAATCCAGGATTTCGAGCGCCGGCGAGTTGCGGAAAAAAGTCGTCATCGGGGTTTCCATCCAGATCCGATCGGCATACAGCCGGACCTCGTGCGGCGTGTCGCCGACGCCGTCGCGGTTGCGGTCGAAGCCGCGGTAGTCGTCCCAGAAATTGGCGCGCCAGAGATTGGCGCTGCCGGCTCCCGGCGCGCTGATCGCCACGGTGTTGAGGTTGTTCTCGAAGCGGTTGTCGTGAATGCGATGGCCGCCCTCCTCGCCGTAGAAGTACATGCCGACGATGTTGTGGGCGAAGCGATTGTGGCGCACCGTCAGCGCCCCGAACGACTGCGGCGGCGCGTCGACCCGCAGGCCGACCGAGCAGTGCAGGACTTCGTTGTGTTCGACCAGGGCATCGTTGCTTTCCTTGAACACGATGCCGCCACCGCCGTCGGTCAGGGCATGCGCGACATGGTTGCCGCGCAGCACCAGGTCCGGCGAATACAGCACCACGATGCCGGTGCCGGTGGCGGTCAGGCGGTTGTTCGCGACCAGCAGCCGCGGCGAGAAAATGATGTGCATGCCGTAGCGGCCGTCGCTGAATTGGTTGCCGACGATGCGGTTGTCCGCCGAGTTGGCGAAGGTCAGGTCGCGCGCGCGCGTGAATTGGTTGCCCTCGATCACGTTGTGCTGGCTGTACCAGACGCGCAGCGCGTCGCCGCGCATGGCCGGCGCGAGGTCCTTGCCGGTGATGCGGTTGCCGGCGATGCGCGAGCGGCGCACCTGCTTAAGGTGGATGCCGAACAGCACGTCGTCGATCTGGTTGTCCTCGACCCGATGGTCGTCGCCCTCCAGCAGGATGCCGGCATCGACATGGTCGTGCAGCTCGCCGCTGCCGGTCAGGCGCAGGCCGCGCAGCGTGACGCTGTTCGCCGCAACGGAAAGCACCGTGCCGGTGCCGTTGCCGACGATGACGGCCTGACGCCCACCATCCAGGGTCAGCGCGCGCGAGATATGCACCGGGCCGGCATAGGCGCCCGGCGCCAGGCGCAGCGTGGCGCCGGCCGGCGCGGCATCGATCAGCGGCTGCAGCGGCAAGGGCGCCGCCGCCATAGCCACTAGTGCCGGCAGGGCCAGGCCGGCCAGGAGGCACAGGCCGGTGCGGCGCAGGCGAAGTCGGGGCTTCAGGCCACGCGCCGCGCACCCGTTCAGGCCGCACGGCTCCATGGCAGGCTCAGCACGATGGCCAGCAACAGGCCGTGAGCGCTCGCGGCGAGGATGGTCAGCTTGAGCGCGGGCGTCAGTTCCGCCGGCCGTCCCGCGCAGGACCAGAGCCGGCGCGTCGCGCCGATGCTGGCGGCCGCGGGCAGCAGCGCGAACAGCGCCGGCAGCGGCAGTTGGCCCAGCAGCACCATCAGCAGCGGCCAGCCGTAGGCCAGCGCGGCAATCAGCACATAGCCCCAGCGCGCGCGCGCCACGCCGAGCCGCACCACCAGCGTGTTCTTGCCGGCGCCGGCGTCGGCCTTGACGTCCGGAAACTGGTTGATGTAGAGCACGTTGGCCACCAACAGGGCGAAGCCCAGGCCGCTGGCGACGGGCGCGAAGGCGAAACCGTGGCGCTGCACGAAGTCGCTGCCGACCACCACCAGCAGCCAGCCGGCGGTGATGGCGAACTCGCCCAGCCCCCGGCTCTGCAGCTTCAGCGGCGGCGCCGAATAGGCCCAGCCCACCACCAGCCCGGCCAGGCCGATCAGCATCAGCCCCGAGGCGCTGACCGCGGTCAGCCAGAGGCCGGCTGGCACCACCACCGCCAGCAGCGCATAGCCGAGTATGCCGGTGGCACGCAGCGAGAGCACGCCGTTCTGGATGAAGCGGCTGCCGCCGGTGAAGGGAAACTGGCGTTCGGTGTTGGCGCCGTCGCAGCCCGACAGCGCATCGTAGTAGTCGTTGATCACGTTGGCGCCGGCGTGTGCCATCAGGGCGAAGAACAGCGTCACGGTGGCCAGCGCCGGGCCGACGGCGATGCCGGACCAGGCCGCGGTGGCGAGCCCCAGCAGGCAGCCGACGAAGGTGACGGAAAGAAAGGCCGGCCGGGTCGCCGCAAAATAGCGCAGGAAGGGGTTGGACAGGGCTTCCAGGGTCGGTTCCAGCGGCTTCGGCATATTTGGCGTCCTTCGGTCTGGCGGTTGGTCATTTGAGCGCCGCTGCGGCGGCGGCTTCCAGTTCGGCGCCGTTCATCGCGCCGAGCTTGCTGCCGACGATCTCGCCGCGGCGGTTGAGCACCACAGTGTAGGGCAAGCCGGCCTTGGCGTTGCCCAGCGCCTGCAACAGGGCGACGCCCTTGTCGCGCGTCAGCAGCACGGTGTAATTGATGTCGTAGGCCTTGGCGAAATCGCGCACCGGCGGCGCATCGCTTTCGAGACTGATGCCGATGACTTCGACGCCGCGCGCCTTATGGCGCGTCTGCACCTCCACCAGTTCGGGGATCTCGACCCGACAGGGCGGGCACCAGCGCGCCCAGAAGTTCACGATCAGCGGCTTGCCGCGGTAAGCGGCAAAGGCCACCGCCTTGTTGTCGAGGTCGAACAGCGTGGCGGCGAACAGCGGCGCGCTGGACAGCTTGTCGGCAGCCAGGGCGGAAAAGCTGCCGCAGGCCAGCAACAAGGCTGCCAGCAACCGCCTCATGGCAGGTCGCCGCGGCGGAACAACTGATAGCCCAGGCTTGCCGCCGCAATGCCGACCAGGGTCGGATAGGCCAGGGCGAAGACCTTGTAGCCGCTCACGTCGAACAGGTCGAGGATGACGTAGGCCGACGGGCCGAGCACGATCAACTGCGGATCGAACAGCGCCAAAGCCGCCGTGCGGAACACCTGCAGCGGATTGGCCAGCGCGACCGTGACCGCGACTTCGGGCGAGACCTTGCCCTGGATCATCACGCCGAGCAGGATCAGGTCGAGGAACAGCAGCAGCGTCAGCCAGACCACGAAGGCCGCGCCCTGCGCCATGTCGGTGCTGCGCGCCAGCGCCGAGATCAGCATGCCCAGCCCCAGGAAGCAGGCCGCCATCACCGCCAGCAGCGCCGTGTAATAGCCGAACATGCCCCACGGCACCTCGATCCCGCGCACCAGCGCAATCAGCACCGCGAGCACCATGGCGCCGAACACCGGCAGGAAGATCACGATGTAGCGGCCGAGAATCTTGCCCCAGAACCAGGCCGCCAGCGACACCGGCAAGGACAGCAGGTATTCATAGACGCCGGCTTCGCGGTCGCCCGCCACCGAGCGCACCGTGGTGATGAGGACGAAGATCGGCAGGATCGCCATGGTCAGCTGGATGTAGGTGACCAACAGCCTTGAGAGGCCGATGAAGCCGAGCACGCGCGACTCGGTCAGGCCAAACAGGAACAAGAGGGCGACGATGCCGCCGAAGACCAGGGTGTAGACCTGGAACCATCGCGCACGCAGGGATTCGACGATGTCGAGTTTTGCCGTGAGCCAGAGTTGTTTCATGCCGCCTCCGCCGGGCCGTCCCAAAGAGGCGGCCAGCCAAAATTCCGGAGCGGGCACAGCCCGCGAACCGTGGTCACCCCCTTCCTCGGGAAGGGGGATGGGGGGATGGTTGTCATTTTCCCTTGGCCAGTACGTGGGTGCCCATCTCCGTGAAGTCCATGCTGCCTGCCTCGGCGTAGGCGCGGGCGGACTGGTTGTAACCCATCGGCGACATGCTGCCGCCGGCGTAGTAGGCCTTGCGCGCTTCCAGCCACTTCTCGCCCTTGCCCGCGGCATCGGCCACCCAGAGGCGCGTTGCCGGCTCGGCCATCCAGGGAAAGTCCTTCGCCTTGTCGCGCATCCAGAACACGGCGCAGCCGATGTCATCGAACTTGAACACGGTGTTCTTTTCGCCGCCGCGCAGCTCGGCGGCAAAGCGGCGATCGGATATGACCATGCTGCAGCGCGTGCAGGTATCGCGGTCCCATTTGATTTCGGCCATGCCTTCGGGCCAGGCGCCGGCACTGCCGCAGGCCGACAGGGCGGCGGCGATGGGCGTCAGCGCCAGGCCCGCGGCGAGAAAGCGGCGACGGTCCATCAGATCACCGTGGCGCCTGCGCCAACTTTGTGCCGCGCCGCGAAGTCGCCATTGCCTGCGGCCGCGGGCGGCGCCTCGTGCAGCGAATAGTCGCTGATCAGCGCCACGTAGCGCGAGGTCATGCCCATGAAGCGCAGGCGGTCGGGGCCGGGCACCACGCCCTCCCATTCCAGCCCCGCGCCCAGGTCGCGGAAATTCCAGGCCCGCATCGCCTTGGCGAATGCGGCTTCGCTGCGCTTGAGCGAAATGCGGCAG